>JAESRU010000082.1 GCA_016764455.1 Hyphomicrobiales bacterium | reverse complement strand
GAAAGTGGAAAGCGCACATACAACATCACCGCAAGGCAAATGATCTTGGGGGAGGTTTTGAAATAGCGGAATGGATTTCTTATCCGGAGACGTTAAAAGGGGCGGACAGCCGTTTCAATGAACTTTCCTCTGACAATGCCTGCTGGACTATTTTCCGCTTCCGCGTCGCCACGTTGAGAGGGTCAACTTAACGTGCGCCAGCCGGGTGTGATCGAACGAGTTCGAGGCTATGAAGCCTGCATACCCCTTTGGATCATTTCGCGCATGAAGCGTTGATAGGGAATGCCACGCTTTTTGGCCGCCGCCTTCACAGCAGCAAGCTGACTTTTCGGCAAGCGCATGCTGATTGTCGCGCTCTTGTTCTCAAACTCGAAATTTACAGGCTTGAATTCTGATAGATCAAATTCAGATAGGTCCGCATTATCAACAAAGTCCTCAGCCTCTTTCTCCGATTTCAATCGGGGCAGTGATTTAAGTTTCCTTTTGTTGCTCATAACTGACTATCTCTTTCTCGTGCATATAGCGGCCTGATACTGGCCAAATAAGGTTGCCAATATCCGTGGTTCGTAAAATGAAAACCGCAAATATATATCTGTCTTCATCATTACGACYTATTGCTCACAATCGCTCCTCATCGGGGACCGGGTCAGGTTGGACAGCTGGTATATTCCTGAAAACAGTTTCAATTTCTTCTTTTGAAACGCCGCGCTTTCCGCATTTCTATCATTTCCCTGCGAATACGCAAAAATTCCCTGTATTTACCCGGTTAACAGGGTAAATGGACCAGAGACGGGTTCGCTCGAGACTGCACCCTCCACCATCAAGTCTTCCCATAAAACACGTTTGTTGTCATGGTTCGAAAACCCTCCGACATCTCATGAGGTTGACCGGGTATTGGGTTGTATCGTCTGGTGCCGAGACTAAAATTCTCGCGAAAAATGGCCCCAAATGGCTAAAAGTCTCTGCAATCCAAGGGGTGCCCATAGATGACAAAGCCATTCCGATCACTCGAGATGTTTAAGAATGAAAGCCGCAGATTTATTTATCGCCAATTGCGCCTCAGGTATTGGTTGCTGTTGAAAGACGTGCGGCATTCCCTCGTAAATATCCAGCGTCACCTCTTGGCCTGCAGTGTCCAAGGTCCGGTAGAGCCTGACCGCAGTGCTCAAGAGTATCTCCTTCGTGCCGCCTTGGATCAGCGTCGGTGGAAAACCCTTGCTGAAGTCTGAATATAAAGGTGAAACCCGACGATCACCGAGATCAAGCCCATCAGCGTAAGCCAGGGCACTGGGTCCCAACACAGTTGAATAAGTCAATTGCGGGTCATCTTCCTTGAGCGTTTGGAGCGTATCACCCCGGTCTGTGAGATCCACCCAAGGCGACCATAGCACCACGACCGCGGGCATGCCCATCTCTTGGTCGCGAAGATTGAGTACGGTTGAGGTTGCCAACCCTCCTCCTGCGGAGTCGCCATAGATTGCGATGTCATTCATCGTATAACCCTGAGCTAATAGTGCCTCAAACACAGAAATTACCTGCTCTTGAATTTCGCTCCAATTGGCAAATGGGGCGGTTGTGWAGTCTACAGAGATAACCCGGAGGCCTGTGGCCCGGCTCATTTGAGCAGAGCTCCCCAGCGTGCTGCCGGCACTGAAAAGAGTGTAGGCACCGCCGTGCGTGTAAACCAACACCTTGCTACCATTGGGGCCATCACTCAGCCAAATAGCTGGGCGGATATCCAAAACCGGCACGCCACCTATCGTTGCTTCGGTTACGGTTACGTTGTTGGCAGCAGCTATATTTTYGCTCTGTGCTAGCGGGCCTGATTCAAGGGTCTCATGAACTATCCGCCAGGCTTCCAAGTCATCGGGTGCAGGGACGGGGCGGGTATAACCTCGGCCTGCG
Source organism: Hyphomicrobiales bacterium (assembly GCA_016764455.1). Taxonomy (GTDB): domain Bacteria; phylum Pseudomonadota; class Alphaproteobacteria; order Rhizobiales; family NORP267; genus NORP267. Next base: position 4,715 of record JAESRU010000082.1, on the reverse strand, counting down.
CTGAGATTGTTCAGGACCTCCTGGGCTTCTGCGGAAATCGTTGTAGGCACGAATATATCACGATCTGCCACCTGTGCGCTTACTGGAAGTAACAAGCAGCCGGCCAGAAAAAAGGCCACCAAAATAATTGAAGAGACGCAACGAGAGTTCGTCATTTGCTGATCCTTTCCCAATGGGGATCCGAAGCTAGCACAATTGGACCCGTCACGGAATTGTGCGGCTCCTTTAACCGCATATTTTGCGCAAAAGGAGAACGACTATGGGAACGAAACGCACAGCAGCGCATTGTCAAAGGAAAGAGACTTGAGGGTGATGATGTATGTCCGTTTTCCACTTTCACTTCGAAATGTCGAGGACTTGCTCCTCGAGCGTGGGATTGATGTGAGCCATGAGACAATACGCGCTTGGTGGAATAAATTCGGGCCGTTATTTGTATCAGAGATCAAAAAAAAGAGGGCTGAACCACGCCGAAATTGGTCGCGATGGTGCTRGCCTCTGGACTCAAAAACCCTGACAACGGATGGAATTGAGGATGGACTGGTGTGGCGCGAGTTCCTAATGTGAGTGTCAGGGTGGGCGTTGTCWTAGGAAATTGGCAGAGCGGGCCGGGGCATATCGTAGCCTGGCGGTTTGACATTAACTGGCAATTATGGCCTGCCCATTTGGAGTTTTAGTGAAGTCCATAGCTTTCCTGACAAAATACGAGGTTCATCATAATGACACCGGTTCGGATATCTTACTATTCTGATGTACTTTGTATTTGGGCCTATGCTGCGCAGCGTCGGCTGGAAGAACTGGTTGATCACTTCGGGGACAATATTGAAATTGAAATGCGCTTTTGCTCGGTTTTCCCCGATGCGTGGAGCAAAATTGAAGACAATTGGCGTGACAAGAAAGGCTTTGAAGGCTTTAACCGCCACCTCTTAGAAGTTGCAGAGGGTTTCCCCCATATAAGCGTCCACGAGCGTATCTGGATTGACACCAAACCGCGCTCCTCCCTGAGCGCCCATCTTTTTGTCAAAGCTGTGGAACTGGTTGAAAACGAACGATCAGGAAACGGTTCTCAGGCTATCGGCCAATTGGAATCATTGCCTATGTTAGCCGTGGCGGAATTACGCCGGGCATTTTTTGAATCAGCCTTGGATATTTCAGATTGGCAGGTCCACAAGGATATTTCGGACACCCTTGGTATCGATTATAAAGAGATCGACCAAAAGATCCGGTCGTCGGAAGCGGTTGCATTCCTTGCAGCGGATTATGAAGACAGCCAGAAAAATGGTGTTGTCGGCAGCCCGACATTTATTATGAACAATGGTCGGCAAAAGCTATTTGGCAATGTCGGTTACAAACTGCTCGAAGCCAATGTGCAAGAGTTGCTGCGTAGGTCGCCGCAAGATGAAGCGAGTTGGTGTTAGGAACAATCCWGCGAGGGGCATTGTCACGTAAAGTGATTGCAGTCGAACTTAATTGGGTTGATCACGGAAGTCAGGCTGCAGTTGTTACATTCATCCACACGTCCATYGCTTCATTGCGAAATTGACGCACGGTCTGCCTGGAAATCAGGTGCCCTTGGATGTTGAAGGTGTTGTCGGTGGCTGCGTAAGTGGAGAGGAAACGTTGCGCTGATCTGGGCGACTTGAATCGTTCCATTCATCGTTCTCGTTCCCGAATGGGCAGGTGGGAATTCTCCGCCCGTTCCTCCTGGATTGCACAAAGATGTCCAGCACTTCACCTTCACTATCGACAGCCCGATAACTGAGCGGAAACCGGAAATACAGCCAAACGGCATGTTGAATGATGGAAGGGGGCAAACGGTGTCGCGTGTAGGAGGTTCTTTGTATCCGACAATTTTACTGGCCTATCGAATGCCAGGCACCAAGTTACTGTGACAGTATCATCGAATGTCTACAGGGAAATTAGGGACGGGTTTCTCATCTTTGAAAGCTACGAGGCGTGCCAGTCCGGTTCAATAAAACTTCCTCTGAAAATGCCGRCTTCCGTGAACAAGTCAATTATGCTCGACTGCAATTATTGAACGTGACAATACCTTCTTTTGGCACAGATACGCAGGTTGGAACAGAGTTTCACAATGCATGACAATCGCAAGAAAAACCAAACCGAATGGTGGGCGGAATTTGCCTTGAAACTCGAGGCGTTACCCGGTCCCAATACCCAGATCAAGGACGCCGCACGGGCGCATCAGAATACGCTTACCAAACCCCAGGGGGCGTTGGGGCGTTTGGAAGATATGGCCTGTTGGATCGCTGCATGGCAGGGCCGCGAACAACCACGTCTAGAGCATGTCGAAACACTCATATTTGCTGGTAATCACGGCGTAACCGCGCAAGGAATATCGCCATTTCCAAGCAGTGTTACCGAACAGATGGTGGCAAATTTTGAAGGCGGCGGGGCGGCAATATGCCAACTTTGCGAGACCTATCAATCAAAATTGCGCGTCATCGCTCTCGATCTGCAYAATCCTACAGCCGATATGTCGTTGCAGCCCGCCATGAGCGAAGAAGAATGTGCGGCCGCAATCGCTATYGGATCAGACGCTGTTRATGASGGSACYGACCTMCTTTTGCTTGGTGAAATGGGCATTGGCAACACAACGGCYGCTGCTGCTTTGTGTTGCGCAATTCTTGGTGGCGAGCCCGCATTCTGGACTGGCCCCGGCACTGGGCTGGATGCTGAAGGAATATCTCACAAGGCCAATATTRTTGCGCGCGCGATAGASCTGCACGGGCGCCATTGCGGGCACCCATTTGAAACCTTGCGCAGGCTTGGTGGGCGTGAATTGGCAGCACTTGTTGGTGCGATAATGAAAGCACGAAAGTGTCGYATTCCGGTTTTGATCGATGGCTATGTGTGCGGTGCGGCAGCTTTGATATTGGAAAAGGCRCAGCCTGGTGCGCTCGATCATTGCCTTGCTGGTCACGTTTCCGCTGAACCAGCGCATCCGCGCTTGCTTGAGAGCCTTGGCATGGAACCGATCGTCAATCTTGGCATGCGSCTTGGWGAAGGCACGGGTGCTGCAATTGCGCTGGGAATCCTGCGCGGTGCGGTCGCGACGCATAACGGCATGGCAACATTTGATGCCGCCAATGTGGACAATCGGGAATAAATCATTGCGTGCGATTTTCGACGATATTCTTGCAGCATTTGGATTGCTTACGCGGTTGCCATTGCCAAAGCGGGAAATTGGTGCCGGCAATCTATCAAGAGGCGTATGGGTATATCCGTTGGTGGGCGCGGCTATCGGCGCGCTTTCAGCGGTTGTATGGTTGTTCGCCCAATTTGCAGGACTAAATTCGCACCTTTCAGCCGGTCTGGTGCTAGCCGCGCAAATTCTTCTGACCGGTGCTCTTCACGAAGACGGATTGGCGGATTTTGCCGACGGCATCGGGGGCGGACATACCAAGCGCAAAAAACTGGCAATCATGCACGATAGCCGCATCGGCGCTTACGGCGTTCTGGCGTTGATATTGATTTTGGGGTTGCGTTGGGGCGGGATTGCAGGATTGCCGCATTCCACAATGCTGGCGAGTTTGGTTTGCGTTGCTCTTTTGGGGYGATTGGCAATTGTCATGCAATTGGCGCTTCTCCCTCCGGCGCGAGAAGACGGCCTTGGTACTCTGGTTGCAAATCCGCCGCTTTTTTCGGTCGCATTGGCATTTGCAATTGCTGTCGCCATTATTTTTGTACTGTTACCGGCTCAAATCGCTGCGTTCTTGCTGTTGGCCAGTGTGGTGGCGGTTGGCATTGTTGCCTTTCTTGCCAGCAAGCATATTGGCGGATTTACCGGAGATGTATTGGGTGCAGGTGAACAATTGGCACAGACCGCMGCACTTTTAACATTGGCAATGCTGGTATGAGCAAACCTGGAACATCAATTCTGGTCCTGGGCGGGGCACGCTCCGGCAAAAGCATGTATGCCGAAGCTTTGGGCGAAGATTGGAATGGACCGTGTGTCTATATCGCGACGGCACAAGCTTTCGATCAGGAAATGACCATACGGATCAAAACCCACCAAGCCCGGCGCGGCGCGGACTGGTCGACCCTTGAAGTCCCGTTGGATCTGCCACGCGCACTAATGAATGCGGCAAAACCGGATACATTCATCCTCGTTGATTGCCTGACTTTGTGGCTCACCAACCTGATGCTTGCAGATCAGGATTGTGAACAGGCAGTGARCGCATTGCTGGATGCCCTGGAAAATGCGCCAGGCACGATCGTTCTGGTCTCAAATGAAGTGGGGTCGGGGATCGTACCGGAGAATGAAATGGCCCGGCAGTTCCGCGATATTGCCGGTATATCCAATCAGCGGGTCGCACAGGCAGTCGACAAAGTCGTTCTGGTGGTCGCCGGTTTGCCAATGATCCTTAAGCCGCAAAAACAATAAGTGCGGCAAATGCGACAAGCGCCACGGTGATATTCAGGCCAATGTTGTAGAGTTTCAAACCCTCATCGATATCGTTGGCGGAAAGCTCTGTGCGTCCATCACCCATCCAAGCAAGTTCGGTTTTGTGCCCATGATAATTGCGCGGGCCGCCGAGAGATATTCCCAATGCTCCGGCAAGAGCTGCTTCGGGCCACCCGGCGTTGGGGGAAAGATGGTTGTGCGCATCGCGAGCAATCGCGCGGCGGGCTGCGTTGCCGGAAAACCGGGGCGATAGATCTGCCGCCAATCCGATCAGTAATCCGGTGATCCGGGC
>JAESRU010000225.1 GCA_016764455.1 Hyphomicrobiales bacterium | reverse complement strand
TGCCTTCAAGCGCAGACAGGGTCACCACCGGCACACCCCTGATCTGGGGCAACAGGCGGGTTACCATCTCGTCGAGTTTCTTTCTGGTTTCCTGTTTGTTGGGAACCAGATCCCATTTATTGACGCCGATAACAACAGCCCGACCTTCCCGCGCGATCAGGTCGGCCAATTTCAAATCCTGATTTTCGAACGCCTGTCCGGCATCGAGAAGCAAAATGACGATTTCGGCGAATTTCAGTGAATGTATTGCATCACCTGCCGATAATTTCTCAAGCCGGTCTTTGATCCGGGCCTTTTTGCGTAAACCTGCCGTATCTACCAATTGGATATCGCGGTCCTGCCAGCGCCATTTTACGGCAATYGAATCTCGCGTGGTTCCTGCCACCGGACCGGTCAAAACCCGATCTTCGCCTATCAATTGGTTTACGAGTGTTGATTTTCCGGCATTTGGTCGCCCGATAATGGCGATCTTCAACGGACCCCCTTCACTGGGAATTTCCGTATCGGTCGATTGAGTGGTTGTTGCTTCCCAGGCTTTTTTGGCGTGACGCACAATCTGGAACAAATCCGCCATGCCGTCACCATGTTCAGCCGACACGCGCAACGGGTCACCGAAGCCCAATTCATGGGCTTCCAGTGAGCCTGCATCGCCAGCCTTGCCTTCTGCCTTATTGGCAAGCACCGCAATGGGCTTTCCGCTCTTGCGCAGCGGCACGGCAAAATGCTTGTCCATGGGCGTTAAACCAGCCCTGGCATCCATGACAAACAAGCACAAATCAGCTTCCCGGATCGCCTCCGCAGTTTGATCCTGCATCCGGCTTGTGAGGCTTTCGTGCTTTGGGTCTTCGAGACCAGCAGTATCGATCAGGGTGAATTCCATCCCGCCCCAGGATACATCAACCATGCGCCGATCGCGTGTGACGCCCGGGCGATCATCCACGATCGCGAGTTTTCGCCCGGCAAGCCGATTGAAAAGTGTCGATTTGCCCACATTGGGACGACCGATAATAGCAATTTTGAAATTCATAAGACTTGCGGCCCGTCATGAAATTTGGATGCGCTAACGCTTAATTGAAAGCAACCAGATTAGCGTCATCGGTAAATACATACATTGTGTTTAAAGCAACGATGGGTTGAAGCCGTACCGGATCACCAATGTCGTGCTCTGAAATCATTTGCCCGGATGCCGGATCAACTGAGACCAGCCGTCCTTCCGACGAGGCCAACCACAATTTGCCACCGGCAACAACCGGTCCGGCCCAGGTTTCCTCATCTTCGTTTTTCGGCATATCGACCAGCCAAAGCACTTGTCCGCTTGCTCTGGACATGGCTGCCAGCTTACCGCGAATATCTACCGCGAACAGGCTTTCACCGGCAATGGCCGGGGTATGAACACCGGCAAAATTTTTGGTCCAGACACGATCTCCGTTGGCAAGGCCCGTGGCAATCATGCGCCCTGAAACGCTTATAGCATAAACAACACCATCTTGAATAACAGGACGCGCTGCAACTTCGCGAATGCCGGACAAGGATGTGAAGCTTCTGGTCCTGGTTAGAGATTCTGCCCAGACCGGCTGCCCGGTGGCCGCCTGAAATGCGATAATTTCGCCGGAAGAAAATGGCACCACTACTATATCACCTGAAACAGCAGGACTGGCACTTGAGACAAGGCCGGTTGTTTCGGGAATTCCACGGAACGACCAGAGCTGACTACCGTCAGCGGTGGATACAGCGAAAACCCGGTTATCGGTTCCAACTACAAACAGAATTCCGTTAGCGACCGTCGGAGCACTCCGCAAGGGAATGTCCATTTTTGTTGTCCAGCGCCGCTGCCCGGTTCCCTGATCAAAAGCGATAATTTCGCCGTAACCAGTTGCCACAAACAAAGTGCCACCATCAGCAGCAAGACCGCCGCCCGTAATGCCATCATCATCGTCGCCTTCAGGGACAATGGATACCTGCCAGGCACGCCCGCCACCGCTAGCGGCTAGCGCCGTGACCTTGCCTTCAACATCCATGACAAAGGCGCGCCCACCCGCAATAACCGGGGACGCAGATATATTGCCGTACCTACCCGTCCCACGCCCTGCACTGGACATCCAGATACGTTGGCCGGACCCTGAATATGCCAAATGACCAGGTGCGTTTGCCGGGTTCCCGCCCGGTTGCGACCAATCGCTATTGTTAATTGCGGGCGGCAAAACAATTGCCTGAACCCCCGCCAATGCGGGGTCAACTGCCAGCGGATTTGGTTCTGCCAAAATTTCCTGGCGCTCCCCCGGCAAGATTTGCTCACGCTGGCTAAACGGGTTGAGATCATCAATCGAAAGGCCACCACTGCAGCCTGTCAGGCCAACACTAGCTGCAAGCGCAATAGCGACCAAAACCCGCCGTTTCATTGGTTGCTCTCCGTGCCTGAAATTCCAGCTGCCTGTTCTTCAGGGGCAATCAGACTAAGCATGACAAGGGCACGCTGACGAACGCCGCGAGGGGTTTGCACATCAATGGTAATTTCCCGAAACAAATTTCCAGCTTCGGAAAAGCTTCCAGCATTCCACAATGCGAGGCCAATGGTCTCGCGGGCGCTTGATTTCCAAATTGAGTCGCCGGTGGCCAGACCATCGAGTCGGGCCCGAATGACTGCAACATCTGCTGTATCGAGAAGATAATGCGCGGCCTGCAAGGTTGCCAGATTGCGGATCAATTGGTCGTTTGAGCTGTTTGCTGAAATGGCATCATAGGCAGCAACAGCGCCTTCCATATCTCCAGCTTGAGCTTTCAGACCGGCAATTTCCAGTGCTGCCAATGCGGGATAGCCGCCGGGGCTTGATCTGGCAAGGAGCTCCATCTGGCGGATACCTTCAGCCTCATTGCCGTTTTCGCTGGCCTCAACAGCTTGTTCGAACCGGAGCCCGGCCTCTTCCGCTTGTTGGRTCTGATACCAGGTCCAACTCTTGAACCCGGCAACGCCGACGACAACCAGAACAGCAGCTCCGATTACCAACGGACCAAAACGGCGCCAAAGCGAGTTCATTTGCTCAGTGCGAAGGTCCTCATCGACCTCACGAAATACGTCACTCATATCTAATCCAGTATCCTGTTGCCGCCGTCATTTCGACCAATTGGTCGAGTGGCCGGAAACCTATCGTTTGTAACGCCTGGAAGCAATTATATTGGTGTTACAAAGTTAGCGTTTGCGGCTGGTCTTTCTTGCAACCTTTTTTTGCGGCGCTTTCATGGCATAGGTATGTTCGGGTGCTGGAAAACTTCCCTCCCGAACTTCTTTTGCATAGCCGCCAATAGCGCCTTCGATCGCATCGCCTACAGCGCCAAATTTTTTCACGARTTTTGGCACCCACGGRCTCAAGCCCAACATATCTTCCATCACCAATATCTGGCCATCGCATTCTTTGCCTGCCCCGATACCGATTGTCGGGATTGGAACAAGTTTGGTGATCCGTTTTGCAAGCGCTTCCGGCATGGCTTCAAGCACAACGGCAAATGCGCCGGCTTTGGAAACAGCTTTTGCATCCTCTTCCAGCGCTTTCCATTGTTCTTTTTCGCGGCCCTGCACTTTGAACCCACCCATAACATTGATGGATTGAGGCGTGAGACCGATATGGGCCATGACCGGGATGCCGCGTTCGGTCAGATAGTGAATTGTCTCCGCCATGCGCGCGCCGCCTTCCAGCTTGATCGCGCCAACCTGGGTTTCCTTGATGATTTCAGCCGCATTGCGGAAGGCAATCTGCGGGCTCTCTTCATACGACCCGAACGGCATATCCACGACAACGAGGGCGCGGGACGATCCGCGCATCACCGCGCGACCATGAATGATCATCAATTCAAGGGGGACCGGCAACGTGGATTCAAAGCCATGCATAACCATGCCAAGGGAATCCCCTACTAGCAAAAAATCGCAGTGTTTATCTGCAATTGCGGCGGTATGGGCATGATAGGCCGTGAGCGACACGATCGGCTCGTTTCCCTTTTTGGCGGAAATTTCCGGGGCGGTCAGTCTTTTGATCGGGGTCTGCACAGACATTTCGATCTCCTCGCGATTGAAGCTTTTTCGTTTATCGCGCGATAGATGCCGCAGTGCAACAAGCTATTCGCGAAGTCTATCAGCCGAACGCTATTACGGGATCGGCTGAACCCCGATAAGCCATTCATGCACTTTCCAGACAATGAGCATGTAGATTAGAGTACCAACGACAATGGCGACAATGTCGTTGCGCACGGCAATAGCCCCCGTCGGGATTTCCGCGACATTATTTCTGATAAATGCAAATATTATCGCCACAATCGCCCACGCCAGAATGCCGCCAAATAGAACCACATCAGCCRTAGTATCGTTGGCCAGYAAATGTGCGAYGCMCCAAATAATYACTCCCARGCTCATGGGATGCCGGACAWWWYTRGCRATATTRCCNNKCGSANNCCAGATGCCGCCAGCAAGATAAACACGATCAACATCAATCCATGATTGACTGAACGTCCCCATGTAGGCAGATCCCAGGCTATTGCAGAATCCGGCTGGGCTTCAGAATAGCCATAAATCATCAAGACCAATCCCAGCAGCRCGATACCAGAGAAAACGCCCCTGTACCCCATTTCTCCCRAACGGGCTTTCATGGCACTTTTCACACCGGGAAATGACGGCACAAAATGAATGACGGCGAAAATCACCAGGCCGACTATCAACAGTAACATGAGATTTTTTCCTCAAACGGGTCGATTCATTCAGACAGATATTCGAAAAAGCGCAACATGGTTCCCGTGCGCGTACGCGCCAGATCATCGAGATTTTCCAAATCAACGCGGCTGGCCACTATGTTGGCAATTGCAAAAATGCTTTCCGGGCGATCAGGGTTTGGAATGCCCACGAGGCGTACATACATCAGGCCCAGATCAGGATCGACATATTTTCCGATCGCTTCGACCGCTTCATAATCACCAATTTTGGTTTCGCGGACGCCGATAAATTCGCTTTCCTCAAACCCGGCAACCGCTTGATTGAATCCGTTATTGGCAAGCAAGCGTGCGAGAATGGTCAGGCGTTCATCCCGCGGGCCAAGGGGTAACCGCATATTGACCAGACGCATATTCTCAATCAAYTGACGATCTTCGGTWACAAAATTCACCTTGATCAATTCCCCGCTGCCTTCCGAYGGTRGTTCGAGAATGACCTCGATGCCATCTTCCCGGGGAGCAAGAAATTTAAAGGGAACCGGAACGGAAATACCATTCCTTTCGCCGAAATTTGCGTCGATCGAATAAGTATCGCCAACGACCAGGCCTTCGATGGAAAACAGGCTGAATTTGAAACTCGTCGCATTTTCTTGCGCAACCGCAATTCCGGGTATCTGCGCCATCAGAAAAATTGCAATGGCAACAGTGAAACGAGATAGCAATTGTGAGAGCATCTGGGACTTTCTTTCAGTACGCGGTTTACACCACGGTTTCACGCGCGTGATCTCCTGTCAAACCCATCAGTATTATGACGCTTTGCTCATATTTTTCGAGGGCAAATGGTGTTATATATCCACTTTGGCAATCGGATTTCTGGCGGATTTCTGCGATGACAATCGATTTAAAAAAGGCACAAAAAACGCTGGAAGCGCGCCAGCAGGAATTGGCCAACCTGAGCGCCAATTCCAAACAATCCCGTGATCCGGTCACGCTGGATCAGCAAAGCGTTGGCCGGTTATCGCGCATGGACGCCATGCAGGGTCAGGCCATGGCGCAAGAAGCCGAGCGGCGCCGCGCCCGTGATTCAGTACGCATCGCTGAGGCCTTAAAACGGCTTGACGATGATGACTATGGCTATTGCATCGAATGCGACGAAGAGATTGCGCCAAAACGTCTCGAAATTGATCCTGCCGCAGCGCTCTGCATCAAATGCGCGTCCCGCTCCGAGGGCTAAATGTGACAAAACCGGTTTTTACTGTAGGATAGTTTCCGTTGCGGACAGGTGTTTGAGTAAAGGGGAAGTTTATGGCCCGTTTTGTTTTTGTATTTTTGCTTTTGGTTGGATTTTCACTCGGCGACATAGTGACATCCAAGTCTGCGTCCGCAGGTGTTGTCGCCAAGATTGATCTCTCGGAACAACGTATGCGTGTCTATGTGAATGGGCGTATCGCACATACCTGGCAGATATCATCCGGGCGTGGGCGCTTCCGTACACCGACCGGAAATTACAACCCGTATCGCATGCATCGCATGTGGTATTCCCAGCGCTACAATAATGCGCCGATGCCATTTTCAGTATTTTATCATCGCGGCTATGCCATCTTGTTGTATTTTGGCGCGCATTTTGTCAATCTCTTTGCGCTTTAACAATAATTTCCGATGGCGACGTAACTGGTGGTTCTCGCGGTTGGCGCGGGTATATTCAGCAATGTGGCTGTTGATTAAAAACAACTCATTGCCTTCGATCGAAGCATAGCTTTCGGCAATGTTACTACCGCCATGGCGCAGGCTTTTGACCTCAGAACCCAGCAACATAATGCCGGCTTCCACAGTTTCCAAAACTTCATAATTATAACGTGCCTTGCGGTTCTCAGCGACCGTTTTGGCGCCCGTTATATAGTCTTTACCTTTGTCTTTTTTCTTTTTAGCCATTTTATCAATCG
>JAESRU010000224.1 GCA_016764455.1 Hyphomicrobiales bacterium | reverse complement strand
AAAGCCCTCGAAGGTTAGACCTTCGAGGGCTTTTGAGCGGGGCGGACGGGACTCGAACCCGCGACCTCCGGCGTGACAGGCCGGCGTTATAACCGACTTAACTACCACCCCAACTTGTCTCTTGGGCTGCGGAGGATGGCCGCGGGACGCCCACCTGTCAAGGACGTTTTCACGTGGCGCGTATGACGCGGGAAGTTGAGGTCGGCGTGATGTCTGGATCAGTGCAGCGCGTTGAAGGCCCGGCTGTGGCTGCGCTTGATCGACCGCGCCCCTTCGATGGATTGGGTGGCATTGGGGAACGGGGCTGGCGCGTAGCCAACCGAGCCCGGCCCGCCTTTGCCTGGCTTGTGCTTGCTCTTGTGCCTGGCCTTGTGCGCTTTGGCCCTGGTTTTCTCCGCCTCTCGGATCACCTCGTCCAGCACCGATAGTTCCCTGGCCAGCTGCGCCACGTCGGGATCATCGGTCGTTGCTACCAGCGTGCGCGCCTGCATTTTCGCGACCTTGAGCTGAGCCAGAGCGCCTTTGACATCGCCCGCTTGCGCCCGGTTCACGATTCGCAGTGTCTCGGCCGCAAGCACCGCCTTGGCCGCAAGCAACTGGGTCTCGACATCAATCGCTGAGGCTCGCTGGGCATCGTCATCGGTGGCCTCGACGGCCAGAAACGCGGCACGGTCCAACGTGCCGCCGGTGCGTTCCAGTACCTCGGCCACAGCGGATTTGATCGAGGCCTCATCGGCGTAATCAAGCGTGAAGCTCTCCAGCCCTTCACCCCGAAGGCGTTCGCAATCTTTTTCCTGACGGCAGGTTGCAAAAACCCGCCAGCCACGTTTTTGCAACGTATGCGCCGCGTCATAACCTATGCCCGATGAGCAGCCTGTGATCAGGATGGATTTTTCGCTCATTTCCCTGCCCTTTATTAGATCTATTAAACTAGCTTAGTAGTTCTATTCAGGGTCAGCAATCAATCAGGAAAATAAGCCAGATCAGACGACAACTACGAGTATTTCAAGTAAGGTTTTGCGGGGGTTATCCCAGCGGGTCAACATCCGTCATAAAGCGTTTCATAATGAAACCCTCAACCCCGTCACCCTCAATGCGGATTTTCACCCAGTCCGCATCAGGGTCCGAGATGATTTCGGCAGCCTCGCCATAAACCACTTTGCCCAAAACTTCGTAATTGGTCGATGGTCCGCCGCGTACATTCACCCGGTTGGATTTGAGACTGACAAATCGCGGGATCAGCAACCCGCTTTGTCCGAGCGATCCGGTCGCGCCTGCGGTTTGTGCTTGGGAATTGGATGCAAAAAATGGTGTGATTGCAAGGATGCCAGACATGAGGATGAGAACAAGGAATAGTCTGATCGCCATTCCAGCTCCCGTGCTTTGTGGGGGTCTGAACAAGACGGCAATTTTGTTCATATATTCCATTCCGCATCCATATTATGCAAGTGCCGGTTTTGCTTGGCATTGTGCAGGCCTATCCGAACCCTGCATCGCAAGCACGGGACCCAGCCAGCATCATTTCTGATTGTAAAGCGTGTTTATGGGTTCATGATTTAGCGCAGGTTCTTCTCCTATTCAATAAGAATGGCGTTTGAAAGCCTTTATTCTTGCCCTATCCTTCTGATAAGGATTGGCTATCGACGCTGGCAATGAGTCAAGCGCCTTGTGCGGTTGGCCCGTCAACAGAATGGAAACAGTGAATGAGCCCCGACCATAAATCCAAACCCCTGGTAATTGTGACCCGGAAATTGCCGGATATTGTCGAGACCCGGATGCGGGAATTGTTCAATACCCGTCTGAATGAAGACGATGCTCCGATGTCACACAAGGATCTAGTGGCAGCCGTTGCTGAAGCTGATGTTTTGGTGCCGACCGTAACCGACCGGATCGATGCCGGTGTTTTGAGCCAGGCTGGACCCAACCTGAAGCTGATCGCAAATTTTGGTAATGGTGTTGATAATATCGATGTGGGCACGGCAACAAATCGTGGGATCACTGTCACCAATACACCAGGCGTTTTGACCGAAGACACCGCCGACATGACAATGGCTCTTATTCTGGCTGTTCCGCGGCGGCTTGCCGAAGGGTCACAGGTTCTAACGTCTGGAGGTTCGTGGACCGGATGGTCACCCACATGGATGCTGGGGCGCAGAATTTCCGGCAAACGGCTTGGTATTATCGGCATGGGCCGTATTGGCCAGGCAGTTGCCCGGCGGGCGCGCGCCTTTGGTCTCCAGATACATTATCACAATCGTCGCCGGGTCGCGGCGGCGATCGAGCAGGAATTGGAGGCAACCTATTGGGACAGCCTCGACCAGATGATTGCCCGGATGGACATCATTTCGGTAAATTGCCCCCATACCCCGGCAACTTTCCACCTGCTCTCGGCGCGGCGATTGAAACTTATTCGCTCCGACGCCTATATCGTCAATACAGCGCGCGGCGAAGTGATTGACGAGGTTGCCATGACCCGTCTGCTCGAAGCCAATGAGATTGCCGGTGCCGGTCTCGATGTGTTTGAACATGAGCCAGCGGTGAATTCAAAACTGGTGAGTTTGGCCACCGCCGGCAAGGTTGTGCTGCTGCCCCATATGGGATCAGCGACCATGGAAGGCCGGGTTGATATGGGTGAAAAAGTCATCATCAATATCAAGACATTTATGGATGGCCATCGCCCGCCGGACCGGATTTTGCCGTCGATGCTCTAGTGTAAATCGTCAATAGTGTGACGACGRCCTACACGCCGCAATCTAGTCGTGGATCGATAAATCCGAAATTGTAGGGTTGTCCCCGTTGAGGGGATTTTCAGGGTCCCAGCTATACCGGATTTCATGGAACCGCGTATCGAGAGCGTCGTATGATAATAGTCGCCCTACCAGAGATGTTCCGGCGCCGGTTATTTCCTTGATGGCTTCCATCGCCTGCATGGCACCGATCATGCCGGTCAGAGCGCCTAAAACACCTGCTTCCTCACAATTTGGTGCCATCTCCCGGGGCGGGGGTTCCGGAAACAGGCACCGGTAAGACGGGTTTGGGTTGCCATCCGCGCCAGTCTCGAATGCRCGGAATGTTGTCAGGGTTCCGTCAAATTGCCCGACCGACCCGGAGACGAGGGTTTTGTTGCCGAAATAACAGGCGTCGTTCACCAGATACCGGGTGGAGAAATTATCCGATCCGTCAATCACCAGATCAAAATCGGCAATGATCCCTGCTGCGTTGCTGGCATCCAGCCTAGACGCAATAGCAAGAACGTCCACATGAGGGTTGAGTTGCGCCAATCTGGATTTGGCGCTTTCAACTTTCGCAATGCCTATTTCTGCTGTTCCATGCAGAACCTGGCGTTGCAGGTTTGAAAGCGAGACAATGTCATCGTCAATAATACCCAATGTGCCGATGCCGGCGGCGGCAAGATACATCAGGGCTGGCGACCCAAGCCCGCCTGCGCCAATTACCAGAATGCGGGCGCTTTTCAATTTGAGCTGACCCGGCCCGCCAATATGGCGCAAGACGATATGGCGGGCATATCGCTCCAGTTCGTCATCATTCAAGAAAACATCGTTGGCCATGATTATTGCCCGGTTGATCCAAACCCGCCTGAGCCACGGTCGCTTTCGGGCAGGTCCTCAAATTCTGTCATGGTCGCTTGCGTCACGGGGGCGATGACCATCTGCGCGATCCGCATGCCCCGGGTGATTGTGAACGGCCCCGATCCGTGATTGATCAGCGCCACTTTAATTTCGCCGCGATAATCGCAATCGATTGTACCCGGCGCATTTAGAACCGTGACCCCGTTTTTGACCGCCAGCCCGGAGCGCGGTCGGATTTGCGCTTCATGGCCATCAGGCAGGGCGATAGCGATGCCGGTTGGCACCAATCCCCAGTCTCCAGATGCAATGATCATGTCGGTTTCAACCGCCGCCCGCAGGTCCATTCCGGCCGCACCTGCTGTTTCATATGCGGGCAATTCAAGGTCAGCCCCGTGCGGCAATCGTTTCACGGCAACAACAAGGGGCGCGCTCATTCGGCTTGGTCCAAATTTGCAAAATAATCAGCAATCCGCTGCGCAAGGTCAGCAGCAACTTCTTGCTTGTTCATTTCCTGCCAACTTTCAACGCCATCGCTCGACACGATATGGACCTGGTTTTTATCCCCGCCCATAACCCCGGTGCTGCCCGCATGGTCGGGTACTGAAACATCATTGGCGACAATCCAGTCGCATTGTTTTTTGATGAGTTTAGCCTTGGCATGGTCGATCATATTTTCCGTTTCGGCTGCGAATCCAACCACCAATTCCGGTCGGTTCGGAGATTTTTTCGAAAGCGTGGCCAGGATATCCGGGTTTTCAATCAGGTTCAGAATTGGCACCTCACCGCTTTGGTCTTTCTTGATTTTTTGCCCTGCTTCGCTGGCAACCCGCCAATCGGAGACTGCTGCGACACAGACCGCAATATCAACCGGCAGAGCCGATTTGCAGACCTCCAGCATGTCGCTGGCAGATTCAATGTGTATGGTCTCGACCATCACCGGATCGGCAATTTTCACCGGCCCGCTGACAAGCGTCACGTCTGCACCAAGGTGCGCCAACGCAGCCGCAATAGCGTGTCCCTGTTTGCCGGACGAGCGGTTGGCCAGATAGCGTATCGGGTCTATGGCTTCGCGTGTCGGGCCTGAAGTCACCAGCGCCTTTCGGCCTTGAAGCGGCTTTTCATCGCTACCAAGCAAAGCTGTAATCGCGGTCAGAATTTCGTCAGGTTCCGCCATGCGGCCAAAGCCAAATTCACCACACGCCATATCGCCCTCGTTGGGCCCAACCATGTGAATACCGTCTTCAGTGAGTCTGGCAACATTGCGCCGGGTGGCGGCATGTTCCCACATCCGGACATTCATGGCCGGGGCGATCAGGACCGGTTTATCGGTCGCCAATAAAGCTGTTGATGCGAGATCGTTGCATAACCCGTTGGCCATTTTTGCCATCAAATCAGCGGTTGCTGGAGCTACGACCAAAAGGTCGGCGTCCCGTGATAATTCGATATGTCCCATCTCGGCTTCGTCAGTAAGGTTGAAAAGATCGGAATAAACTTTGCTCCCGCTCAGCGACGACAGCGACAATGGTGTCACAAATTCAGCTCCCGCCCTGGTCAGGATGACCTGCACGGTGGCGCCTGCTTTCGATAAAAGCCGAATGAGCTCAAGGCTTTTATAGGCCGCAATGCCACCGGCTACGATCAAAAGGATGCGTTTGTTTTCAAGGGYCATGGNNNNGNNCTAACCTACAAAATGCCAGGCGATCGCCGCAAGTGCCAGCGCACCAACCCACAAGGCCCGACGGCTCCAGCGGTCCTGGYGACGTTGTTCAGATGCGATTTTTTGAACAGTTTCATGATCCAGCCTCAAGCCACCGGTCGCCATATCGGCCATTTGTAGGGAAATTGTTTCTGCGCGTCCAAGCAGCCCCGGCAACTGGCCCATAAACCGGCCAAGATTGGCGGCCCCCTCAGCGGCATCGTGAAGCCTGCCTTCAGGCCCGAGATTGCTCTCCATCCATTCCTTGACCACCGGTTTCGAGGTATCCCACATGTTCAATTCCGGATCGAGCATCCGCCCGACGCCTTCCACCACCATCATGGTTTTTTGCAGCAGCATCAATTCAGGCCGGGCTTCCATTTCGAACAATTCGGTATTTTGGAACAATTGCGTCAGTAAATTCGCCATCGAAATATCTTCAGCGGTTTTCCCCATCAACGGTTCGCCAATGGCCCGCAGGGATTGCGCAAAGGCGGCCCGGTCCTGATGCGGYGCGACGTAACCGGCTTCAAAATGGACGTCCGAAATGCGCGTATAATCGCGTTGAATAAAGCCCCAMAGAATTTCAGCCAGGAAGCGCCGTTCCTTGATACCAAGGCGGCCCATAATGCCAAAATCAACGGCGACGATATCGCCRTCCTCATCAACAAACAGATTGCCSGGATGCATATCGGCGTGGAAAAACCCGTCRCGCATGGCGTGGCGCAGAAACGACTGAATGACATTCGCCCCAAGCGCCTTCAGATCATGGTCAGACGCTTCAAGTGCATCACGGTCGGTTAACGGGATGCCGTCGATCCATTCAATCGTCAGAACCCGCTTGGCGCATTGGGGCCAATAAATTTCAGGCACCCGAAAGCCCGGATCATCGACGATATTTTCCGCCATTTCCGAAATCGCGGCGGCTTCCAGCCGGAGGTCCATTTCAAAATTGACCGATTGCGCCAGGGTTTCAACGGCCGCCACCGGCTTGAGCCGACGTGARGCCGGGTGGAACCGCTCGRCRGCGCGCGCCATGAAAAAGAAACTATCCATGTCGCGGGTAAAGCGCTTTTCTATGCCGGGCCGGAGAATTTTAACCGCGACGATCTGCTCCCCGTCTTCGGTTTCAAGCGTGGCTTTATGCACCTGGGCGATTGACGCAGCCGCAATGGRTTTGCTGAACGATGAAAAGATTTCTTTGACCGGCGCATGAAGCGCAGCTTCAACGGCGGTTTCGGCTTCTGACTGGGCAAATGCCGGGATATTATCCTGCAACTGGGCCAGATCATTGGCACGCTCGGCGCCAATAATATCAGACCGGGTTGCCAGAAATTGCCCGAATTTGATGTAGCTCGGACCAAGCTCCGTCAACGCGGCGGTGAGGCGTTTGGC
>JAESRU010000081.1 GCA_016764455.1 Hyphomicrobiales bacterium | reverse complement strand
GGTTTGTTCGTAGATCGGGCGGGACAGGCCTAGATGCTCGCGTATGCCGCGCGGGCTCAGGTCCATCAATTCCTGCAAGACGTTGCTCAATTTCTGCTCGTCCACATTGCCGGTGCTAGCCATATCGACGTAAAATGACAAGGGCTTGGATACGCCGATGGCGTAGGCCAGTTGGATCGTGCATTTATCAGCGATGCCTGCTGCGACAACATTTTTGGCCAGATAACGGGCGGCGTATGCGGCTGACCGGTCGACCTTGGTCGGGTCTTTGCCGGAAAATGCGCCGCCGCCATGAGGGGCTGCGCCGCCATAGGTATCGACGATGATTTTGCGCCCGGTCAGGCCAGCATCGCCATCAGGGCCGCCAATGACGAACCTGCCGGTCGGGTTGATGTATAATTCGTCTTCCGGACACATCCAGCCTTCGGGCAGTACTTTCAAAATATGCGGGCGGACCAGTTCGCGGATTGCTTCCTGGTCAAGGTCTTCCGAATGTTGGGTCGAGACCACAACAGAGGTTGCGCAAACAGGTTTGCCGTTTTCATAGCGGAGCGTCACCTGACTTTTTGAATCCGGGCCGAGACCTGATTTCGGGTCGGCATGGCGGGCTTCAGCCAATGAGCGAAGAATGGCGTGGGAAAAATGGATCGGGGCCGGCATCAATACGTCGGTTTCGCGACAGGCATAGCCAAACATGATGCCTTGGTCGCCAGCGCCTTCGTCTTTGTTGCCATCAGAATCTACGCCTTGCGCGATATCAACCGATTGCGGATGAACCAGCACCTCAATGTCGGCATTTTTCCAATGAAACCCGTCCTGCTCATAACCGATATCCTTGATGACGCGGCGTGCGGTTTCTTCCATCAAATCTTTGGTGATCGAAGCGGGGCCCCGGGTCTCACCGGCGAGTACCACTTTGTTGGTGGTCGTCAGGGTCTCGACCGCAACGCGGGAAAGCGGGTCGGCGGCCAGAAAAATATCGACGATAGAATCGGAAATGCGATCCGATACTTTATCGGGATGGCCTTCAGATACCGATTCGCTGGTGAATAGATAAGAATCCTGGGACACAATGTTCTCCCTATGCGTCAATCAGTCTGGATTACTGAAATTAGATTGCAGGAAAACAAAAAAACCTGCCAACCGCTTCATGGACCTGATGATCACAAACGGAACCCGGCACCGCCGGTTGTTTCGTATATTTCGGCGGCGGGGTCAATGTTGATTTCCATTCAACGGTGCTTGCCTAGCCAACAACCAGATGCCCGCCATCGACCGGAATGATAACGCCCGTGATATAGGCACCCGCCTGGGACGAGAGATAAAGTGTTACGCCCACCATGTCTTCGGGCCGTCCGATGCGCTTTCGTGGCAACCGGTCAGCAATTTCTTTGCCGCTTGTTTCAAGCGTATGGGCCATCATTTGGCTTTCAAACGGACCGGGTGCGACCGCGTTGACATTGATGTTGCGGTCCGCCAGCCGATTGGCCATGACTTTGGTCAATTGATGCACGGCTGCTTTGCTGGCCGGATAGGACCAGGTGTCGGTATGAGGAATAGTGATGCCATCTACAGACCCGATGTTTATTATGCGCGCCGGGCTATCAGCCGTTCCCGCCTTTTCAAGATTGGGCAAAAGGGCCTGGGTCATGAAAAACAGGGATTTGACATTGAGGTCCATGACCTTGTCCCACCCGGCTTCGGGGAATTCATCAATCGAAGCACCCCACGCAGCGCCAGCATTGTTTACCAAAATATCAAGAGCGGGCTCTTTTTCAGTCAAGCGCGCTGCCAGATCCTTCACCCCATCCAGCGTCGAGAGGTCCGCAGGCAGGGCTCTACATTCACCGAATTCCGAGAGTTCACGTGCGACCTGATCGCAGACATCTGCCTTGCGCGCAGAAATATATGTCCGCACGCCATTTTCAACGAACCCACGGGCTATCATATATCCTATGCCACGGGTGCCGCCGGTAACCAGCGCCACCTTGCCTTTAACGGAGAACAGATTTTTCATGAATGTAAAATTCCTTTGAGGGTTGCAGCAGGTAAGGGCCAGATGCCAGATTGTGAACTGAAAAACGAAACTCCGATATTTGACTATCCCAGTCAATTGGACAGGCAACCGCGAGACATGATGTTACAGAGGCTGAATTCATGAATGATTTTGTTGGGTATGAAAGCCGGAACGGTGTTGGAATTATCACGATCAACAACCCGCCGGTAAATGCGTTGGGTCAGGGGGTTCGCGCCGGACTGGTTTCCTGCCTCGAAGCTGGATTGGCGGATGACAGTGTCAATTCGCTGGTGCTGATTGGGGGTGGGCGCACATTTCCAGCCGGTGCTGATATCACCGAATTCGGCAAACCGCTGAAAGCGCCTGATTTGCGGGCAGTCATTGTGGCTTATGAAAATTCCAGCAAGTTAGTGGTTGCAGCTATCCATGGCCATGCCCTTGGCGGCGGGCTGGAAATTGCGTTTGGGTGCGATTACCGGATTGGCGACGCCAAATGCAACGTCGGGCTACCGGAAGTTACCCTTGGTATTCTACCAGGCGCTGGCGGCACGCAAAGATTGCCACGGTTGATCGACCCTAGCGCTGCGCTAGATTTGATTTTGTCAGGCGCTTTTGTAGCGGCACCAAAGGCCCTGAAGCTTGGTATTCTGGACAAGGTCGCGGAAACCGATCTGCTTGAAGCCGCAATTGAATATGCCGGCGAGCTTATCTCAAGCGGCGCGCCGCGCCGCCGCATCCGTGATATGGAGATCAATGCCGACGCAAAAATATTTGATGAAGCGCGGGCGACAGCAAAAAAACGCGCGCGGGGATTTGAGGCGCCATTGAAATGTATCCAGGCGGTTGAGAATGCTGCCACCATGTCGTTTGACGATGGCTTGCGGGAAGAGCGGGTCTTGTTTGAAGAATTGGTATCGTCCGACCAATCCAAGGGCCAGCGCTACATGTTCTTTGCCGAGCGTGAAGTTGCCAAAATTCCAGATATTCCGCGCGACACCCCGTTACGCGATATCAGTTCGGTTGGCATTATTGGTGCCGGGACCATGGGTGGCGGGATCGCGATGAATTTCGCCAATGCGGGTATTCCGGTTGTTTTTGTGGAAACCACACAAGAAGCGCTGGATCGAGGCCTCGGAATTATCAAGGATAATTATGCTGCCACAGTTTCCAGAGGACGTTTGACCCAAGATGCCATGGATAGCCGGATGGCGCTCTTTTCAGGATCGCTGGATTTTAGCGCATTGAGCGACGTTGATATGGTCATCGAAGCGGTGTTTGAAAACATGGCGCTGAAGAAAGAGATTTTTCAAAAACTCGACAAGGTCTGCAAGCCGGGGGCGATTCTCGCTACCAACACGTCGACGCTTGATATCGACGAGATCGCGGCTGAAACCGGACGGCCTGAAGATGTGATCGGGATGCATTTCTTTTCACCCGCCAATGTGATGCGGTTGCTTGAAATTGTGCGAGCTGAAAAGACCGGCAAGGACATTGTCGCCACCGTCATGAAGCTGTCGAAAAAAATCCGCAAGGTAAGCGCTGTGGTTGGGGTTTGCGACGGATTTGTCGGAAACCGTATGTTGCACGGTTATATGGATCAGGCCATGTCGCTGCTCGAAGAGGGCGCGTTGCCGCAACAGATCGACAAGGCACTTTTTGATTGGGGCTGGGCCATGGGGCCGTTTGCGGTGATGGACCTGGCGGGCAATGATGTGAGCTGGTTGATCAGGCAGGAGCAAGCGCCGGACCGGGATCGCAACTTGCCATACCCGCACACGATAGCCGATCAGCTTTGTGAGCAGGGCCGGTTTGGCCAGAAAGCCAGCAAGGGCTGGTATCTCTATTCTGAGGGTAGCCGCAAACCGGAAATTGACCCGGATGTGGATGCTTTGGTCTTGAAAGTCTCAGCGGGAAAAGGCATCACGCGGCGCGATATTTCAGACCAGGAAATCGTCCAGCGCTGCATGTATGCACTCGCCAATGTGGGTGCCGATTTGCTTGACGAAGGCATCGCATTGCGGGCTGGTGATATCGATGTGATCTACAATGCAGGATACGGTTTTCCACGTTATCGCGGCGGGCCGATGCTTTATGCAGACATGGTCGGCCTTGATAATATGCTGGCAAGCATCAACCAGTTTCGTGAAGATTTCGGGCCCCTGTGGCGGCCAAGTAAATATCTCGAAAAGCTGGTTGCCGAGGGCAAAACTTTTTCCGGAACCTAAATTCAATATTTAACTTCAGAGGAACAGCAACATGCGTGAAGCAGTTATCGTCTCGACGGCAAGAACCCCGATCGGCAAAGCCTACCGGGGTGCGTTCAATAATACCGGGTCACCAACGATTGCCGGGCACGCCATTCGCGAAGCGGTCAAACGGGCTGGTGTCGATCAGGCAGATGTTGAAGATGTGGTGATCGGGGCCGGAACCCAGGAAGGGACCCAAGGTTATAATTTTGCCCGTCAATGCGCCATTGCAGCGGGCTTGCCTGTCCAGGTGGGCGGCATGACCGTCAACCGGCTTTGCGCGTCTGGCTTGATGGCGATTGCGACAGCGGCCAAGCAGATCATCCACGATGATATGCAAGTTGTTGTCGGGGGCGGGGCTGAATCAATTTCGCTGGTCCAGAACGAACATTCAAACACCTTCATGGCCAAGGATAAAACGGTTATCGAAAACAGTGCGCATCTTTATATGCCGATGATCGATACCGCTGAAGTAGTTGCCAAGCGSTACAATATYAGCCGTGACGCGCAGGATGAATACGGACTGCAAAGCCAGATGCGGACAGCGGCTGCGCAACAGGCCGGGAAATTTGATGACGAGATTGTTCCGCTGACCACGAAAATGGGTGTCATGGACAAGGAAACAAAAGAAATTTCCTTCCATGAAGTGACCCTTGAAAAAGACGAAGGCAATCGCCCGACGACAAATCTTGAAGGCCTGGCCGGATTGAAGCCGGTGCGCGAAAACGGTGTCATCACTGCTGGCAATGCCAGCCAATTGTCYGAYGGCGCKTCGGCGTCTGTGTTGATGGAAGCCAGGCTCGCTGAACAGCGTGGGCTTACCCCGCTTGGCATTTATCGCGGTATGGCGGTGTCTGGGTGTGAACCTGATGAAATGGGGATCGGTCCTGTTTTTGCCGTGCCCAAATTGCTCGAACGTCACGGTCTCAAGGTCGACGATATTGGCCTTTGGGAATTGAACGAAGCTTTTGCGGTGCAAGTGCTTTATTGCCGYGAAAAACTYGGYATTCCGGACGAACTTCTCAACGTCAATGGCGGCGCGATCTCAATTGGTCACCCATACGGTATGAGCGGCGCACGCCTTACCGGCCATGCCCTGATCGAAGGCAAACGGCGCGGTGCCAAATATGTGGTGGTTACCATGTGTGTTGGTGGCGGGCAGGGTGCTGCTGGTCTGTTCGAAGTCGCGTAAATAATGCTCATTGGAGACCGAAATGAATTTTGAATTTTCAGACAAAGTAAAAGAGTTACAGGCCCGCGTTACGGCATTTATGGACGAGCATGTCTATCTGAACGAGCATGTTTTCGAGGAACAAGTGGCTGCGGGCGGCCGCTGGTGCATCCCGCCGATCATGGAAGAGATGAAAGCYGCGGCAAAAAGCCAAGGTCTGTGGAACTTGTTTCTGCCCGAAAGCGATCTTGGATACGGGCTTAACAATATGGAATATGCGCCCCTGTGCGAAATAATGGGGCGTTCGCCAATCGGGCCGGAAGCGTTCAATTGTTCAGCGCCAGATACCGGCAATATGGAAGTGCTGGAACGCTACGGTTCAGACGCTCATAAGGAACAATGGCTGAAGCCTTTGCTGGCTGGTGAGATCCGGTCGGCGTTTGCCATGACCGAGCCGGCGGTGGCATCATCAGACGCCACCAACATCGAAGCCAGTATTGTTCGTGATGGCGACGAATATGTCATCAATGGACGCAAATGGTGGACATCCGGGGCGGTYGAYCCGCGCTGCAAAATCATGATCTTCATGGGCARGACCGACCCRAAAGCTGATCGCCATGCGCAACAATCAATGGTCCTAGTTCCAATGGACGCTGACGGCGTCAGTGTCGTGCGTCATCTGCCGGTCTATGGGTATGATCATGCGCCGCACGGTCATGCGGAAGTGGATTTCAAAGATGTCAGGGTGCCGGTGTCGAACATATTGCTTGGCGAAGGTCGCGGTTTTGAAATTGCCCAGGGGCGACTTGGCCCGGGACGTATTCACCATTGCATGCGGTTGATCGGACAGGCTGAGCGGGCGATTGAAGCCATGTGCAAACGCGCCAAGCAACGGGTCGCGTTTGGCAAAACCATCGCCGAGCAGGGCGTGGTGATGGATATGATTGCGCGTTCAAGGATTGAGATCGAACAGGCCCGGCTTTTGGTTCTCAATGCGGCGTACATGATGGATACTGTCGGCAACAAGGCGGCACGTTCCGAGATTGCGATGATCAAGGTTGTGGCGCCAAACCTGGCGCTTGATGTGATTGACCGCGCTGTACAAATCCATGGCGGTGGCGGCGTAACAGACGAGTTCCATCTGTCCTATGCCTGGGCGCATGCCCGGACGCTGCGTTTGGCTGATGGGCCAGATGAAGTGCATCTGGCATCTATCGCCAAACAGGAATTGCGCAAACACGGCAATTAGTTTCTTGCCGGGGCCGCCTTGCAGGTTTGCC
>JAESRU010000129.1 GCA_016764455.1 Hyphomicrobiales bacterium | reverse complement strand
GGGATTTGGACCGGTGCATCGAGATCGGTGACACTTTGATGGAGAAGAACAAATTCGCACTCGAAGATTTTGAAACCTTTGCGCGTATGAATACCGATTTCCATGAATTGATTATTGAATCAGCAGGAAATGCGGCCCTGTTTCTGGCGCTTGAAACCGTCAACCGGTTGCCATTTGCATCTGCCAGCGCCTTTGCCAAAGCCCAATATGTAATGCCGGACGGTCGCGAAGTATTGTTCATTGCCCACGCCCAGCACAAGACCTTGGTTGATGCCATGAAAGCCGGTCACGGCACCCGCGCCGAAGCAATCGCAGCGGAGCATGCCCAGGTAACCAAAAACAATCTGCGCGCTCTTATCGCCGCGCCAAATATCTCGAAAGATATTTTGCCGACCCTGCATCTGGTGCAAAAACTCCATCAGGAAAAATCCCGTTAAGGCGTCAGGATTTGCCTGAGCGCCTTGCTGGCTGCCATCCGTTCCAGCGCAATATTGATATCGGCAAGCGGCATCCGGTGGGTGATCAGTTTATCGACGGGAAAACGTCCGGCTTTGAATAATTCGACAAATTTGGGAATGTCATCGGCTGAATTACAACTCCCCATATAGCTGCCATGGATGGTTTTGGCGCTGGTGACATGCGCTGCGACATCCAGCGAAAATGGCGTTGCCGGGTTGACCAACCCGACGGTGACCACCCGGCCGCCGCGTTTAGCTGAAGCATATGCGGTTTCAAAGGCACCAAGAATACCGGCCGTTTCCAATGCGCAATCAACGCCGCCGCTGGTCAATTCCAGAATTTCATTGGCAGCATCGTCACCGCCCAAAATTGTGTCGGTGGCGCCCAGTTCTTTTGCGGTTTYAAGCTWGGCCTTGTCGATATCGACCGCAACAATACGGCTGGCGCCTGCCAGTTTGGCGCCAAGAATGGCGCTGGCACCAACCCCGCCGACACCAACAATCGCAACGGTTTCTCCAGCCTGAACATTACCGGTATTGATGACACTACCGGCCCCGCACATGACGGCACAGCCGAACAAAGCAGCAATTTCCGGCGGTAAATCATTGTCCACTTTGACCAACGAATGTTCCGACACAATGGCCATTTCGGCAAACGCCGACAGCCCCATATGATGGTGCAGTGTTTCGCCATTGATCGAAAGCTGCGGCGGTCCGCTCAGCAAAGCCCCTGCCCGGTTTGCAGCTAACCCCGGCTCACAAAGATAGGTTTTACCCTCTTCGCAACAAGGGCAAACGCCACAGCTTGGCTGATAGACCAGCACCACCTGATCGCCTGGCGAAACCTGCGTAACGCCGCCACCAACCTCTTCAACAATCCCGCTTGCTTCATGCCCCGGCACAATCGGCATCGGCCAGGCCCGCACCCCGGTAATGACAGAGAGATCAGACCGGCAAAGGCTGGCCGCGTTGATCCGCACCAATACTTCATTGGCATTGGGCCCAGCGGCATCGATGGTTTCGATTTTCAAAGGCTGGCTGTCAGAGAAAGGGCGTGCTGTCGTGCAGGTATCAAGGACGGCCGCCTTAAACTGGATCATGCCTTTGCCCTTGCAACAATGCCAAGTGCGTTGACGATGAGGCGTGCKGCAACCAAAGCKCCCTGACCATCAACATCCACTTCCGGCATRAATTCAACAATGTTGAACGCWGCAATRCGCCCTYTTTTTCCGACCCCATGGATCATATCAACCACGTCCCAATAGGACAGCCCGCCCGGCGCGCGACCGATAACACCGGGCATGATTGCTGGATCAAGCCCATCACAATCAAGCGCGATGACCACGTTTGCACCCTCTGGAATGAGGTCAATAACCGGAGCAAGGCCATCGTCATGGACATCGCGTGCATCGATAAATTCAACACCCCATGCAAGCGCATCTGCGACATCTTCCGGGCGCGCCGAGCCGATACCGCGCCGCCCGACCTGGATGATATTTTTGACATGCCCCATTTCAGAAGCCCGGCGCATGGTGGAGCTCAACCCCCAGCGTTCTCCTTGCACTTCGTCGCGCCAATCAATATGAGCGTCGATTTGCAGGATCGTGATATCACCCCGGCCTTCAAAAGCTTGCAGCACCGGGGTTGGGACAGAATCATCGCCGCCAATGACAATCGGCACTGAKTTYTGRTCGAGAATTGAATTGAYCGAAGCSCGGATCAAATCGCGGTTCGCTTCGCTGTCACTTTCGCCGCAATCCAGATTCCCGCAATCAACCGCGCTGACCTTACTATCGGGGAAAATCTGTCCGCCCAGATCAAAATCATGATGCAGCAAATTTCCGGCATACGGCGCGATTGCATTGCGGATCGCTTCTGGCGCACCCGCACAATACGCCCCGGCGCTTTCGTAAGGCGACGCGGTAGGAACGCCGATAATGGCCGATCCCGCCCCCGCCAAATCTGCGATATTTCCTTTTGGCAGGCCTAAAAATGTGTCCACCTTATCGGTGCCAAATATATCGGCGATATTCTTCAAACTAGTCATGACATCTCCTGAAAATTTGTTGCAATTCGARCCCAAAATCGAACCAAAGGCAAGACGCGGCTTTGGCGAAATGATACATTTAGCAAACGCTGCACACCGCAAAAAATATGGATCATTCCAAACATGGCAAAAAAACTGAACGTCGCAATTATCGGCTTTGGCGCAATTGGAACCTATGTCGCTAAAAACCTGATTGATGACCAAGCAATCAACCTTGTCGGGTTTCTCTGCCGTGAAGGCCGTGAAGAAATTGCGGCGCAAATTGTGCCCGGGATAGAGGCTGTATCCAAATTATCGGATTTTTCTATTGCCCCCGATCTGGTTGCCGATTGCGGTGGCCACGCCGCCTTGCGCGCCCACGGCCCGGCTATTTTGCGCGGCGGCACCGACCTTGTAACAATATCAATTGGCGCATTGGCCAACGCTGGCCTGGCGACAGAACTGGAAAATGCGGCACGATCCGGCAACGCACAATTGCGGCTGGCGAGCGGATCCATCGGTGCCCTCGATATTCTATCCGCGGCCATGACTGGCGGCTTGGAAGAGATTATTTATCGTGGCCGCAAACCACCATCAGGCTGGAAAGGGTCGCCCGCAGAACAAGCTCTTGAGCTGGATAGTTTGACGCAAGCAGCGATCCATTTCAAAGGCAGCGCTCGCAAAGCCGCATTGCAATATCCAAAAAACGCCAATGTTGCCGCCGCCGTCGCGCTTGCCGGTCCCGGACTTGATGAAACCAAAGTTGAGCTGATCGCTGACCCTGCAATTACCCGCAACATCCACGAAATCGAAGCCTCGGGGGCATTTGGGAAAATGCAATTCCGGGTCGAGGCCAACCCGTTCCCGGACAATCCGAAATCATCCATGCTGGCGGCCATGAGTATGGTCTCAACGATCAGGAAAATGTGCGCACCCGTTGCATGAAAACTGCATTTGTGGCCTTTTGCACGTCCAAGATATTAGGTCGCCCGGAACAATTCTGATGCCTCGCAAACCAGTTCCCTTTGGAAAACCTGCAGCTACGCAATTGTCGCCAATGGTTGTTGGGCTTCCTCAAGCGCTGAACAAGATGCCACAGCCCAAGGGTGCTGCTACCAAAGAGGACATCCTGAAAATTCTGCAGAAAGGCATCGACCTGCACCGCGCCGGGCAGCAGCAGGATGCCGAATATCAATACCAGCTTATTCTGCGCGACCATCCCGACCAACCAGACGCCCTTGGCCTGATGGGAATATTGGCCGCCGACGCCCACCAATATAGAATTTCGGTTGATTTTCTTGAACGCGCGGTCAAACACCGGCCCCGCGACCCGGTCATGCTCAACAATCTGGCCAACGCCTATATCATGTCGGACTCCGCCAAACTCGCAATCCCGTTGCTGAAAAAAGCGATCCGGTTGAACGGCGAATTTTTTGAGGCCGTCCTGAACCTGGCACGGGCGAAAAATTCGCTCGGACGATCCAGCGATGCCATTGCCGCATTCGACGCCGCTCTTAAAGAAAAACCCGGCAATGTCGCCGCCCGCGTGGGACGCGCCCAGGCGAAAGTTGATGACGGGGAAATTGCCGAGGCGGAACAGGAATTTCGCGCTGTGATTGCGGAAAGACCGGATGCATATATGGCCTATTACGGCCTGTCAGCAACGCGCAAATTTGCCCCCAACGACCCGGAAGCCCAGGCGATCGAAGATCTGCTGGTAGACAATTCACTTGATGGAATGGCGCGGGAACATTTGCATCATGCGGCTGGAAAAATATTCAATGATCAAAAACGCTTCGACAAAGCAWTTGARCAYTTTTCRMAWGSCAAGCAGGTCTCRGGCGCRTCGTTCAAACTCAAAAATTATACCGATGAAGTGAACCAGCTRATCRAYYTGTTYACAYCGGATTTTTTTGAACGCCGRCGYGAYCTTGGCGACCCRACCCAAAGGCCTGTCTTYATTGTTGGCATGCCSCGCTCCRGCACCACCCTGACCGAACARATTATTGCRAGCCACCCRCTCGCYTATGGYGCYGGYGAATTRYCYRAYATTTACCGGATTGGGCGCGAYRTYATGYCCACMTTGTTCAAGGAAAAGGCCGAGGGKCGGAAATTAYTTCGSGYCCGCAATGCGCTGCAATCAGCAAAAATTTATAAGGATGAATTGGCAACCCATTCGAAATCAGCCGAACGGGTCACCGATAAAATGCCGCATAATTTCATGTTGCTTGGCATGATCTATCTGCTGTTTCCAAACGCAAAAATTGTCCATTGCCTGCGCGACCCGATGGAAAATTGCGTTTCCTGCTTCATGAATAAATTTAATGAAGCTCATGGCTATAATACCGATCTGAAAATTCTCGGTGAATATTATCAGGAATATCGCCGCCTCATGGACCATTGGTAGCAAGTTTTGCCAACAAAAATATTCACTGTTGAATACGAGCAAATGATCGCAAATCAGGAAAGCCTGAGCCGCGACCTGATCGCCCATATTGGCCTGGATTGGGATGACTCTTGCCTGCAATTCCACAAGTCTAAACGGACAGTAACAACCTTGAGCCGCTGGCAGGTCCGCCAACCGATTTATACATCCTCGGTCAAGCGTTGGAAAAACTACGATAAATACCTGACCGACCTGAAACAATCACTCGGACCGTATTTCGTGAATTAGTCACATTTTTCTCATGTGAAATTCTGGCAACATCTGACCGAAAAAGCAGCTTATTACCTTGAATTATATATATAATTCCCATAATTTTTCGATTGTGAATTCTGGGTCAGCTCTGTAAATCAGAGATGAACAGATCGGAATCGCCGGGCTTCATTCTGATCATATATGCATTTTGGTGTTGGGGTTTATTGATGAACACGTTTCGCAAAGGCCTTTTTCTTGGCGCTTCCGTAGCTGCCTTGACTTTGGGTGCAGCCCATTCAGCTTCCGCCGCAGAGGCCAATAATGATTATTCGGCCCACCGCTCCTGGTATGTCAGCTTATTTGGCGGCATCAGCCTTCCTGAAAGCATGGACTCGTCCACTACCTACACCGCTACAACCGGCGCGGTAACACCCGGCTACATCTACAATATTGATATGGATTCCGGGTTTATCATTGGTAGCGCTATAGGCACCGAGCTTTGGGACAATGTACGCGGTGAAATCGAATTCGCATTCCGATCATCTGATTCAGGCACAATCAATTTTTCCCATCCGGGCCTAGCGTTGAACCCCTTTTCTTCAACCGGCGATGTCACCTCTGTCACAATCCTTGCCAACCTCTGGTACGATTTTGAATCTATATCCGATACCCGCTCAATTCGCCCTTATGTTGGCGGCGGCATCGGCATCGGCTTCATTGATGCCGACATTCAATTCGCCCTTTTCCCTGGCTCGGGCTTTGGCTTCATCGACAACGACACCGCCTTCGCCTTTCAGGTTGGTACGGGCATAAATTGGGAATTATCTGACCGGACCTCTCTTGGCGTTGGCTATCGACTGAAAGGTCTTTCCGGAGTTGATTTTGTAAATCTATTGGTACCTGGGGCTCCAGGGCTTGTTCAAAGCAACGATCTGGATGTGATCCTGTCTCACAATTTCATTGTGAACCTGACCTGGACCCTGAATTAGCCACCACAATTCGCCTAAAAACCATCACGTAATTGTCGTGCGGGATAAGCCTCGCGCGTGATTTTTGGTTGGTCGAATGCAATTCAGTCAAAAAATCTCAGATTTCGAGTTGACATAACACCAAAAGGTTTCATATAAAGCGAAACCAAAAGGTTTTATATTATGATACAGACTGATCAAGCCCAACCCGTTTTCCGCGCCCTTGCCGACCCGACCAGGCGGGCCATTGTCGCCATGCTGGCCGATGGCGAACGCCCGGTTGGCGACATTGCCAGTGAATTCCAGATGACCCGGCCCGCGGTCGCCAAGCATCTCGCAATTTTGCGCGAGGGCGGGCTGATCAGTGTGGAAATTCAGGGTCGCGAACGCATCAACCGGCTCATCCCAGACAGATTGAAGGCCGCCGCTGATTGGATCAACCATTTCGACCGCTTCTGGGATGAGCGGCTCGCCAAACTCAAACAAATTGTGGAGAAAGAATAATGTCAGCATTGAATATTGTAAAAACCATTTTCCTGAAAGCAGCACCGTCGCATGTCTGGAAATTCCTTACCGAAGCCGACAAGCTCGCGGTCTGGTTCCACCAGGGCGAAAGCGATTTGGTGGAAGGCGGCGATTGGGCGGTACTGACCAACAGCGCCGKSAAAGMANSGCSAGCSCATGTGCTNGGGGSAASGTCRTCACCATGRCCCCGCCGGAAAAAYTGGTCCACACCTTCACSCATCCGTTCCTGCAAAATGTCGAAACCACCTGCACCTGGACACTGGAAGGGGTTGATGACGGCACTGTTCTGACCCTGGTCCATGAAGGCTGGGATCAGATCAAGGAAGACGCTTTCGGCATGGCCGCCAACCACGATATCGGGTGGGACGAACATTTTGCCCGCCTGCGCAAGGTGACAAACTAGGTTTTGTTCCCCACATTCATTTCATCAGGGCTTAGGCACCGTTGAAATGAATGTGGGGAGACAAATCATGGCCGACAAAATTCTGGTCTCTGGCGCCAGCGGATTTATTGCCAGCCACATAATCGAAAAATTATTGGCCGCAGGTAGTGAGATTGTCGGCACGGTGCGCGACCCGGCCAATTATGAAAAGACCGCCCATTTGATGACCATGAAAGGTGCCGAAACGCATCTGACATTGGTCGCAGCAGACCTGAATGACAGCGATCCGTTCAGCGATTATGTCGATGTCGATATCATCATGCACACAGCCAGTCCCTATGTCCTGACCGTGAAAAATGCCCAACGCGACCTGGTCGCCCCGGCCGTAAACGGCACGCTTTCTATGTTGACGGCGGCGGCAAAAAGCAAGCGGGTGCGGCGCGTCATCCTGACCTCGTCAATGGCCGCCGTCACCGACGAGCCAGATGGCAGGTTGTTGACGGAAGCAGATTGGAACAACGAAAGTTCTCTCACCCGTAACCCCTATTTTTATTCCAAGGTCCTTGCGGAACGCGCGGCCTGGGATTTCATGAAACGAGAAAATCCACATTTTGATCTGATCGTCATCAACCCGTTTCTGGTCATCGGCCCCGCTCATACCGCCTCAATCAACACCTCACACCAGATTTTGGTGGATCTTGTGAACGGTAATTTCCCGGCCATTATCGACCTCACCTGGGGCTTTGTGGATGTCCGCGATGTGGCCGACGCCCATATCGCTGCCGCCAACATTCAAGCTGCATCCGGGCGCTATGTTTGCGCGACAGCAACCATAGACATGTCCAAGGTGGTTGATATTGCCCGCGCCAACGGATGGGGTCACGCCAAATTGCCGAAAATGTCGCTGACCGGTCCACTCGGAACCGCCCTCACGAAGCTCGCCAGCTACACCCAGCCCTCCGGTGCCGGGTCATATCTGCGCACCCATGTAGGGCGCGCACTCAGATTCGATAATTCGAAAATCAGGAATGAATTGGCGATCAATTTCCGCTCCCCGGAAACGAGCATCAGGGATGCCTTGGTAGATTTAGCCAAATGGAACCATATTCCCCAACCGCGCTAGATTGYCGCCAAGGTTCGAAAAAACYGGCACRCGCCCCAGCCGGCACGCATCTACGACGAAGCGTCGGTTTYCGGYGCAWGATCRMARATCGGYACATCGGGCAAATCATAATAGCTGCCCTTGTCTTCAGTATAAATCTGACCATCCATAACCAGATCAACRGGGTCATCCAGAGCACCTGCAAAAATCGAAATTGTATCCTTGTCAAACGGCCGCCAAAATAAATTGCTGCCACAGGTGCCGCAAAAACCACGCGTTGCAATGTCTGAAGATTTGAACCAGACCAGAGCGTCACCCTTGATTGTCAGGTCATCTGATTTGCACTGCGTCGCTGCCACATAATGCCCGCTGGCCTTGCGACACTGGTTGCAGTGACACGCACAAACCGGGCGCAGCGGCCCCCGAATTTCGTAAACCACGCCACCACAAAGACAAGAGCCTTTGGTGATTTTCGCCATCATCTGATCCCTCGCAACATCCATAGGTGTGATGCTCGGGATCAGATCATCTCAAATGAAGTGGCGCAAGATTTCAGGCCGAAAGAGGCTTAGCTGGCCTCTTTCAAAACCCCGCGCTGGATCTGGTCTTCTTCGATGGATTCAAACAGCGCGCGGAAATTACCTTCACCAAATCCATCGTCGCCTTTGCGCTGGATGAATTCAAAAAAGATCGGACCGATCACTGTTTTGGAAAATACCTGAAGCAAAATCCGGGTCATGCCACCATCAACAACCCCTTCGCCGTCAATCAGAATGCCGTGTTCACGCATCCGCGCCAAAGGTTCTTGGTGACCCGTCACGCGGGTCGTTGATTTTTCATAATAAACCTCCGGCGGACCGGGCATGAATTCCAACCCGTGGTTGGCCAGGATATCTGCCGAACCATAAATATCCTCGGTGCCAACCGCCACATGCTGGATTCCCTCGCCCTTATAGTCCGCGAGATATTCTTCAATCTGGCTTTTTGAATCGGAACTTTCGTTGATCGGAATCCGGATTTTATTGCAGGGCGATGTGAGCGCCCGGCTGGTCAGCCCGGTCAACTTGCCTTCGATATTGAAAAATCTGATTTCGGTAAAATTGAATATCTGCGCATAAAACTTGTACCAGGTATCCATATTTCCGCGCTGAACATTGTGGGTCAGATGATCGATATAATGGAAACCAAAACCTTCAGGGTTTGGGTTCGCTTCACCAACCCAATCAAAGTCATCACCATACGGCGAGCCCTTGTCGCCATAAGTATCGACGAAATAAAGCAGCGACCCGCCAATCCCCTCGATCGCCGGCACATTGAGAGATTTGCCGTTGCCTTTATATTCAGTCGCTCCCTTCTCGAGGGCCCGCTTCAGCGTGTGTTGCGCATCCACAACGCGCCACGCCATGGAAGGCGCTGACGGACCATGGGCTTCAACAAAAGACCCTGCATGTGACGCTTTTTCCCGGTTGACCAGGTAGTTGATCCCGCCCTGGCGAAACAAGGAAATGTCCTTTGTTTTGTGCCGGGCCACTTCAACAAATCCCATGCTTTCAAACAACATTTCCAGCTTGTCCGGCGTGGGGTCAGAAAATTCAACAAACTCAAACCCATCGGTACCAGCCGGGTTTTTTTCGTTGATCTCGGCAGGCGACGCATCGTGCGGGAACGGACCCATAGGAATCTCCTCAAAATAATGATTGCGCACAAAATATCATTAAATTGATGAAATTAACTTGCATAATTGCTATCTATACGCATAATTTCACATGAAACACGCATAATATTTATGTTTTATGATTGAAACACGCATGGACCGATTGAACATAAAACTTCTCCGCGCGCTGCAAGAAGACGGCCGCCTGACCAATCAAGAGCTTGGCGAACGGGTCGGCCTGTCACCATCTCAATGTTCGCGCAGACGCGCCGCACTGGAATCTGCTGGCTATATTGAAAGCTACAAGGCCCTGTTGTCAGCAGACGCACTCGGGCTCGGCGTCACGGTTTTCGTCCGGGTCGCGCTATCAACCCATTCACCGGAAAATTCAGCCCAGTTTCTCAAATTGATCACCGGGCTAGACGAAGTTCAGGAAGCCTATTCCCTGACCGGCGATAGCGATTATCTTGTCAGAATGATGGTGCCTGGATTGGCTGAACTGACGGAAATCCTGAACGATATATTTCTGCCTCACGAAAGCGTTGCGCATGTTCACACTTCCATCGTGCTCGATCGGTTGAAACAATCCAGCCACTTGCCTTTAGGCCATTTGGAAAACAAATTAACGGAGCACAGATGATGTCAGCCCTTGTCTTCACATATCTAATGTACAGTTGGATCGCCTTGGCGCTGATAATGTTTCCTGTGATGCTCTTCATCCCCGCCCCCTATGGCCGCCACACCAGCCGAAATTGGGGGCCGGTCATGGTCAACCGGCTCGGCTGGATGATGATGGAAAGTTTGTCACTCATCGCTTTTGTCATCTTTTTCATTTTAAGCCCGGAAGAGAAATCCCTACCCCTCTGGATCATGTTTGGCTTGTGGGTGGCACATTATGTCAATCGCTCCATCATTTTCCCGCTTCGCATACGCACATCGGGCAAGGTCATTCCCGTCCTCATTGTCGCGCTCGGCATCATTTTCAACGCCATCAACGGCTGGAGCAACGGATGGTATCTGGGGTCCGGGCTTGGCAATTATCAATTGTCGTGGCTCTCAGATCCAAGGTTCATTTCGGGTTTGATAATTTTTCTGCTCGGCGCCTGGATCAATATTTCCAGCGACAATATTTTATTGCGCCTGCGAACAAAAACCGAAACCGGATACAAAATCCCGCACGGAAAAATGTTCAAGTACATCTCCTGTCCCAACCATTTTGGCGAAACCCTCCAATGGTGTGGATTTGCGGTTCTTTGCTGGAACCTGCCAGCATTGGCCTTCGCCATCTGGACCGCCGCCAATCTGCTCCCGCGCGCCATCGCCCATCATAAATGGTACCGGGAAACTTTCCCCGATTTTCCAAAAGACAGAAAAGCATTTCTGCCGTTCCTGCTCTAATTAACACTTGTTGAATTTCAAGATCGCCAGTAAGGCGCGGCCTAGATCAACTTCCTAAAAACTTTAATCGACCATCGACCAGATCAGGCTGACACCGACAATGTCCATATCCGAGTGAAAATTGGCCGCAAGCGTACCAGACGCATTGGCAATATTGATCCCGGCGTCCTGGAAAAAGACATGGCTGTAGCTGCCATTTATGGTCAGGCGGTCATTGATGACATGATTAATCCCAAGAGATAATGTTGTTCGTGCGCCGTCCGGGCTAAGCGAATTGCCGCCACCATTTGAAATCGCTGTGCCGTAGCTGACACCGCCGCTAACGCTGGTCATG
Organism: Hyphomicrobiales bacterium; assembly: GCA_016764455.1. Taxonomy (GTDB): domain Bacteria; phylum Pseudomonadota; class Alphaproteobacteria; order Rhizobiales; family NORP267; genus NORP267. The sequence continues at coordinate 38,627 of JAESRU010000129.1, read as the reverse complement.
TCGCTGGCCTGATAGGTCAACCCAAGAGCACCAAAATAGGTATCATCCCAGGATTGCGCCCGCACCTCGGTTGGTCGGCCAGATGCAAAATTGATCACCAATCCTGCAAACCGGCTCCAATTGGCCCATTCAAACGACGCGTGCCCGGTCAGACGGTCGGTTATCTGCTGGGTCACCCCAACCGTGATCACGTCCGGCGTGGTAATATCAAAAGTTGCCCCATCAACAGGCACACCCGGCAATTCCAGACCCGCCGTTCCGGTGAGCGTATGATTGATCTGTGAGCGATATCCAATACCAATGCTTGTCCGGTCGTTGGGCGTAATCATGACGCCAGCCGTGATCCCAAAGCCCACATCGTCTCCTTTGAGAAATCCAATCGCTTCTATGAAGCCGGGACCTGCTGGGAAAACCTCCATCTTGCGGAATGTTGAATCGAAATATTGCACCTGGATACCGGCCGCAATTGCAAAAACTTCGTTGATACGAAACGCGGCAACCGGGTTGAAATTCATGGCCCGCATATCTGTTTCAATAAGTTGGAACCGACCAGCCCATCCAGGATTTGTTTCAATAACAACGGCAAAAGGGACCGAGAGACCAAAGCCAATTACAACCCGGTCTCCGATTGGTATTGTTGCAAAGATTGAAGGCGCAGCAGCGGCATCCGCCATGCCGCCCGAATTTCCGGCAGCGGTAATATTTGCAGCAAGTGGCGATGTAGCTGCCTGGACATCAATGCCGACTGACGGGAAAAAGCCACGCACATCCAGCACGAGCATGGGAGAATAATTATTCTCGATGATCGTGGCCGGGTTAAAGAACAGATGACTGGGATCAGATCCCCGCGAAGCGGCACCGGCATGGGCGGTCCCAAGCGCCGACACAGATTGTTCCCTGACATAAAAACCTGAAGCGTCAACTGTCTGGATTGCGGCGACAAAAATTAATGACGCGCATAAAAAAACCGATAGATATCGGCGAACAAACAAAGACATAACGCAACCCCCCAGGCCAACAATTAATAAATATGGTGCCTCGAAAAAGTTGCACGAGACGCGATCTATTGTAAAGTCATGGTCGCTGGAAGCGCAAGAAAACAAATATAATCAGATTGCCTCAATTGCTTGTCAGGGCTCAGTATTTCATGACATCCACTCCCTTGAATGAACCTGCAAAGATGCACGCTGGAGACGATTTCGCCGCAAAATTGGTGGATTGGAATTTTAAGTACCGCATCTGGATTTTGATTGTCTGCATTGGTCTCACCATTGCCGGCATCACGGGTGCGCTCCGCTCCGGGTTCAATACTGATGCCCGTGTTTATTTCGGCCTGGACAACCCAGAGCGCCTTGCTCTTGAAGCAATGGAGGCGCGCCACGGCCGCTACAATACGGCCATTTTAATTTTTGCTCCCGCCAGCGGAGATGTATTTTCAATCTCAACCCTGAATGCGCTGAACGAAGCGACTATGGCCTTTGGCGCGATCCCTGGCATCGCGGCAATCCAGTCGCTGGCAAATATTGCCTCCCCTGTTCTCGATGGGGAAATGAACCAACCTTTGCTCGCCCCCGGTATTCCCGTATCAGAAAAACAGGCGGCTTTTGTAAAATCAATTGCACCACAAATCCGCGCACAATCTGAAACCCTGCTGTCAGAATCCGGGCACGTTACCGCCATAAATATGCTGATAGGAAATCAGGGCGGCGCTCCGGAAAGGCAAATGGCCACCGTTGAAAAATTGCAAGACCTGAAAGCCGCCCTGGCGGCGCAATATCCAGCAATCGATTTCCACCTGACCGGAAGCGCGGTCCTCGACAAAACATTCATGGAGGCCATCCAGAACGATTTATTGTTCCTGGTTCCGTTCCAAATCGCTGCCATCATCGGCCTGTTACTGGTCTGCCTGCAATCAATATTGGTATCTGGCGTTTTGTTGATGGTCCTTGGCGTGACCACCGCCCTGACCATGGGCATTGCCGGGTGGTTGGGCCACGACCTGAATGGTGTCACGAGCACGACCCCCATGGTCCTGATGGGTTTGGCAATCGCCACCAGCATTCATTTGTTGTTGTCGTGGCAACAGGAATTGCGGCACGGCAACAATCAGATCGAAGCCCTGAAATTGTCGGTGCGGATAAATTTTTTCCCGATTTTTCTGGCTGCCCTCACAACCATGATTTCATTCCTGTGTCTGAATTTTTCAGATTCACCGCCCTTCCGACAAATGGGAAACTTGGTGGCTGTCGGCATTCTCATTACATTCATTCTGGCCTTCACGCTGTTGCCAGCCCTGACATCATTCCTGCCGCCAAAGCCCGCCCGCAGCAGGGAAAAAACGGAACAAGCCATTGGCCGGTTGGGCGCCTGGGTCACCCGCACCAAGCCCGCCCTGATCGCTTTGTTCGCAATCACCCTTGCCACATCCGTCTGGGGGGTCAACCGCTTGGTCTTTGATGATAATTTCGCGCATTATTTCAGCGAAGATTACGAATTCAGACGCAGCACCGATTTTCTGGAAGAGAACCTGTCCGGGTTGACAGTGATTGAATTTTCGCTGCCCACAGAAACCGGCATCGCTGATCCTGACTATCTAAATGATCTGGACCGGTTTGCCTCTTGGTTGCGCGATCAACCGAAGGTCACCCACGTAGCAAGTTTGTTGGACATCTTCAAATCAGCCAGCGCTGCAATCCCATTTATAGAAACCGAGAATGATCTTCCCGTCTCTGCTACCGACAGCGAAATGGTTTGGGAATTTCTTCGCCAAAACCTGGCAGAAGGCGCGCTCCAGGGGCGCCCCGTTAATGTGGAGGAAACTCATTCACTGCTGACCGCAATTCTGTCTGATGCCAGCTCATCCGAGATCCGTGAATTTTCCAAAACCGCCGAAACCTGGCTGACGCACRAAACCCCAAGCCTGGCAGCACCCGCTACCGGCATGTCCCTGCTTGCCGCCAATATGTCGATCCGCAACACCCGCGCCATGGTCACGGGAACCATCGTCGCGCTGGTCCTGGTCTCTCTGATTTTGCTGGTCGCCCTGCGCAGTTTTTCGCTTGGCCTGGTCAGCCTGATCCCCAATCTGATGCCCATGATGATAGCCTACGGATTATGGGGCCTGGCGATTGGTGAAATTTCTTTCGCCGCCACCGTCGTCAGCGCCATGACGTTTGGTATCGTCGTAGATGATACAGTGCATTTTCTCTGGAAATACCGCTATGCCCGCGACCAGCTGGGCCTGTCGCCCGCAAAGGCGATCCCCCAGGCTTTTTCCACCGTTGGTGTCGCAATTCTCGTAACAACGCTTGCCATCGTCAGCGGCTTTGCCGCCCTCGCCTTTTCCGGCTTTCTCGTCAACGCCCATCTGGGCCTGCTTACAGTCATGACCCTGCTCGCCGCTCTCTTGGCTGTGTTGCTGTTCCTGCCAACATTTCTGTTGGTTCTGGAGCGCGGAGACTAGCTGGTCCAATTTGGCATTGGTTTTATCGCCGCTGCACAAATTCAAGCTGTTGATCAATTTTTTCCGCCGCACCGGTTCGTTGGTCCCCACCGACAAGCGTTGTAATATTTGAGGAAACATCAAGCTGGATTTTGGTGGCGTTGTGCAAATATTCCGTTGCCGATTTGAAGTCCATCGGTCTGGCGTAAAAATACCCCTGACCGATGGTACATCCCATTGCCAGCAATAAATTATGCTGTTCTTCTTCNNNAATGCCCTCCGCAACCGTTGCCAGTCCCAAGGAATTTGCCAGCTTGATCATAGCGAGAACAATTGAATGATCTGAAGTGTTTGTCGCAATACCCGAAATGAACGAGCGATCGAGCTTAATCTCATCAACGGGAAGATTTCTTAGGTGGGTCAGGGACGCATATCCAGTACCAAAATCATCAAACGAAACTTTGAGTTTATGATCTCTCATTAATTCCAATGTTGCCGGAACATCATCGGTACCGCGACCAACAACGCAGTCTTCCGTAATTTCCAAAATTATTTTTTCGGGCGGCAGGTTCTTGCGTTCAACATCACACACAATACGTTCCATGCGATGGCGATCCTTGATTYGCACCGGATGGATATTGACGGAAACCGCGCCAAAATCTAACCCCATATCTTGCCAATTGCGAAGATCGTCCGTCAGCTTTTCAATGACGAAGTCGGAAATAGGAAGCATCAATCCTCGTTCCTCGGCAACCGGGAAAAATGCGCCTGGCGCCACGATTTCACCGTTCGATCGACGCCACCTCAAAAGGCTTTCAAAGCCCAGCAACCGACCCGTGCGGATWTCGACTTTGGGTTGATAATAAAGTTCAAACTGATTTTCCGATAAAGCCACCTTCAAATCTGATTCAAGCGCTGTATCCGATGACAGTTTGGAGCGCATATCTTGATTGAAGAACCAATATTGATTGCGGGATATGGTTTTGCCGCGGTGCAGCGCCATATCCGCATGGAGTAACATTGTTTGAACATTATGGGCATCATCTGGAAACACGGATACGCCAATGCTGATCTCAGGGCTAACTGTGGTGCCCCCGAGTTCAATCGGTTGGTTCATTTCGTCCATAAGGTCTTGGAGAAACACCTTTATATTCGATTGCGTATCCTGGTGTTTGACGATGAGAGCAAACTCATCACCCCCGGTGCGGGCCACTATATCATCATCATTGGCGCTCTTTTTGATGCGATTAGCAACTTCCTTGAGAAAACGATCGCCTTCTATATGACCAGAAAAATCATTGATATTCTTGAAGTGATCAAGATCACAAACCAGCAGAGAAACACTTTTTCCAAGGCGGCGTGCGTCTTCTACAGACGTGGCGAGCTGCTCATGAAAAATCCGTCTGTTCACCAGACCGGTTAAATCATCCTCTGTCGCAAATCTCTCCAGCGCACTATTCGCTTCGTCAATCTGAACGACTTTTTCTTCCAGATCTTTCAAGGCTGCTGAACGCTCGATCGAAGTGATTGCGCTGCTTGTAACAATGGAAAAGAGATAGAAAATATATGACAGGCTCAACCCTGCCAAAAGGTAATATTGAAATTCGCCAAGAGACATACTTTTTACAATAACCGGCACCAAAATCGTAGCCAAATAGACAAGCGCCGCCGGGTATACCCGCGCCAGCTGTACGCTTCCAGCAGCCGCCATACCGACAACAGCAATACTCATGAGAAGTTCTTCGCGGGCCGGAATTTCGCCCAGAAACAGAATGACAAGCATGGACCAGGGCAATGCGTACAGGAATCCTGAAAAAGCCACGCGCGGGATAGCTTTGCTGGAAAGTTTTGTAATCGTGCGACCACGGTTTTGAAACCATCGCCACATCGTCCACGTACACATAACCAGATTGATCAGCCACCAGCCTGTTATCATGTAGATATCGGTGACGGAATAAAGGGCAATCACCACTATAGTTGCGTTTATCAACTGGCCAAAAGTTGCAATTGGAGTGCTTTTAAACAAATCAGCGAATTGCTCAGGCCCGATCCGATCCAATGACGGCAATTGCCACATTTTGTATTCCCTCACGCTTACTATTTCAGTAAATATTGAGAATATGTGGTCGGATTTGAACTCTAGTTAAACCTTGATACAAAATTTAAATACTAGTGAGCAAATTGTTAATCGTACAATTCAGTTTGGTTCAATCAAAAAGAATTGGTTCTAAAAAAACACGCATATCGAGTACAAAAAATCGAGAGGGCGGCTTGAATTTCGCAAACRTAACAAGGTTTYGCATTGAAATATGCTTCCGATYTTCCTTCACTTTATCAAACCGTAGCACCGACAATCGATAGGGCAGCCAGCAGAAAACACAGGGCAGAGGCAAATGAACCTATTGTTCGCACATGGTTTAATCTGGTCCATCCGGTGCCATAACGACGCCAATAGGTAATTGTTTCAGGGGAACTTGAATTCATTTTCGCCAGTTTTTGGTTCATGGGAACATTGCCAACAATYGTCACCAGAATAACAGTTAGAATGTAAATACCGGTTCCCGCCAGCACCAACGATGTTGCCACGCTTTCCAATCGCGAAACCAGGTAAATCGACAGACCGATCATGGCAGGAACCAAGGCAAAAAATGTGGTCAGAAATACTGACCTAAAAACCGTCACGTTGATTTCCTGCATGCTTTCAATCGCCCCAATCGGGTTGGATAATTTAAGCGCACGCATGATGAAATCTGAAAATGCCAAAAATACACCTGCAACGAGTGCAGTGCTCAAGCCAATGCCGAGGCATGCATATACGGTCCAAATATAGGCCATGATAATTCCTGTTCTTGAGGTGGGCTGGTGGCCTGCCTGGACCGAAAYGGTCACCAGGCAGGCCGATCCGGTTAGTGCATGATGTAATAGAGGACTGTCTGTTCGCAGTGGCTGGCGGCCCAGACATCAACTACAGACAGGCGATCCTGCCAGTTTTCGATAACCTGGTTCGCACATTCGTCGCGGATGCCCTCGATGACGATGCGATAGGCAAGGTTTGCATTTTGATATTCCAGCGAAGCAAAGGTCTGGCCGAAGCGTTGGCCAAATGTCCCGAGCCCGGCAAATACCGCGTCACGGACTTCAAACGCATAATCGCGGTTGGCAATAACATCATCTCGGTTGCCGAGAACCGAAACGTGTCCGGACAGGAAATGTGTAAAGTCATAAGCGAGAAATTGTTCAAACGCTGCCAGATAGCCRCCGATRTTGGCGGTCGCACCAAAATTCATGAAAGGCGCTTCGCCGGGCGTAATCGTATCMACCGCCATCARAAATTTCTGGTTCGGCARATATATGATAGTGTCTTTATCTTCAGCATGAAAATCCCCCAGAGCCAGCTCAACCGGCTGACCACCGACGGAAAAATCAAAGGATTCCGCATAGGTAATATTGGGAAGCAAGATGCCCGGATGCGCAGCCGCAGCAAGGGTTTCAGCGACTTTCTCCGAAGCGATGATTTTCAGATCGGGGACATCAGCAAATACATTGGTTCCGCCAACATGGTCGGCATGGCCATGGCTGTAAACCAGATGCGTGATCGGTGTATTTGGGGCAGCATTCTGAATGACACCTGGCAACCGGTCGCCAAAGCTTGGCGGTGCATCAAAGACGATCACGCCATCGTCGGTGACCAGAAATGCTGATTGATAAATCCCCTCGGTGACGAAAAACAGCCCCGGTTCGATCTCTTCAACATAGAGCCCGGTCTCTGTATCAAGTTGTGGAACACGGGCTAGTGCTATACCCAATTCCGGGGAAAAGTGCCGGAATGAATCTGGATGCTGCGGATCAAGACTGACCGCATTGGCTGTGTTGCGGCTGTTTACCGAATTGCTCTCTGCAGAATGGGCGACAGAGACAATGCCGATTGCGCAAATTGCGCCTATGACTGATTTATAAATGACATGCTGCATAATGTTCTTCCTCTGGGTGGGTGATGACCAGGGAAATACGAAAGATCGGTGCGAAGATATTGACCGTGCCCGCCAAATTTTTGACCGTTGCTGCCAACCTGTTCAATCGGTTCAGATCAGGTCTGGCTTGCCTGGCGAAAGGACGCCGGCGTACGCCCGACCCAGCGCTTGAACGCGCGGGTAAAAGCGCTCTGCTCGGAGAAGCCTGTCAGAAACGCAACCTCCGCCAGAGAATATTGCGTCCGCCGCAAAAGCCCTTCGGCCATTTGTTGCCGCGATGTTTCTACCAGCGATTGGAAGGTCAGTCCGAGCTTTGCCAGGCGACGGTTCAGCGTGCGCTCGCTCATGCCAAGCGAATGCGCAACATCATTCATTTTCGGCACACCTTCGCTGAAGGATCGGGAAATTTGCATCTGAACCAGCTCTTCAATCGGTTTGTCCGTGCCGACCTTTTCCAGTTCCTGATCAAGGATCGAATTGAARAACMGRGACATGGATTTGTCCCCCAACCGATTAGGTTGATCCAGCATCCGACGGCTCAGGAGAAGCGCGTTTCGATCCGCTGAAAAAATCATTTTGCAGCCAAAAAAATCTTCATAAAATTTCGTGGAAGGTGGCGCTTCGTGCTTTAGATAAACTGCGCGCGGGTTAAAGACATCAAGCGACACTTCACGGCAAATCGAAACGATACTTGCCATTGTCGCCTCGTTGGACAATTGCAATCCACGCCGGTCGCCTTCGCGGTGAAGGAACAGATACGCATCATTGTCATCGGCTTCAATCGTATAGGTTGAGACGCTGGTCAGCAGCATAGAATAGCGCTCAGCCCGCTCGAACGATCCTGCCAAACTCGTCGCCGCCTTGAAGGCCATGCCGAACACGCCATAATCCTCACACAGCATCGAAGCTCCGGCCTTGATCTGGAACTGCGGTGACCCGCCTTCGGCATCCGCCAGCGTTTCCAGCAATGTGTAATAATCATCTTCCTGCACCATCTGCGCTATTTCAGGCGCAGCATCAGGATCAACGCCTGCCCCCCGCAGCAGCGCCGTTTTATCCAGATCTACCATTGCCGCAGCAATAACCTTGCGCGCAAATACCGATGATATAGCTCCCATGCGGAACGTATACCCGTTTTTGATCGAGTAGGAAAAGACCCATCCTGTAAAGCTGCGTTCATTTTTTGGTTATCCTGATTATCAATTGGCGTAGGCCGCAATGCAAAACAGACCCATTCGTTGGGTGCTATCAGTCTCTTCTTTTCTTCTTGTGCACGCTGATCAGAATGCAACAATGCGCGCAACAAACGCACCAACATGGGTGCTTTCTCGGGCACAATCCGAGTTGCCACACAAAGGAATTTCAAAGATGCTGGAAACCAATCTCAAAGGCAAAAAGGCAGTCATTACCGGTGCATCGGAGGGGATTGGCCGAGCGATTGCACAAATACTGGCCAAGGAAGGCGTCAATTTGTGCCTGTCTGCACGCACGGCCAGTCGTCTGGACCAACTCAAGTCGGAGTTACAAGATACATATGGTGTTGTTGTCGAGACCTACCCGCTCGATCTCAGCCAGAGCGATCAACAGACGGCTCTGTCCAGCGCCTGTTCGAACGCTGATATCCTGATCAACTCGGCGGGCGCCATTCCCAAGGGCAAGATCCACGAAATCCTGGAACCGGAATGGCGTGAAGCCTGGGATTTGAAGGTGTTCAGCACCATCAATCTTTGTCGCGATTTCTATGGATTCATGAAAGCGCGTGGCAATGGTGTCATCCTCAATATCATAGGCAATGGCGGTGAAAAGCCGGTTTCCGACTATATCGTTGGCAGCACCGGCAATGCCGCGCTGATGGCTTTTACGCGCGCGCTCGGAGGCGATGCACCCAAGGATGGTTTGCGAGTCGTTGGGCTCAATCCTGGACCCGTTGCAACAGAAAAACTTGTCAAGATGATGAAGAAGGCCGCGAGTGACAAATTCGGCGATGAGAACCGCTATGAAGAGCTTTTCAAGCCCCTCGGCTTTGGCCGTGCGGCGACAGTCGAAGAGATCGCAAACAYGGCGGCGTTCCTCGTTTCAGACCTGTCGTCATATACTACCGGAACGATATTGACCGTCGACGGCGGCATGATCAACAAGGGCCCGCTCTTTTGATAAATGACTATGGAACCGCACTTGACCGCGGTCACAACTAGATTGTCCTTGCTGGGCTAAATCCTTGAAGCCCGGAGCTACATCACTCCTTCAAAACTGCGCCCCATGAAGGTGTTTTATCCGTTGGAATAGCCTCTGATAACTCTCAACGAACGCCAACTTCGGCGAAGTATCTGGAATATGCGTTCAGGTGTTTTTCATTTACGAAAGGATAGGTCCTTTTGACATAATCGAGGGAAAATGTCGGCATAGCCTTTTTCAAAATAGAATATTCAAGTTTGGCCTCGGCCAGTTCACCAGCTGCAACCAATGCGGCGATAAGGCGTTGGCGTCCACGTGAATAATTCGGATCAGTTTCCATGGATTTTCGGGAATATTCAACGGCCTCTGTTGCGTTTCCACTTAGCAGCAAACACGTAGACAGATCACCGCACAAGACCGACAATGATGGCGCACGCGGGTCCAGTTCCATCATGTACATGCATTGTTCGACCGCATCATCAAATTTTCCGCCAAATTCCAGRCTGCACACCAGATAGTGGCGCGTCARAATATCGGAAGGRTTCATTTCCAATGATTTSCGYGCYGTGATYTCGGCYGCRGGGATATCGTGCTSWCCAAATGTCTGRATGGCCGARACWGTYGCCAAYGCTGAATAATTTGCGCTGTCCAGCTCYACGGCCTCTTTTGCCCGYCGCATGGCACTTGCGCCYGAGGCMGCCGGRTCGGARGACCAACTGTTGATCGCRTCGTGCCAATGRCATGTGGCGATGCCGCTGGTAGCATCGCTAGAAAACGGGTCGAGCGCCAGAGCCTCCCGATACATCGCCATTGCCGTAATATTATCTTCCTTCGCCCCATAGGCGTGCCCGTTTTGGAATTTTATTACCCGGGCTTTATGCAGAAGCCCCCAAAGTGATAATTCGGATGACTTTTGGCGATACAATCTGCTGCTTTCAGCWCGRCGGATYTCYGGCTCCACCCGGCGGGCAATTTCATCGCTTATATCATCCTGGATCTGGAACACGTCATTCGCCGTTCCATCAAAATGTTGCGACCAAAGATGTTGCCCGGTTTTTGCATCACAGAGTTCTGCAGTCACTCTAAGTTTTGAGCCAGAGCGCCGAACTGATCCATCAATAACGTAATGCGCACCGGTTTCATTGAAAACGCTCTGTCTGGCGTTGGCTGTATCCCGGTAGTGATTGGTTGAATAGCGGCCAATCACCGGAAACCATCGCCAAACCGCCAATCCATTCACAATATCTTCGGTGATACCATCCGCAAAAAAGACGTCTTCGGCGTCGTTGCTCAGGCAACGAAAAGGCAATACTGCAACTGCTGCGCGGCCGTTAAAGAGGTTGTCCAATGCTGAAGCTCGTGCCGGTGTTTTTGCTGCYCGTGCCATAGGAATCGCAGTTTCACCAGAAACCAGTTTGGCGCACAATTCCTGGAGCKCTTTTGTCGGTTCAACACCAAGTTCCTCATCAAGCATGACTTTCAARGCATCGTATCTGGCCAWRGCRGYCCCGCGATCRCCTRAMAGRGCCAGRGCYTCGATTGMWASATAGTTGCTGGATTCRCTGAGAGGATCGACMCTGATTGCCCGTTCGGCCCATTTGCCGGCCTGATCRTATTSACCTGCRTCCARATGRTWTTGMGCCARCYKGATCATTACGCCAAGGGCCTCGTTGTTCAGAATACGGCGTTCAGCCTCTATCCATTCCTCAAACCCTTTTGAATTGGATTGGTGCCCGTCCAGCAGCGCCCCTGTATACAAGATGCCTGCAGTTGTTAGAGATTGCGGCGTGTCTTTACCTATCGCTGCCCGAAAACCTTGCACATCAATAGAGACGAATTCTGGCACCAACCAAATCGACTGTTTATCGGCCGCAATGGCGTCTTTGCCACWTACCCGGCGTAATTGGGAAAGCTCCTGGCGCAAGCTGGCGCGTGCTTGTTTTTCGCTGCGGTCAGACCAGACAAGACCAGCGGCTTTCTCGCGCGTGGTTTTCAGCCCTATTTCGAGGGCCAGCAAACAGATGAGGCTTTTCGACTTTCGGCCAAGTTCACCGACCGCCTCACCCTTGCCATCTTGGATCGAAAACCCGCCAAATAACTCAATTTTCAGAGCCATGTACTATTTCTGCGCCTCTCCAAACGAAACCATAAATCCCTACCAGCACATTCTGCAGAAATTTTACGCTGGGGCAATTATTTCATCCTTGCACTGACGGAAATTTTGCGATGGCATTGCATAGTGAGCTGATCGCAATGAACCAATTCGGAGATGAAAGTGAGAATTCACAACCTTTCTATGCGGTGCATTTGCCTGAAGACGGACAGACAATTGCGATTGGTTTTCACGTCCGACGCGTCTTTCAAAATTAAAAAAGGGATGAACAAAATGTTTGACTATATGAACTTATCGAAATCATGCGCCGCTGCGGCGCTCTTGGCTGTTTCAATATTGTCCGGTGCTACAATTGCCAATGCAGAAACGACAGATGAAAAAATTGCACGGGCGATAACAGCAGCCCCTGCAGACATAACCGACGATGCCACCATCATGGACGTCGATGGTACCGTTTTGCGCGAGGGAACAAACGGTTGGGTCTGCTTGCCTGGTATTGGCCTGATCCCGGGCGATGAACACCCGATGTGCAATGACGAAGTCTGGATGAAATGGATGGCGGCCGTGGGTTCGGGCTCGGAATTCTCGACGGATGTTGTTGGTATTTCTTACATGCTTGCCGGTGACGCATTGGTGAACAACGACAATCCCATGGCCACTGACCCAAATGATGGCGGCGTATGGGTACAGGACGGTGCGCATATCATGATGCTGTTTCCAAATATGGAAATGGTGTCAAATCTACCAAGTGACCCCTTTGTCGGCGGGCCTTATATCATGTGGGGCGATACCCCGCTTGCGCATGTGATGCTACCTCTTGAAGCCAAAGTGATGTCTGAGTAATTTTTGGTAAAATGCGCTGGACCGGAGCGTGAGAACGCTCCGGTCTCGGTCAATGTCCTAAAAAATATATTTGGAAAACCAAGCCATGAACAACCCATCGCCCGCATGCGAAGGCGGCTGCACCTGCGGTGAGGTGCGCTATCAGGTAAGCCCGGAACCCTTGATCGTACATTGTTGTCACTGCCGCGGGTGTCAGAAGAATTCCGGCTCAGCCTTCGCTATGAATGCCCTGTTTGAAGCCGATCGGATAAAACTGATTTCAGGCGAGGTTGAGGAAATCACCGTTCCAACACCCAGCGGGGTTGGCCAGATCATAGCCCGTTGCAATAAATGCAAAGTCGCTGTCTGGAGCAATTACAACATGTACGGCTTGAAGAAGCATATTCGTTTCATTCGCGTCGGCACGCTTGACAACCCGGACCAGTTTCCACCGGATATCCATATTTTCACGGCTTCAAGACAACCTTGGGTTCTCGTACCGCAAGGTGATCGCACCGTTCTCAAATTTTATGAAATTGGGAAAACCTGGTCGTATGACAGCCTGAAACGCCTGACGGCACTTGAAAAATCTGCGGGAATAACAATAGACCAACCGGTGCTATAAGAAATCTGGAATACCGCTTCTCGTTGTCTGGAATAGGTTGCATTTAATCTCGATTCAAACATACTTTTTCTGCGGAAGCGTATGATCAAAGCGAATTGAAAATGGCTATATTAGAAACACTTCCGTTTAAAGCACCTCTGGTGGACAGCCTCTCGATACAGGTGGTCGTTGACTCTCGATATGAAAATTATCTCCCCAAAGAAACCCACAAATTTGCCCGGGTCGAACATATCGGCGATATCCCCGGCAAGCTTATGCAAACATTCGCTGCCGAATGGGGCTTGTCCCTACATTTGACTGCGCGGTCAGAAAGAATTCAGTCCGAATATCTGTTGGACTTTGGCTGGACACCCGAAGTCATCAATCGCAACTTTGATCTTCTTGATATAGATCCGACCAAACTGAACGGGCTGGTTCTGAGCCACGGCCATCTGGATCATTTCGGTGGCATGGACGGTTTCCTGCAAAGATACCGGGCAGAAATGAGCAATGAGCTGCCACTTTACATCGGTGGTGAGGATGTTTTTGCGGAAAGATGGGCGGAGAACCCGAAAGCACCCGACCATACCGATCCCGAAATAGCATCCTGGGGTAAACTTGACCGTGAGCGGGTGCTTATTCACAACGTGATGCCGGTTTGTTGCCAAAGCCCAAATATCATCGAAAATGCTTTTACGTCCGGCTTTCTCGAACGAACGTCTTTTGAGATCAATTCAAGCCACACGCTGCTTCAAAGCGTGGATCACTTCACCGCCGAAGAACGCACAGGAAAACTTGTTACCGACAATCACCCTGAAGAACACGCGCTTTGCTATCTTGTCCGGGACAAGGGCCTTGTCGTGATTTCATCATGTGGCCATGCGGGGATCATAAACACTGTCAAAACGGCAATGGCCGTAGCAGGTACAGACAAACTTCATGCGGTCATTGGGGGCTTTCACCTGGCCGCCGCAAAGCAAGATTATATAGATTTCACGCTGGACAAGCTGGATGAGCTTGGGCCGGATATTGTGTTACCCATGCATTGCACTGGCCCGACTTTTATTGACAAAATGCGCATCCGGATGCCTGAAAAATTGATAACAGCCAATGTCGGGAGCCGTTATACCTTTGGTCTCTGAAGCCCGGAAAGATCATAAACAGTGGGCGAAGGGTATTTGACGGATTTTCAATAACAGCTTCCACGTATTCAAACAGCACAATTTTCTACAGTTTTAGCTGGCAAAAACTCAGAAATATGTGCCGCGCGACACCGCGCTGCAGGTACAAAGAGGGGAAAGTTGGTAGCGGGAGAGGGACTTGAACCCCCGACACGCGGATTATGATTCCGCTGCTCTAACCAGCTGAGCTACCCCGCCAAGGGSGATCGGGACATATAAGGTCGCCCGATCCAGAGCCCTTAGAAGGGCCAGAAGCGATATAGGATTAGCACCCCGGCCCTGTCAATACAGATTGGCGAATGAAGCCTGAATTATTCCCGGATCTGGCGCTTTGTCGCCAATTACGCTTTACGCTTGGTTGGTGCCATTTCCGGTTGCAGGGCCAATTCGCGCAAAYGATCATCGCGGCTTGCAGGGCCTACCACCACGGTCAACACATCTATTGCAACCAGGTCACGCAAAAACGTCACGCCAAACCCGGTTGGATATATTGGTCAGCAAACTGAGACTAATGCCCGGTCGTTGCGCCAATCCGCGCTTCCGGTTTTTCCCCGGTCCCGGCCGCAAACATGTCCAGTGCGGCGCTGTCTCTGCTTGTGGATTTAATCCAGCCACCGCCCAGCACCCGCGTTGGTGATTGCAAATTCTCGTAAAAGACACATGCCTGGCCGGGTGCAACACCCTCTTCGCCATCATCAAGCACAACACGCACAGCGCCATTCTCTGCCGCTATCAGCCAAGCCGGCTGAGGCGCACGAGTGGAGCGCACGCGCACATAGACCCGCACTTTATCTTTCAAAGCTTCTTCCAGACTGGTATCGCCAATCCAGTTCAGATCGCGGAGCAGGAAATGCTTGATTAAAAGGGCGTCCCGCGGTCCGACAATGACCAGACGCGCATCCGCATCGAGTTTGACCACAAAGAGCGGATCACCAACCGCAATGCCGATGCCCCGGCGCTGGCCAATGGTATAATTCAGAATTCCCTCGTGGCGACCAAGTACCCGCCCATCCACATGAACAATATCGCCCGGCTCCGCTGCGCCTGGGCGCAGCCGTTCCACAACATTGGAATAATGCCCGCTCGGGACAAAACAGATATCCTGGCTATCCGCCTTGGTTGCAACCGGCAAGCCCATTTCATGAGCCATCTCGCGGGTCGCGGCTTTTGGAATATCGCCAAGCGGGAAACGCAGAAAATCAAGTTGCGGGCGCGTTGTCGTAAACAGGAAATAACTCTGGTCACGAGACAAATCGCTGGCCTGGTACAATTCAGGACCGGCCTTGCCTTGCCGCCTTGATATATAATGCCCGGTCGCCAGCGCCGCTGCGCCCAATTCGCGCGCCGTATCAAGCATATCTATAAACTTGATCTGCTGGTTGCAGCTGATGCAAGGCACCGGGGTCTCTCCGGACACATAACTCTGGGCAAAATTCTCCATAACGGTTTCGCGGAACCGTTGCTCATAATCGAGCACATAATGGGGGAAATCCAGAATGTCAGCTACGCGCCGCGCGTCATGAATATCTTGGCCCGCGCAACACGCGCCAGAGCGATGCACGGCTGCACCATGATCATACAATTGCAGTGTGACGCCAACAACGTCGCATCCGGCGCGTTTCAAAAGGCCTGCGACAACAGACGAATCTACGCCGCCCGACATTGCAACAACAACGCGCTGGTTTTTGGCAGATCCGTCAAGATCGAGGCTTTCGAGAATGGCGGAAGGTTCAGGTAATACACTCATAGTCATGATTTCTAACAGCCTCAACGCCAGCTTGCCAGCTTTTGAAAGCCAAACAGCAGYAAATAAACAAATTCCCGTACGAAAAATTTGCCCCCAAACCGGTAATTATTGCCGGTTTAACAGATCAAAACTCATTCTGTCATCAATTAATCGGCAGAAACAGGCCATTTTGTGGCAGTTTTCAGATTGGCACTACACTTGCTTCTTCAAGTCTGACCAATAATCCCGTGATGGCACGGGTATTAATTTTGGTTTGGAGCTTTTTGATTTTGAGCGCAGCAGTTGCCCATATGCTTATCTCACCGACATCCGGTGGAATTGGCCAACAGACCAGCGGAAACCCTTCCGCCCCGTCTGCCGGCAATGGCATCTTCGCAGCTCTTCTTGGAAATCAGCCGAGCCAATCAGGTATCGCTGAATTGTCTGAGAATGTCTTGAACGCACTCGTCAACAATAGCCCAGCAAATGTTGAAACACCGGGTGCGCTTTCCGCCGAGATCCTCGCCAGCCTGGCAAGCGGCAGCATACTTGAAGAAACAGCCTCTTTGGATGCCGCGCCAACAGCAAATTTAGTAGCGACTGAAACGCCTGGAGCGCTTGCAAATATTGCGGACCAGACCGGTGGGAAAGCAGTATCGAACCCCGCCGCCGCAAATTTGGCGAGCGGTCAGCAATTACAAGCCCCGGTAACGGAAAACGCAAATATTGTGCTGCAACAAATTGTTGAGCAAGGCGTCGCCGTCAATGGCAAAGAAGCCCAGGGTCAAAATTCCAAACACGCCGCCGGCGCGCAGGCTGCAGAAGCGCTAACAGCTTCGGGCCTGCGCCCTACTTCTTTAACAAGGGAGAACGCGCAGAATAATACGTCACAATTCGGCAATCGCGAAGCGAGCGCCAGTCCAAGCCAATCCGGCACTGCCTTAATGGCCAATCCTGGAGCCGGCGCTAAAANTGCCAACGCCCATGCACTATTCCATAGCGACATAGTCACTGCATTTGGCGCTCAGGGGATAGAACGCCCCGACACGGTTGCAGCAAACAACAATTTTGCAAACAACATGATGCCCATCCGGGCAACCGCCGCCATGGAAAATTATACCCAGCAAATGCGCCTGGCGGGCGACGAAGTGAAGGCTCCGGCGCGGACCCTTGCGGTCGAGATATCCAACAACGCACAGGCCGGGATCAAGCGGTTTGAAATCCGCATGGACCCGCCGGAACTGGGCCGGATCGATGTACGGCTTGAAATCAAAGAAAATGGCAGCGTCACCACACGGCTCGTGGTTGAACGTGCTGAAACCCTGGACCTGTTGCAACGCGACGCCAGATTGATCGAGCGCACGCTGAATGACAATGGCTTGAAAACCGAAGAAGGCGGCATCCGCATGTCRTTGAAAAATGRYGGCARCGRCCAACARGCKCAAWMYGGCGCMAAYGGGTCNGGNNAGCAAAAYGAAMAATCAAGCGASACMGCRCCWGAGRCRAMAATTCTRRTANTWGNACSAAGAKTWTGACGGCCTGYCGCCTTCACNWMYRGCNRATGGCYGAWGGTCGRCTGGACATCAGTGTTTAGNKSACCNCARAYANTGAAAATTGAAAGCCAATAANTATGGAAATCAACGGCCTTAGTTCCCTTTCAAACATTCAGGGCATAAACAATAGCCGGGCATCAATCGCCGAAAATTTCGATACGTTTCTGCAATTGTTGACAACCCAGTTRCAAAACCARAACCCGCTTGATCCGCTTGATACCAATCAATTCACCCAGCAGCTGGTGCAATTTACCGGTGTTGAACAATCCCTGAAAATGAACGAACAACTTGAAACCCTTTTGCTGTTCCAGTCAGCCAATACGGCGACGGCAGCGGTCTCATATATCGGCAAAACCATTGTTACCGACGGCACKAGTGCTGAATTGAACGCCGGCGAAGCCGTATGGACCTACAATTTGCAAGTCCCAGGCCCCAATTCTACTATCACCATCCGCAATTCGTCCGGCCAAACCGTCTATACCGAACGATTATCTCTCGCCGAAGGTGCCAAGGATATTACCTGGGACGGCATCGGCACCAATGGCATTACCCAGCCAGACGGCGTCTATGACATTTCAATCGATGCCCGCGACGCCAACGATAACGAGCTTATTGTCAGCACATCGATAGGTGGACGGGTTGATAGCGTTGATCTTTCGGGCGTCGATCCGGTCCTCATTGTCGGGTCGCAACGTATCAACTTGAGCACGGTCACCTTGATCAGCGAAGTCTAGCCGAACATCAACGCGCAAAATCCCCGTTTGGTCCGCTTTTCAGGCTTAATGGGCGGTTAAAAGCCTGAACCTTACGCTTTAGGTAAATCTTAAACCGATTGTCGTAGATTTAGAGCGTTGAATGGTCGTGTATGGGCCATTGTTTAGTTAGTAGCGTTGAGTGAGTATAGTATGACCGGTCAGTATATGCCGCGTGTAAAGTATGTGATTGGGCCAGATGGTAGCCCCCTGACAATTGCTGATCTTCCACCAACATCCACCCGTCGCTGGGTTATTCGGCGCAAGGCCGAAGTCGTGGCGGCCGTTCGGGGTGGCTTGTTAAGTCTGGAAGAAGCCTGCAATCGCTACACCCTGACAGTAGAGGAATTTCTCTCCTGGCAGCGTTCAATCGAACAGCATGGCCTTCCCGGCTTGCGCGCAACACGGGTACAGCATTACAGGCCCTAATTGCTGGTCCTGATACCCGGATATTATTGCAAATCATTGCAAATCATTGCAAATCATTATCGACCCTCGGTGAAATTCGGTCTCCGGGGGTATTGCCGTTGGCTGTTTTGGCTTCGATCCGTCGGGCCAACGGGCTCAAAAAGCCCCAAATACCCTTCAACCGGCAATTTTTGCCCAGTAAAACCCCTCCAAACGCAGTTTGTTAATCACTTGTTTACCGTTCACTGGGAAATTCTTGCCCAGAGGAGCGGCTTTCGTTGCCAATCGTAAAAACAACGAAGCCGTAGCAACTTAAACCTCAAGCCTCGACTAATTTACGAAGAGGCGATTGCTCGGTTGAGTGGGGGATATGTGAACGGAGCCTTTGATTTTCTGAAAACCCTCGGGGCCGCGCGCCTCGGTGCGATGGGTGCCGTGGCCGTTGGTCTGGTAGGTTTCTTTGCCTTCCTGATCATGCGGTTGTCGGAACCACAAATGGTCACCCTGTACAGCGAATTGGATAATCGCGATTCATCCGCCATTATCCGCGAGTTGGAAAGCAGCAACATTCCATTCGAATTAAGGGTCGATGGCACGGTCATTCTGGTACCAAAAGAAAATGTATTGCGGCTTCGCATGCAACTGGCCGAGGATGGCCTGCCCCTGGGCGGTTCTGTTGGTTATGAAATTTTYGATTCCAGCGAYGGCCTCGGCACAACTTCMTTTGTCCAAAATATCAATCACTTGCGCGCCCTTGAAGGCGAACTTTCAAGAACCATWCGCGCCCTCGACCGGATCGAYTTTGCCAGGGTYCATCTGGTCCTCAAACARCGTGAAGTTTTCTCTCGGGACACCTCCGAACCATCTGCTTCTATCGTTATCAAAACCCGCGGRGACATAGAATCCGGYAGCATCCGTGCGATCCAGCAYATTGTCGCCTCAGCCGTAAACGGGTTGAGCGCCTCAATGGTTTCGATCGTTGACGAAACCGGAAGGCTGCTTGCCAGCCCGGAAAATGGCAACGATCCAGGTGCCATCGTCTCATCGCTAAACGAACGTACGGTTGCGATTGAAACCCGCATTCGCGACCAGATTCTGAATATTGTCGAGAGCATTGTTGGCCCCGGCCATTCCCGCGTCAATGTTGCCGC
Source organism: Hyphomicrobiales bacterium (assembly GCA_016764455.1). Lineage (GTDB taxonomy): Bacteria > Pseudomonadota > Alphaproteobacteria > Rhizobiales > NORP267 > NORP267. The sequence goes on along the minus strand of JAESRU010000129.1, from coordinate 18,729 downwards.
GACCCTCAATTAYAACCGCGTGACACTAACTTCAGACACCTACGATCCCGAAGGCCGGGTCGTTCGATCAACCCAGTCGAGAGAAGAAACCTCTTCGTCACAAGGTAGCGGATCGCAGAACGGTGTATCAATAAGCAACGAATTGCCTGGCGCCGATGGATCAAGCGCCACAAACGCTGGCGGGGCCAGCGATAACACTGAAAAAACCGAGGAAATTGTCAATTACGAAATCTCCCGGATTACCAAGACAGAGATCTTGGAAGCAGGCCAAATCGAGCGCATTTCAGTTGCCGTTTTGCTGGATGGCACTTACAGCACCAGCGACGCTGGCGAAGTTTCCTACCAACCTTTGAGCCAGGAAAAACTGGACCAGATTTCAGCCCTCGTGCGCACAACCATCGGCTTCAACCAGCAACGCGGAGACCAGATCGAGGTTTCCAGTATGCAATTTGTGGCCCAAATCCGCCCAGAATTTATTGCCGAAGAAGATGCCTTTCTTGAGCTCAACAAGGATGATTATTTTTACATCGCCGAGCTGGCTGTTTTGCTGATCATTTCAGCTTTGGTTCTGCTCTTTGTCGTACGCCCGCTGGTTCGCCGTATCCTCACACCTGACGAAGGTCTGGGCGCTGGAATGCTTGGCGCAGCCGGGGTTGCAGGTGCGGCCGGCGCTGTCGCGTTTGACGCCAACGGCAATCCAATGATTGCTGCTGGGGAAGATTTCGCAAAATTGGCGCCGCCAGATTCATTGACATCTGAAGCCATTGATACAGCCCAGGTTGCCGGTCAGGCACAAGCCGACACGTTGAGAAAAGTTGGCGAAATTGTTGATTCAAATCCTGATGAAGCCGTGACAATCATCCGGCAATGGATCGGTGAAGCCGCATGAACCAATCAGTCGCCGACGCCAATCCTCTGAACCTACCCGAAAAAGTTCGCAATATATCCGAACTAAACGGTCCCGAACGTGCCGGTGTTCTCATGCTGGCTCTGGGTAATGAATATGGTCAGAAAATCTGGAAAAAACTCGAAGACGACGAGATCAAGATCATCTCCGTGGCCATGTCGAAGCTCGGCAATATCGAGACCGATACCGTTGAGCTTCTGGTTGTCGACTTCGTAACTCAATTATCGTCCAGCGGCGCCATCCTCGGCAGTTTTGATTCCACAGAGCGTCTTCTGACGGAGTTTCTGGACCCGGAACGGGTTGTCACCATCATGGAAGAAATTCGTGGTCCCGCAGGCCGCAATATGTGGGAAAAACTTTCAAATGTTCATGAAACCGTTCTCGCCAATTATCTAAAAAATGAATATCCGCAAACGGTCGCTGTGGTTCTATCGAAAATCCGTCCCGAACATGCCGCCCGTGTATTGCAGAATTTACCTGAAGAGTTTTCTCTCGAAGTCGTTGAACGAATGCTCAAAATGGAAAATGTCCAGAAAGATATCCTGGAAAAAGTCGAACAGACCTTGCGCACTGAATTCATGGCAAGTCTGGCCCAGACCCATCGTCGCGATGCTCATGAATCTATGGCCGATATTTTCAACAATTTCGACCGCCAAACCGAGAGCCGCTTCATGAGCGCGCTTGAAGAAAAAGACGAAGAAGCAGCCGAGCAAATCAAAGCCCTGATGTTCACATTTGAAGATCTAGGTAAACTCGATAGCGCCGGCGTTCAGACCTTGTTGCGGGGCATCGATAAAAGCAAGTTGGCCATCGCGCTTAAGGGAACAACTGACACGATGCGGGATTTTTTCCTGGGGAACATGACCGAACGCGCCGGCAAGATGCTCAAGGAAGATATGGAAGTCCTTGGCCCTGTGCGGCTGCGTGATGTTGATGAAGCCCAGACCCAAATGGTGAATATTACCAAGGATCTTGCCGCGAAAGGCGAGATCATTATCAGCCGGGGTGCTGGCGATGAAGAGATGATTATTTAAGTTCAGAATGTTGAAAACGAGAGCACATTAATGGATACCCACGCGCGCTATATGTTTGATGCCGTATTTGCCTGCTCCAACAACGAGCAGGCGGCGAGTGCAGAAATGCCGCGCCATAACGATATTGATTTGGAAGCCGCCCGCAACGCCGCCTATCAGCAGGGCCTTGCCGATGGCCGAAACCAATCTCAGAATGATGCGTCCGCGCATCTTCAGGAATTGATGACCCGCCTCCTGGTGCAAATGCAGGCCGCCAATGAAACCATGGCGCAATACCAGAGCAAGGTTGAAGAGAAAGCGACCAAGCTTGCCCTTATCGCCGCCCAAAAGCTCGCACAAGCATTGATCTCCAGAGAGCCCGAAGGCGAGATGATTGCCTTGTTCAGCGAATGTATTGCACAACAGGAAAATTTGCCTCACCTCGTCATTCATGTGCCGCCAAACTCTGCCGATACTCTCAAGGAAAACCTTGAAAACCTGACCGCAAACCTTGGCGCGAAAACCGAGATCAGGATCAACACCGACGAAACCATATCGGAAGGTGATTGTCGGATCGTCTGGACAACGGGCGAAATATCCAGGAACCGCCAGCAATTGGAAGAGCAAATAAACTCCATCATTGAGCGACGCTTCCCGACCAAGGCCGCGGACAATGTTGCAGAGCAACAGATGGTGCCGACACATGACGCGCCAGATACCGACCCGCAGGCCGGACTGGCAAATGAAGGAATATCTTCATGACTGATGAAACCGAAACTGTAGTTGCAGCACCTGCTGAAGCCGCCAATGAAATTGAATTCGATGACTTGAGCCAGCAGATGGATGCCCAATCCGAGGCAGGCCCTTCAGACGACGAAACCGAGGCCAACGCGCATACCGCTGGTGAGCTCGAAGCTGTTTTCGATGTCCCGGTGAAGGTCAAAGCCATTTTGGGCCGCACCAAAATGGAGGTGTCCGAATTGTTGAAAATCAGCGAAGGCACCGTGATCGAGCTGGACCGCAAAGTTGGCGAGGCGATCGATATATTTGTGAATAACCGGTTGGTTGCTCGTGGTGAGGTGGTGTTGGTCGAAGACCGGCTGGGCATCACAATGACGGAAATGATCAAGCTCAATCGTAATTAGAGAAGTCGGCCGTACAGGCATTTAGTGGAGCATTTTAGATGAAACTTTTGATTATCGGCTCGCTCAAGGGGCAATTATCCACGGCCACGAAAATGGCAATGGAGAAGGGCGCGAAAGTTGTCCATGCCGAAACCATAGAYATGGCACTCCRGTCGCTTCGCTCTGGCCGAAGCGCCGATCTGTTGATGGTCGATGTCGCTGAAAATATCGGCGAATTAATCGAACGCCTTGATGCTGAACATATTCATGTGCCCGTTGTCGCCTGCGGGGTTGAGACCGACGCCAAAGCTGCTGTGAACGCAATCCGGTCCGGCGCGAAGGAATATATCCCGCTGCCACCAGACGCAGACCTGATCGCTGCGGTACTGGCGGCCGTTGCTGAAGAAAACAACGAAATTATCTGCCGCGATGAAGCCATGTCGCGGGTCATACAATTGGCCGAGCAAGTTGCCCCCTCCAATGCCAATATCCTGATCACAGGTGAATCTGGTGTTGGCAAAGAGGTGATGGCRCGCTTCGTCCATCGCAAATCAAACCGCCCCGRCAAACCGTTCATCTCTATCAATTGTGCAGCTATTCCCGAGGCACTTTTGGAATCTGAATTATTCGGTCACGAGAAAGGTGCCTTTACCGGCGCGATCGCCCGACGGATCGGCAAATTCGAGGAGGCCGACGGCGGCACCCTCCTGCTTGACGAAATCAGCGAAATGGATACGCGCCTGCAATCAAAATTGCTGCGCGCAATCCAGGAACGCGAAATTGACCGGGTTGGCGGCCGAGCTCCGATAAAAATCAACATTCGGATTATAGCTACCTCAAACCGTGATCTTGTAGCGGCTGCCCGCGACGGCACCTTCCGTGAAGACCTTTTCTACCGCCTGAATGTCGTCAATCTGAACATMCCMCCGCTTCGCGAACGCCCRGCYGAYATCGTCCAGCTCGCCRAACATTTYATCGCCAAATATTCYGAAGCCAACGGCATTGATGTCCGCCCGCTTGCAAATTCTGCTGCTAAGCAACTTGTCGCCAGCGCCTGGCCMGGCAATGTCCGCGAACTGGAAAACACYATGCACCGCGCGGTATTGCTGACCACCGAAGAAGAAATCGGGATCGACTCCATTCGCATGCCTGACGGCACCCGCCTCGACCAGGCCAAGGGAGCGGGGCCAAATATGGCGGCGCATGCTGCCATGACCGCCGAAATGACAGCCCGCAGCATGGTTGGCCAAACGGTTGCCAGTGTTGAACAAGGTCTAATCCTGGAAACGCTTGAACATTGYCTCGGCAACCGCACCCATGCTGCGAACATTCTTGGYATCTCGATCCGCACAATGCGCAACAAGTTGAAGCAATATTCAGATGAAGGCGTCGATGTTCCAACGCCTCGGGAAATGCGCGCAGCATATTGATGATCAGACCCAACAAAAACGTGCGGTCCAGGAGACTGCCTGACGCATGAGTGATATTACACCCAATAGACCAACAGCCTCCGGCAACGCATCATCCATGATATCGTCGCTGGGCAAAATGTTGCGCCGGAGCGATCTGGCGCTTGCCTTTGGCGTCATCGGCATCCTTGTGGTGCTGATCATGCCACTGCCGCCGTTTATGCTGGATTTGTTTTTGGCATTGTCTATCGTTTTCTCGGTCCTCATTTTGATGACCGCTTTGTTTATCCATACGCCGCTTGAATTCTCCGCCTTTCCAACGGTTTTGCTGATCGCCACAATGATGCGGCTATCGCTCAATCTGGCATCTACCCGGCTCATCCTCGCCAACGGGCACGAAGGCCCTGGTGCTGCCGGTCACGTCATTGAAGCCTTTGGCAATTTTGTCATGCAGGGCAATTTTGTCATCGGCATTATCGTCTTTGGCATTCTTGTGATTGTGAATTTTATCGTTATCACCAAGGGCTCCGGGCGTATCGCAGAAGTTGCCGCCCGCTTCACCCTGGATGCCATGCCCGGCAAACAGATGGCAATCGACGCTGACCTGTCCGCTGGTCTGATCGAAGAGAAGGAAGCCAAAGCCCGGCGCAAGAAGCTTGAAGATGAATCGGCCTTCTTTGGTGCCATGGACGGGGCGTCAAAATTTGTTCGCGGTGACGCCATTGCCGGGCTGCTGATCACCTTCATCAATGTGATCGGCGGCATGATCGTCGGCGTTGCGCAAAATGGTCTGAGCGTCGCTGAAGCCGGCGCATCCTACACCCTGCTAACTGTTGGTGATGGCTTGGTGAGCCAGATCCCGGCGCTGATCGTCTCCACCGCGGCGGGCCTTCTGGTCTCCAAAGCCGGCGTCGATGGATCAGCGGAAAAAGCGCTTCTGAGTCAGCTTTCGGGATATCCAAAAGCCCTTGGCATGTCGTCCTTCGTCATGGTCGTCATGTCGCTTTTGCCAGGGATCCCGATGATCCCGTTCCTGCTGCTGGCAGCTGCCACTGGCGGCCTGGCCTGGCACACCAGCAAGCAACAGGATGAGAAGGTAGTCGAGCAGGAAAACTTACAGATTGCTGATCTCAAGGCGGCGGAACCAACAGAAGAACCGATTTCATCTGCCCTCAAAATGGATGAGTTGCGGATCGAACTTGGCTACGGCCTGTTGCCGCTGATCAACGATGGCGCCGAGGAAGACCGGCTGACATCGCAGATCAAAGCCCTGCGTCGCCAGTTTGCCGCCGACATGGGTTTTGTCATGCCATCGGTTCGCCTGCTTGATAATATGCAACTGGAATCCAACGATTATCAGATCAAGATCAAGGAAATCGAAGCCGGGCGTGGCACGCTCTATCCTGACCAGCTTATGGTCATGGATCCGACCGGTGGGCAAATCGATATGCCCGGGCACAATACCATCGAGCCCACATTCGGCCTGCCCGCGACCTGGATCGACAAAGGCGTACGCGAAGAGGCCGAAGTCAAAGGCTATACCATTGTCGATCCGGCAACCGTGCTCTCAACCCATCTGACCGAATTGCTAAAATCCAACATGGCCGAAATGTTGTCCTACGCTGAGGTCCAGAAACTTCTTGGCGAGCTGCCATCGGAACACCAGAAATTGCTTGAAGATATCGTCCCAAGCCAGGTTTCTATCAGTGGCATTCAGCGCGTCTTGCAGTCTTTGTTGGCTGAGCGAATTTCGATCCGCGACCTCCAGTCGATCCTTGAAGGCATCGCCGAAGTTGCAGGCGCTGTGACCTCGACCCAAGCCTTGAGCGAACATGTGCGCTCCCGACTTGCCCGCCAGATTTGTGCCGCCAACAATTCGCCAAATGGCTATCTGCCCCTCATCGCCCTCTCCCCCCAATGGGAACAGAATTTTGCCGACGCCATTGTCGGTTCAGAGGAAGAACGTCAATTGGCCATGGCTCCAAGCATGTTGCAGGATTTCATCCAGATCGTTCACGAACGCTACGAAGAGGCGGCCCAGCAAGGGGAAATTCCTGTCCTGCTGACAAGCCCCGGCATCCGCCCGTTCGTTCGCTCGATCATCGAGCGGTTCCGCGCACAAACAACGGTCATCTCCCAGAATGAAATTCACGCTCAGGCAAAGCTGAAAACCGTCGGCGCCATTTAATCGCTGTTGCTTTTCTCGACGCGCCCTTCCCGGCCTGCTAGGTCAAGGCCATGACCAAATTAAACCAATTCGGCGAGACCCCAATCGCAAATGGAAAAATCGCCAGCATCGTCACCTATCTGGAAATGCACGCGCAAACGCAAAGCGCCAACCTTCCGGACCGCGATGATTTGAGCCTCGTGCAGGTCACCAATCCTGATCTCGATTGGTACCGTTCGCTCTTTAAGGAARTTGGCGAAGACTGGCTCTGGTTTCTCCGCCTTCACATGGCTGATGAAAAACTTGGCGCCATTCTGACGAGCGAGAAAACCGAAATCCACGCCCTAAAATTACAAGGTAGAGATGTCGGTCTATTTGAACTCGACCTTTCAAACTTCCCTGATATTGAAATTGCATATTTCGGTACGGTTCCCGATCAGGTCGGCACGGGTGCCGGGCGTTGGTTGATGACCAAAGGGCTGGAATTGACCTGGGCCAAAGCCCCAAAGCGGGTCTGGCTGCATACCTGCAATCTGGACCATCCGGCGGCGTTACCATTTTACCAGCGATCTGGCTTCACGCCTTATAAGCGCGCCATCGATATAGATGACGATCCACGCCTCACCGGCGCGCTCGAAAAATCCGCTGCACCGCAAATCCCCATCATCGGCAAAATRCTGCATGTGGATATCCCGGTGGATACGTCCGGTAGCGCTTAATTTTGCCGCAAATGTGAATATCATGAAATTCACAGTCGGGGTTTTGTAGAAAGTTGAATATGCGGTCCAAGGTTCAAAAATTACGCTTGTCTGGAATACCTTTATTCAGCCTGGCGATCTGTTTGGGCTTGGTGGCGGCCCCGGGATCAGGGTTCGCCAATGACGGGTTTTACGAACTTGCCAGCGGCGGACTGAGGCTCTCCAAAGCCGAAAACATCACCATCCTCCGCGAAGATTTGAGAATTTCATTTGAGCGAATTTCCGTTACGTACCAGATCAGCAATCTCGACAATCGCCGCAAGCAAGCGGTGATTGGTTTCCCCCTGCCCCACCCGGTTTCGCTAGACAGCGAATTTGACGGCCCCGGGCCGGAAGGGATTTTTGATATGCTCAGATCGTTCCGGATCACCGTCAACGACGAACCGGTTGTGCCCGAAGGCACCGACATTGCAATTGTGCTATTTCCACCGATCAGCGACTTCGATGCCGATCTTGGCGAGGCCGTTTACGGCACCCTTGATATCACCGATCTGTTGCAAGACGCAGGCTTGGAACTGGATCCGGAAAATGTGGATTTGTCGCGGCTTGATGACGAACAATTTGCGGCTCTGATCCGTAGTTCGCTTCCCGAACCCTACCGGGGCAATTTTCCAGGCTGGTGGGAAATCCGGCAAATTCCATATTGGACACAGGAATTCGGCCCCAAAGAAACCCTTACCATTGCCCACAGCTACACCCCTGCTCCGGGAGGCATGATTTCCAGCGGATATGACGTTGAGCCGGGTGGCAGGCTGGAACTGACAGCCGAGCAAATCGACTATGAACGCGAAAACGCACTCTACGAGATGCGTCGCCTCAGAGACAATTGGCGACGGGGCAGCAATGGCGCCGAGATTTCCTGTTCGGTATCTGAAAAAAACCTTGGTGAAGTGATGAAGCAAGGCTTGCAAGATTTACTGAAATCTCACATCGCTGCGGACATTATAGACACCGAACAACAAGGCTTTTTGAGCACCAATTACAGCTTCATGACGTATGTATTGTCCACGGCCACCTCCTGGACTGGAGCCATTGGTGAATTTCATCTGACAATTGATGGTGGCGGGCTGCCAGTGCTKTTTTGTCTTCCGGGCRAGATCAGGCTTACAGATCCGGAAAAATATATATATGAAGTAACCTTGACGGATTTTACGCCAACAACCGATCTGGAAATCGTCCGTCCTTTCTGAATGTTCCACGAAACCAACTTTATGGACCCGGTCTATGAGCACAGGCACCCACGAATACCAGGTAGATCCCCGCAACGCCGACATTCTGATTTCGATCAACGGCGATCTTGTACCCCGCGCTGAAGCGACCGTTTCAGTGTTTGATTCAGGCTTCATCCTGGGCGAYGGAATTTGGGAAGGCTTGCGGGTTCATGATGGCGGCATCGCATTCCTCGATCGCCATCTGGACCGGTTATTTGAAGGCGCAAAAGCGCTGGACATGGACCTCCAGATGGACCGCGATGATTTCAAGCAACGGCTGTTTGATTGCCTCAAGGCCAACCAGATGACCGAAGGTGTCCATATCCGGCTCATGGTCACCAGAGGCATCAAGGCAACGCCGTACCAGGACCCAAGGGTAACAATCAGCCCGCCCACTGTTGTCATCATCCCGGAATATAAAACTGCGAACCCGAAAACCACTGAACGTGGCATTCGCCTTTTCACAGTGCATATACGCCGAACCGCCCCCGACATGCAGGACCAGAAGCTTAATTCCCATTCCAAACTGAACTGCATCCAGGCTTGTATCCAGGCCACCAARGCTGGTGCCGACGAAGCCCTGATGCTCGACCCCCAAGGGGCTGTTGCCACTTGTAACTCGACCCATTTTTTCATTGTCCGCAAAGGTGAAGTCTGGACTTCGCGCGGCATGTATTGCCTTGGCGGTATCACCCGGGGCAACGTCATTGAAGCGGCAAGAGAAGCAGGCCTGCCGGTATTTGAAAAAGATTTCAGCCTGACCGAAGTTTACGGCGCTGATGAAGCCTTCGTCACCGGTACATTTGCCGGGTTGGTGCCTGTGGTTGAGGTTGATGGCCGGTCAATCGGCGAACCCCGGACACCTGCCATCGGCCCCGTGACCATGAAATTAGACAGCCAGTACAAAACCATGACCGGACGGGAGCTGACACGACCATGACAAACACCTCGACTATCCAGATCGCCATGTGGTCGGGCCCACGAAACATCTCAACCGCGATGATGCGCAGCTTTGAAAATCGCTCCGATTGCTTCGTATGGGACGAGCCCTTCTACGCTGCCTATCTCAACGCAACCGGCCTTGAACACCCGATGCAAGAAGAGATCATCGCAGCCGGCGTCACCGATTGGAATCAGGTAAAAGAAAAAGTGACCGGACCAGCCCCCGGCGGGGAACCGATTTTTTACCAAAAACATATGTCTCATCATATGATACCCGGCCTTGATCGGGACTGGATTCATGGCGTCACAAACTGTTTCCTGATCAGAAGACCGGAAAACGTTCTGGCCTCATACGCCGCAAAGCGCGAAGAGGTAACACTTCGCGATATTGGATTTATCGAACAGGCCGAAATTTTTGATATGGTCGCCGACCGGCTGGGCAAGGCACCGCCGGTTATTGACGCAAATGACGTGTTGGCTGACCCGGAAACCCTGTTGTCAGGACTTTGCACAGCTTTCGGCTTCGCCTTTGATCCAGCAATGATGACATGGCCACCAGGATTGCGCGAGAGCGACGGAGTTTGGGCGTCTCATTGGTATAATGCAGTAGAGAAATCGACCCGGTTCACGCCACCACGCGACGACACGGCGCGGTCAGACCTGCCATCGCATCTGGCGGACATAGCCGAACAGGCAACACCCGCATACGAAGCTCTGGCAAAATACCGGATCAAATAAACTAATTTTCTGACGGTGAAGGACTAACCGTTTCTGTTACCCAACAGAAACGGACGACTCCGAACGGAGCCCGGCGCTCATGGGCCGCACCCGCATGGGCCCGCGCAAAGCGCGGAACAGCCGTGAGCGAAAACAGACACCCGCGCAATGTGTAGAACGGTAAAAACCAAACTGTTTCTGTTTCCCAACAGAAACAGACGGCTCCGAACGGAGCCCGGCGCTTATGCGCCGCACCCGCGTAGGCCCGCGCAAAGCGCGGATTAGCCGTGAGCGAAATAGACCTTAAACAGGCTGAACCCGTAAACCAATTTCGTCCATGCTGGCCTGATCTTTGGCCATTTCTTCAGCACGAACCCGCTCGCCTTCTTTTTCTTCCATAAGCTCAATTTTTTTGAGCTCTTCGAAGGCACCGCCAAGTTCGCCCTGCGCCGTAGCAAGCTGGATATTCAGCTCTTCAACAGACGTCAGCAAATTGTCGCGCCGTTGCATCGCTGCCTTGGCGAAGGTCGGATACGCAAAATGTGTGACATCATCAATCCCCGAACGCTCTTGTTCGGCTTTAATTTGCATATCCAGTTCACCGGACATTTTCTGGAAATCAGCAATCATCGATTCAATATCGGAGACCTGTCGGCGCTTCTCGTCAACCTGGAAACGCTTCAACCGAATTAAGCTTTTACGCGACTTCATCACTCAAACTCCTTCAGGCCCGTTAGGGCTGGGGAAGATCATTTTGATCGTTGCCCGTGTCATCAAGTATCTCGGCGAGCCGTTGATACCCTTCTTCAATGGTCGTCTGGTCTCTCTTGGTCTGTCCCAGAAACGCTTCGAGACCGGGCCGCAATTCAATTGCACGGTCAACCAGCGGGTCTGAACCCTTGCGATAAGCCCCAAGCCGGATCAGCTCCTCCATATCCTCATAAACAGCCATCGATTCCCTGGCCCGGATGATTGTTTCGCGGTGTTCCTCCGCAACACAGTCCGGCATGGTCCTGGAAACAGACCGCAGCACATTGATTGCCGGAAAGCGTCCCCGCTCCGCAATCCCCCGTTCCATCACGATATGGCCGTCCAAAATGGCACGCACCGCATCGGCAATGGGTTCATTGTGATCATCACCTTCCACCAGAACGGTAAACAATCCGGTAATTGATCCATTATTTGTTCCAGGGCCCGCCCGCTCGAGCAATCGGGGTAATTCCGTAAAGACGGTTGGCGTATACCCTTTGGTGGTCGGTGGCTCGCCGGTGGAAAGGCCAATTTCCCGCTGCGCCATGGCAAACCGGGTGACACTATCCATCAAGCAGAGCACATCGTTGCCCTGATCGCGGAAATATTCAGACAAGGAAAGTGTCAGATAGGCAGCCTGACGGCGCGCCAACGCGGCTTCATCAGACGTTGCCACCACAATAACACTACGCGCCAACCCTTCTGGCCCCAAATCGTCTTCGATGAATTCCTGAACTTCCCGGCCCCGCTCACCGATTAGCCCGACAATTGAAACGTCGCTTGCGGTATTGCGCGCCAGCATTGAAAGCAAAACCGATTTACCGACACCCGAACCTGCAAAAATCCCCATCCGCTGCCCCCGGCAGCAGGTAATAAACGTATTCAGCGCCCGAACACCAAGATCAAGCGGCGCGCCGACCCGGTTGCGGGTATGCGCAGCCGGCGGTGCATTTCTGAGCGGCACAGCCTGCGGCCCTTTTTCCAAAGGCCCCTTGCCATCAAGCGGCTCACCCATGGCATTCACCACCCGACCAAGCCAGGCATTTGATGGATATACAGACTGAACCGAAGATTCCACGTTGACCCGACACCCAAGCCGGACCCCTTGCAGCGAACCAAACGGCATGCATTGCGCCATGTCGCCGCGGAAACCTACCACCTCGCATGCAATCGACGGTGCCATTGGAACAATAATTTCCACCCGCGACCCGATGCTCATGGCATGGACCGGACCCGCAACYTCGATCATGAGACCACGAATGGCCGCCACTTTGCCGCTGATGCTGGTTGCGCTAAGGCCGGCAATTTCTTCTGTCAATGCAAGCAAACRGGGTCCCCATAGGTCAAAAATCCGCTGTTTCTGGACTTTGGGTCGGTATGGTTAACGAGGTGTTAAAGTTTGCCATGACAGTCGGGTTGATCGGCCAAACAGAGCAAAAATGTGTCCTAAATGCCCCAAATGGGCCTTCTGAAGCATTAGCGCTTGCGTCCGGGATTCCGAACTTGCTAACAAAGGTTAATAGGTGATTCGCAATGGCACGAAACATGCCACTTAACGGGGATCAAGACCCGATTGTTTAATCACTCAGCTTTGGTTTGTTGACGAAATCGGCGGTTTTTCGCCAAATTTCGCTAAAGTTTAGTATCAGCGTTTAACCCGTAGTTGTTAGATTTTGTTAACCAATTCAGCGTAGCGTCTTAACTCGTATTAACCAGTAAGGTTCAGACGCATCACCGCCATGTGCCGTGCGTCTCAGTAGGCCAGAAGAGGCCAGACAGAAGGGGATTGGCATGCGAGTATTATTGATTGAGGACGATAGCGCCACAGCGCAGAGCATCGAGTTGATGCTTCAGTCTGAAAGTTTTAAAGTATACACCACCGATTTGGGTGAAGAGGGTGTCGACCTCGGCAARTTGTACGATTACGACATCATCCTTCTCGATATTAATCTGCCAGACATGAGCGGCTATGAAGTTCTGAARACGCTCCGTGTCAGCAAGGTTACRACCCCGATCCTGATCTTGTCCGGCCTGGCCGGKATCGAAGACAAGGTGCGCGGTCTCGGCGTAGGTGCCGACGACTACATGACCAAACCGTTCCATAAAGACGAACTGGTCGCCCGCATCCACGCCATTGTGCGCCGCTCCAAAGGCCACGCCCAGTCGATCATCACAACCGGTGATCTCAAGGTGAACCTTGATACCAAAACCGTTGAAGTCAACGGCCAGCGWGTTCACCTGACCGGCAAAGAATACCAGATGCTTGAGGTTCTTTCCYTGCGCAAGGGCACAACCCTCACCAAGGAAATGTTCCTGAACCACCTTTATGGCGGCATGGACGAACCTGAACTCAAGATCATCGATGTTTTCATCTGCAARCTYCGCAARAAACTYKCWGMWGCMWYRGRCGGCAGTCACCATATCGAAACGGTATGGGGACGCGGCTACGTGTTGCGCGACCCGGAAGAAGGCGAAATGAGAACTCCGATGCAGGCCTCTGCCTGATTGTTGCTAAAATAGAATATAAAAAACCCGCAGGATCAACCTTGCGGGTTTTTTATTGCCTGCTCACCAAACCAGACCGCACGCGCGGCCAACAGGCTTTCTTATATTCTTAAGGGCGCGTCCTATGACGGCGTAACGTCCGCTTTGCGAATTAACGCCAATATCCACACGCCGCTTTTGTGTATCACGGACGTATTTGATATTGCCTCAGGTGATCTCAGTGTGCCTGGCACGGTCAACTAGCAACCATTATTTGCTCAAGCAGCACCTGAAATTACAGATCGCGGAACAAAAGCCGGTTTTACAATTGAGCCGCCACCAAGGCTTGCAGCATCATTGCTCTTGACTTCATAAAGGCCACGTTTTTCCGCAACCGCGCCATATTTGTCCGAAAGACCGAGAACAGTTTCAGCCGCACCAAGCACAAGATAGCTGTTCGGATTCATTTGATTGGCAACCCGGTCAAGAACCTCTGCCTTGGTGGGTCGATCGAAATAGATCAACACGTTGCGGCAAAACACGATGTCGAATTTTCCGAGCGCGGCAAAACTTCCCAACAGGTTGAATTCTTTGTAGGTGACCATGGCGCGAATCGATGAATCGATTTGCCACATATCCCCTGCTTGAGTGAAATACCCGGTGAGCATATGGATAGGAAGCCCGCGCTGTACTTCAAACTGGCTGTACAGGCCAGATCTTGCTTTCTCGATTACTTCGGCAGATAAATCTGTCCCGATAATTTCGATTTTCCACCCGGCAAGCCGCTCTGACATTTCTTTCAGACAAATTGCAAGCGAATAGGGCTCCTGGCCGGTTGACGCTGCCGCACACCATATCCGTAATTTCTTYGTGCTTGCACGACTTTTCAAAAGYTCAGGCATCATCGTTTCGGTAAAATGCAGAAACGGGGTCTTGTCGCGGAAAAAGAACGATTCATTCGTCGTCATGGCTTCCGTAACATCATTGACGATGCCGTTGTTGCCAGGCATGCGGATTTTGGCGACCAGCTCGCTCACAGATTCCATCCCGTGACGACGTGCAACAGGCATCAAGCGGCTCTGCAGCAGATAATCTTTTTCGCCAACCAGTACGAGGCCGGATTTTTCCTTGAGAATAGCATGCAAATAGTCGCGGTCTTGCGGTGTCATCCGAAATTGCCTCCAAGGATTGACGCAGTACGTTTACTTAATTCTTTGAGTGGAAGGACGGCGGCGCAAATATTCCGTCGTGCTGTCGCCCCCGGCATACCCCAGACAACCGAGGTTYCTTCATCCTGGGCMAAAACATTGCCGCCATTATCGGCAATAATTTCAGCGCCCCTCGCCCCGTCATCTCCCATTCCGGTGAGAATGACMGCRAGMACYTTGTYGCCNAAAGRMTTNGGAAACKGCACCAAACAAWGGRTCKACYGCCGGTTTGCAGAAATTGACCATYGGGCCATCRTCAAGRACAATAYGGGTAYCRGCACCGRYKCCMGCSARCAGCATATGTTTSGCACCMGGCGCYACATAAAGGTGACCMGGTTTCAGRRTTTCACCRTCYACCCCTTCRCCRGCTTGAAGCCCCGTYTGGACGCCCAATTGTTCCGCCAGAATRGCGGTAAAYGTYGCYGGCATATGCTGGGTCAATACAATYGGCACSTGGCGCATGGCGCTCACCARTTCCGGTGTCATRAATTCMCGCAACGCCGTTGGCCCRCCSGTTGAACAACCAATRGCCAGAATTTGTGGCCGGACACGCTGTATCGGKCGMARRCTAAARYCTKCRCCTRKTGCRRCAGGYGCYGSYSSKRNAGNNCTTGCAGGYTGMGCRRTMGCTGGWYRRGCAAWSGTTTTGGCRCGGCGGAGGCCGCTATCGCCAAGCGCGCGCACTTTTGCGATCAAGTCGCGGCGAAACTCAACTGATGTGGTGACCCCGTGATTGCCGCTCGGTTTCGGTATGTAATCCTTTGCCCCAAGCGCCAATGCTTCCATGCTGATTTTAGCGTTTCGCCCGGTCAGGGTTGAAGCCATAATTACAGAGACAGATGGTTTCAATTTGAGCAACAGCGGCAACGCCGTCATGCCATCCATAATCGGCATCTCAATATCCAGCACCACAATATCAGGATCCGCGTTCACGATATCCTTGACCGCAAATTCACCGTTTCTGTGGGAAGCGATCACTTCTATGCCATCTTCTTCAGACAGCCATCGCGACAAAAGCCCTCTGATGACGACAGAATCGTCAACAAGCATGACCTTGATATTTTTTTGGTCGATGGCTGGCGCAGGGGCCAATTGTGCAGTGTCACTCATATACGCATACCAAACTTACTCGCGTCGAACAGTTGTTAGATCAGGCCAATTTCGCTGAACTTGGCCTCAAAAATCTCTTTGTCAAAGGGCTTCATGATATATTCGTTGGCCCCTGACCGCATCGCCTTCATGATATGCCCGGCGTCATTTTCCGTGGTGCAAAAGATCACCTTTGGCGCCTGGCCATTTTCTTCCTGGCGCAAGGCGATGAGGAAATCCATGCCGTCCATGACGGGCATATTCCAATCGAGCAGGATCACATCCGGCATCCCCTGGCGGCATTTATCAAGCGCTTCCTGGCCGTCAGCTGCTTCATCAATTTCAAAATTCATCTCTTCAAGGATGCGCCGCGCAACCTTTCTGATTACATTGCTGTCATCGACGACAAGGCAGGTTTTCATGATCATTTCTCCAAATTCTAAATTCGTCACGCAGCTACAGATTCTTTTGAAATATTGAGCACCCGGTCAACATCCAGGACGACAAGCAATTCACCTTCAAGACGGTAAACTCCGCCTGAAACCAAGGCCCAGCAGGGGTCTAAATTGGCCGGGTTCGATTCTATATCGGCGTCTTTCAACCGCAGCACTTCGCCCACTGAATCAATGAGAAGACCGTAGGATTCGTTGCCTATTTCGATGCCAACCGCCATGCAGCCATGGTTCGATCCACGATCCGGAAGCTGAAGCCGCCGCCGCATATCAATGACWGTTACAATCCGGCCTCGCAGATTGAGCACACCGGCAATTTCAGGGCTGGACAAGGGAATTCGGGTTATTTTGTCAGGGGTGAATACGTCCTGAACCCGGTTGATCGCCAAGCCAAACAATTGGCCACCAATCTTCATGGTCATGAATTCAGTGGAATTTTTAAGGTTGTGGTTCATGCCGCTTCTCCCACTGCTTTATGACTTTGACCAAGCACCTCGATCAGGCCTTCACGATCAAACTTCGCTACATAATCGTGGAAACCTGCCTGGCGACCGCGCTCTAAAGCGGCTGGTGAACAATGGGACGACAAAGCAACAATCGGGGTTTCAGACCAACTTCCGCCTGCGCGTACTTTCTCGGCAAATTCAAAGCCGTTCATGTCAGGCATTTCAATGTCGCTGACAATRATRTCGAACATCACRCCTTCTTCGCAAAGRGCRARYGCGTGAYCAGGWGAWTCAACYGCSGTWACCGCATACCCGGCAGCTTTRAGCACCGGCGTCAGCATGTTTCTGAAAAATGCGCTGTCATCAACAAGMAGGATYTTYTTGCAGAATTTATTCTGGTCAAATTCCTGACGCTGGAACCAATCTGCAAATGCCTGAGGCAGATAATAGCCAATATCCAGAATTTCAGTAGCCTTGCCCTGGATCAGTGCAGACCCAAGGGTTCCTTCCTGACTACTGGAAATCTCTATATCGAGTTTCTCTTCAACGATATCTACAATCTCATCAACAGCGATCCCCATGGTCCGTTCATTGTCGGCAAAGACCAAAAGCGCCTGGGTACCTTCTTCTTTGGGCTTGCCATCTGAATTGACGTATACCAGCGGCATCAACTTGCCACGATACTGGATCATATAACYGCCATTGGCATATTCGATATCGCTGACCTTGATTTCTTCAAGTCGTGTAATCAGTGACAACGGAACCGCTTTCGGTTCACCACCAGCTACTTTGAAGAGCAGCATTGAAATCGGTTCATCCTGATCCGTTTCGCTTACGGACGCGTCGTTTTTGTTGTTTTCTTCGTCTGAAATCTCTGATGAGACCGCCTGGGCCAATCCATTTGGATCRACAATCAGGATCACAGAACCATCACCAAGAATGGTGTTGCCGGAAAACATGGAAATGTCCCGCAGCATCGTGGACATCGGTTTGACCACAATTTCTTCCGTGTGGAACACCTGATCAACGACGATCCCGAAATTTTGCGGGCCAACCTGCGTGACTACGATGAAAGCATTCTCAACATCTTCACGTGGATGCTCAGCATCCTCATTGATGGCAATTGCTTTGCCCGCTGATGCATCTTCCTGTTGATCCGCTGCCCCCAACGCAGCTTCAGCCACAGCCGCGCGCTCGGACGCAAGATCAATAATATCAGCGCCGTTAGGCCGCTTTTGTTCAAGCTCGAGCAATGTCGACAAATGAACCAGCGGCAGCAATTTGTTTCTGAGCCGCAATACAGCGGTATCCTTGATCATTTCGATCCGGTGTTCGGAATCCCGATGCGCCCGAACCAGTTCAACGACACTGAGTTGCGGCAAAGCGAATTTCTCGCCACTTGATTCAACAATCAACGCGGAGACAATTGCCAATGTCAGCGGAATTTTGATGAAAAATGTTGTGCCAACCCCCTCCACCGATTTGAGATCAACGGTGCCGCCGATCAATTCGATATTGGAGCGCACCACATCCATGCCAACACCACGGCCGGAGACGCTGGTAACATTCTCGGCAGTGGAAAGACCGGCATTGAAAACAAAGCGGTGGATCTGGGCGTCGGTCAGTTTGTCCGCTTCATCTTCCGTAACCAATCCATTCAGGATGATTTTGGCTTTCAGCTTTTCTGTATTCAGCCCACGACCATCATCGGAGATTTCAAGGATGATATGGCCGCCTTCATGGTAGGCACTGAGCAGGATTTCTCCGACCTCAGGTTTACCCGCATCTATTCTACCCTGGGTTGTTTCCAACCCGTGATCGGCAGAATTCCGGACCATATGGGTCAGCGGATCCTTGATCAATTCGAGCACCTGACGGTCAAGTTCTGTGTCAGCACCCTTCATGACAAGTTCAATTTTCTTGTCCAGATCCTTCGACAGATCGCGAACGATGCGCGGCAATTTCTGCCAGGCATTTCCGATCGGCTGCATCCGGGTCTTCATGATCCCTTCCTGCAATTCGCCGGTCACGTTTGAAAGCCGCTGCAACGGT
>JAESRU010000080.1 GCA_016764455.1 Hyphomicrobiales bacterium | reverse complement strand
GTGCTTCGCGCAGCATCCTGTCTTTGAGATTTGGAAAATGGACATCAACAATTTCGCGCATGGTGTCGGTGTCAGGGAATTTTATGTAATGGAAAAAGCAGCGACGCAGGAAAGCGTCCGGCAATTCTTTTTCATTGTTTGACGTAATAATCACGATGGGCCGTTTGTCGGCGGCGATTGTCTCTCCGGTTTCGTAAACGAAAAACTCCATCCGATCGAGTTCAAGCAGTAAATCGTTGGGAAATTCGATATCGGCCTTGTCGATTTCATCGATCAAGAGAACGACCCGTTCTTTCGCCTTGAAGGCGTCCCACAACTTGCCGGGCTTGATGTAATTTTTGACATCCTTGACGCCTTCGACACCAAGCTGAGAATCGCGAAGTCGGGTTACGGCATCATATTCGTACAAACCTTGATGTGCCTTGGTGGTGGACTTGATGTGCCAAGTGATCAGGTCGTGCCCCAGTGCGTCGGCGACTTCGTGTGCCAAAACGGTTTTGCCAGTACCAGGCTCGCCCTTGATCAGCAACGGCCGTTCCAGGGTTATGGCTGCGTTGACCGCAACCCGCAGGTCTTCTGTGGCGATATAGTCTTTTGTACCCTCGAACTTCATGCTGAWTTCCANGTTTTT
Source organism: Hyphomicrobiales bacterium (assembly GCA_016764455.1). GTDB lineage: Bacteria > Pseudomonadota > Alphaproteobacteria > Rhizobiales > NORP267 > NORP267. The sequence continues at coordinate 6,262 of JAESRU010000080.1, read as the reverse complement.
KCTGAGATCAAGYCTGCAACCTACAGGCCCGTCGCGCGGTTCGCAATATGGTGTGTTGCTAGGCAAATGATGCCGCTTGGGAAGAGTTTGTTGCCGGGTGTGAATCGCTTTATCAATTTTGCCTTCCCTTTAACCCATTGAAAACAAACGATTCGGCTGGTTGGCACGGAGGTTGCTCATTGGTTCAGGAAGATTCCGGTCCGTGTGAACGACCGTTTGTGTTGAACGAGGAGAAATTGAATGGGTATTTTCGGGGCAATGACCACGGCAATCAGTGGTCTCAGGGCGCAGTCTTTTGCGCTTGAACATATTTCTGGGAATATCGCCAATTCTCAGACCATTGGTTTCAAGCGGACGGATACCTCGTTTGCCGATCTGGTTCCGGATTCACCGCCGAAGCGACAAGCGGCTGGCAATGTTATCGCTTTTTCACGTGCCACCAACACGGTGGAAGGTGATGTTACCAATTCAACCATCGATACCCATATGGCGATTTCGGGTGACGGGTATTTTATCGTTGAGCCAARAAGCGGCCTTGCCGATGGCGCGCCRMTTTTTTCCGGYATCGACCGCTAYACAAGGCGYGGGGATTTTGARCTGGACCRRAAYGGCTTTCTGGTGAATGGCACSGGATATTWTCTCAAGGGGATYCCRATCGATCCKCAAACCGGMAAYAGYAKCGGYAGYCTGCCGTCTRTYRTCAGGGTGACCAACGATTTTCTCCCGGCCARAGCCACWACAGAAATTGATTATCGCGCCAATCTGGCWTCSATTCCRCTGACYTCRAATTCAGATCCGCTTGTGCCGGGTAGTGAATTGTTGAGTTTGGGGTCGTTCAACAACGATCCGACCGTTGCGGGTGTGGGTTTTGTGCGAGCTGATGATTCAGATGATTTTCTCGGGCAATCGATTTCCGGGGGCGCGGTGACAGCATTTGATGCAGCTGGCGCACCTGTGAATGTTCAGTTGCGTTGGGCCAAAACGGCTGATGTGCCGAATGGTGGCGCAGATACCTGGAACCTGTTTTATTTGGAAAACTCAACGGCAACGGGTGCCAATCCGGCTTGGCGCAATGTGGGCACGGATTATGTGTTTGGGAGCAACGGCCAGCTTAGCCCYGCCATTCCGTCCGTTTCAATTGCGGCCCTTACAGTCAATGGCACCAACCTTGGGGCTATTACACTTGATCACGGAGCGGGTGGCATAACGCAATTTGCAGATCCTAACGGGGTTACCAAGGTTACCGATCTTTCCCAAAACGGTTTTGCGGCTGGCGAATTGGTTGGTGTTGGTCTTGGTGATGGGGGCCGTCTGACGGCGTCCTACACAAATGGCCAAACGCTCTCCATTGCCCAGGTGACACTTGCCAGTTTTAACGCCGACGGTGCCTTGAAGAAACTGGATGGCGGCGCGTTTGGCGCGACCCAGGAAAGTGGCGCGGCCATTCTTGGTGCGTTGGGCAGTATCACTGGTCAGTCTCTTGAAGGGTCAAATACCGATATTGCCGACGAGTTCACAAAATTGATCGTGACCCAGCAGGCCTATTCGGCAGGTACCCGGGTCATCGCGACCAGCGATGAGATGCTTCAAGAAGCTCTGAATATGGTTCGTTGATTTGGTTCCTGGCGCGACACAGAATTTGCCGCGTTTTCTGCCTGCCTAACAGGATTTCTTTTTGGCAGGCAATTGGTGAGGTTCAGGCAGAAAATTCTGGCCTCATTTAAAGGAAAAATACGATGGGACTTGGTGGCGTTCTCAGTACTGCGCTTTCCGGCTTGCGGACAACAGAAGCGGCTCTTGAGCTAGTTGCACGCAATGTCGCGAACGCAGATACGCCGGGATATACCCGAAAGAGCCTGGTCCGCGAGTCGCTGCTGACAAACGGGCAATCGTCGGGTGTTCGGCAAGCTTCCATTACCCGCGAGCTGGACGCGCTATTGCAGCGGGAATCGCGTCTCGCAAATTCTGCATTGGCGAACTCGTCAATTCTTAGTGGGTTTTTGTCCAGGGTTGATCAGATGTTCGGAATTCCCGGATCTGATTTTGCTTTTGATGCGGTCTACAACCAGTTTACGGCCTCCCTGACCGAGCTGTCGGCAACGCCGGATTCCACGATTTTACAACAAACTGTTCTGCGTGATGCGCAAGCATTGACGCAGATGCTCAATCAAACATCCAACGACATTCAGTTAATGCGGGCGCAAGCAGACAGCGCTCTTTCCAGTATTGTAAATGAAATGAATGATGCGCTTGGTCAGATCGAGCGTGTGAATGCACAAATTATTTCATTAAGCGCTGCAGGCACGCTCCCGGTTGATCTTCTTGATGAACGCGATCGCCAGGTTGACCGTCTCGCCAACCTTATGGATATCCGCGTGATACCGCGCGAAAATGGCTCCATATCGATTTTTACCGAAAGCGGAACATCGCTGTTTGACGGCACCGCCACGAAATTTCAGTTTGACGGGCGCGGGGCGATAACGGCGAATACGCTTTATAGTACCGATCCGGCGCAACGGGGTGTCGGTACCATCATCGCAACGGGTCAAAACGGGTTCAGCTTCGATCTGCTTCAAGATGGTGTGATTCGCTCTGGTGAAATTGCCGCCTACACCGCGCTGCGCGATGATATTCTAGTCGAAGCCCAGGCCCAGCTGGATGAATTTGCAAGCGCGTTGGCGCTGACGCTCTCCAGCATAAATACGGCAGGTACGGCTGCAACATCTGGCGCCAGTGTTGGGTTTGAAGCTGATATCAGCGCCATGATTTCCGGTGACCGTATTTCCSTKGATGTRSTMGATACGRYATCCGGCAATACSCARACYTACACATTCATYCGGGTTGATGATCCAAGCCAGCTTCCATTGGCAGCCAATGTTACCGCTAACCCCAATGATCTGGTATTTGGCATTGATTTTTCTGGCGGTCTCGCTGGCGCAGTGGCGGCCATGGATGCGGCTATTGGGCCAAATGTGTCCATGACCCTGTCTGGAAGCAATCTGGTTGTCCTTGATGACGGCGTGCCCAACTTAACGGATATCTCCTCGTTGAATGTGCGCACAACGGCAACAGCGCTCACGGGCCAAGGGTTGGCATTGCCGTTTTTCACGGATCTTAGCGGCGTTGGTCYGGCATATTCTGATAGTCTGGATAATGGCCCACAGAAACGTGGCTATGCCGGCAGGATTACAGTTAGTGCCGCATTGCTGGCGGACCCAACAGGGTTGGTTATCAGTTCAATATCGCCGCAAACTGGCAGTGGAGACCCGGCGCGGGTGCTTTATCTGGTGGACCGGTTGATGTCATCAACGTCTGAATTTTCGTCAGCAGGCAGTATTGGTTCTGCCAACTCACCCTTTGAAGGAACGCCGGGAAGTTACTTGCAACGGGTAATTAATTTTCAGGCGGCACAGGCGTCCGACGCAGTGCGGGCAAATGAATCCCGGGAAATTGTTGCGACCGCGCTCAATGAGCGGATCAGGAGCGACAGCGGTGTGAACCTCGATCAAGAACTTTCAGACTTATTGGTGTTGCAAAATGCTTACGCTGCGAATGCCCGGATCATGCAGGCAGTTGAAGAAATAATCCAAATCTTGTTGCAAATTTAGAGGCCGTCAGATGGCAATTTCATCCGTCAATTTATCATCCAGTCTGGTTCGTGACTTAATGAACACGCGAAACCAGTTGCTGGATTTGCAGCGCCAGCTTGGTACCGGAAAAATTGCTGAAACCTACGGCGGGTTGAATGGAACTGCGCGGCTGACCATTCTTTCCATGCGCGCGGAAACCAGCGCCATAAACAGTTATCAGCGCATCATCCAGAATGTGGATGTGCAGCTCAAGATTGGCTTGCAGACCGTTGAGCGGTTTGCGGAAATTTCTTCGTTTACGAAAACAGATTTTTTTAATTCGACGTTTGACCTCGTCGACGGCAAGAAGACCATTCCCCAGCGCACGGCACAAACGTCGCTGGATGAAATGGTGGCACTGTTGAATTCAGATGTGAATGGGCGTCATATTTTTGGCGGTCGGGATTCTGATGGGAAACCTGTTGTTGATGTCGATACCATGTTGAATGGCAATGGTCCGAGAGCAGGCTTGAACCAGCTTGTCAGCGAGCGCCGTGCGGCTGATCTGGGAGCCGATGGACGAGGTCGGATGGCAATCAATAATTCTGGCACCAATGTCACACTCAGTGAAGAGCTTGCCGGGCTCCCGTTCGGGATGAAATTCGTCAATGTCACGAATAGCCTGCCGGCAGGTCAGGTAACTGGTCCAACAGGTGTGCCCGCAACGGTGAGTGTGGCCTTTGGTGCTCCTTTACCTGCTGACGGCGATCAGATCAGCATCAGGCTAGCGATGCCGGATGGCAGCGAAGAGATTTTGACCATGACCGCACGGGCGTCAGGCCCGGCGCTTGATGGCGAGTTTGTCATTGGCGCCACGGCAACAGATACAGCAACCAACTTTGAAGCGTCGCTCGGTTCAGCCGTTGAGCGGTTTGCCGCGACCCACCTTGAAGCAGCGTCGGCGCTGACAGCGTCAAAGGAATTTTTTGCGGGCAATAATACAACTCCACCTCAGCGCGTTGGTGGCCCGCCGTTTGATTCTGCAACAGGACTTGTAGCGGGCACAGCGGCCGACACGGTGATTTGGTATACGGGCGACGATAGCAGCCAACCGGCACGACAAAGCGCAAAAGCGAAAATCGATGATTCCGTTACCTTGAATTACGGGACACGGGCAGACGAAGAGGGTTTGGTGAACCTGATACAAAATCTTGCGGTGCTGGCGACGCTGAATTTTGATGAGACCGACCCCAATGCCAGCGAGCGTTACGCGGCTTTGACAATACGGACTGGCCGGGCGCTTGATTTTCCGCCAGGTGACCAGAGCCCGGCTAACATCGCGGCTGATCTGGCAGTCACCGCGCGGACATTGAAATTAACTTCTGAGCGTCACATCGTGGCGGCAAATCTTGCTGCAACTCTGATCAGCGAGCGGGAAGATTCAGATATTCAGGAAATTGCAGTGCACATCCTGGCCTTGCAGACCCGGTTACAGGCGAGCTTGCAGGTAACCAGCATGATTTCACAATTGTCACTGGTGAACTTTATCTAGGGAACCGATTTCCCGGCAAATTGCCATAAAAAATGCCCCGCAGATTATTCGGCGGGGCGTTTTATTCATTTCAAACCTAAATCAGGATCCTTGCTGAAGACCTGCAGCGATTTCGCGGTTGATATTGATCAGGATGTCGAGACTGTCTGCGTCCGGGTTCAGCTGTACGTGTATGGTGCGATCAAAAATGAATATCCCGAGATTCAGGATATTTTCCTTGATCATGTCCGGTAGAGGATTTTCCACTTTTGAAACCGAAGTGGTGAGGACGGTCCAGAGCTTGCGGTTATAATACAGCGCTTCATAAAGCTCGGTGCTGCTTGCTGGCCATTGATCTTTGACTATCTGCAACTTGGCAGCAGCTTTGTTCAGAAGAGAAGATTCAAGTTGCCGCGGTGATATCGTTGCCCGTGACGTACGCTCATAAGCGGCGGCTGCCTGATGCATTTTGAATTAATTCTCCTTCGTAGGCCACAAGTGCCTTTGCCTCTTTCAATGCTTTGTAGAGTGAATCCGTTAATATCTTATTATTTATACGCTCAATATGTGGCAACATACTGGGGGCTGCGGTCATTAATTCGTTGATTAATTCAAAATATGTCTGGTGATGGCGTTGGGGCTTTTTGTCCAGATACATCAACTGAACCGCCAAATAGACCTTTTTTGCAGGCGTATTAGCGGCTTCCGGAGTCATAATGTCCTTTTCCCGGAGAATAGGCGCATTTCCCTGAATATAGAGGCGGGTGCGTTGATCATCATTGGTGATGATGCTGTCGCCGATGATCATTCGCTCACCGGGTTTTAATTCTACTTTCAGTGCCATTTCCGCTTATCCCAAACCCAACCGAATCATAAATTTGACCATAGCATTGAATAAGGCAGCCGACTTGTGGGTGAAATAGCGCATAAAAAAACGGCGGGACCGAAATCCCGCCGCCTTGAAGCGTTTATGTCTAGTCGGATTAACCGATAAGACGAAGTACGTTCTGGTCTGCCTGAGATGCGAGCGACAGAGCCACTGACGAGAGCTGCTGACGGGTCTGGAGGGCCAACAGGTTGGCACCTTCAAGGTTCGTGTCAGCCGGCGTCAGGTTACCTGCACCAGTTTCGAGGGTGTTGATCAGGCCTTTGGTAAAGTCCT
>JAESRU010000079.1 GCA_016764455.1 Hyphomicrobiales bacterium | reverse complement strand
AAAAATCGTGTCTTGCACCGGTCCCCCTGGTGCGGTCTGCTTGATGCATACCCGGTTACTACACGGCTCAGCTGCCAATAAATCCGACCAACCGCGCACACTCTATATATGTGTTTATACGGCGGAAGACGCTGTAATGCTCAGTCCAAACCCAGTGCCCAATCGGTTTCAGGGGGATATTGTTGCGGGCGTGGAAACCGGGCGCATTCGCTGTACGGAAAATGAATTACAGCGGCCCGAATTGCCCAAAAAAGCATCGTTCTTTTTCCAGCAACAACGCGCCGGAGCGAAAGGCTAGGATAAAGCCGCGATCAGTTTTTCCAAAAATAAGTCGCATTTCCCAAGCTGGTCGCGGGTGACAAATTCATCCGCCTTGTGCGCTTGCGCAATATCGCCAGGTCCACAGACAACGCCAGATACCCCGAGGTCGCGCTGGAACAACCCGGCCTCGGTACCAAAATCCAGTTTGCGCAAATCATTGTCACCGGTCAAGCCGGTAACAAACCGCACCGCTTCATGATCAAGCGGTGTGGAAAAAGCCGGATAATTGGTCGCGATTCTAATCTCAATCCCGGCATCCGGGTGGCCCCAATGATCCACGATATGGGCCGCCTTTTCCCGCAGCCGGTCCAGCAATTTCTCCGGATCATCTTCAGGGCGTTGGCGTATTTCAAAAGTGATCCGGCATTCATCTGGAATAACATTTAACGCAACGCCGCCTTTGATTATTCCGGCATGGACACTCGAATACGGTGTCAGATAATCAGTATCAGGAATGGTCTCCTCAATGATCTCCGCCTGTAACTCTCTGAGCGCACCAAGCATTTCACCGGCCAGATAAATCGCGTTGACACCTTCCGCCGGCAGGCTTGAATGCCCGGCTTTTCCCGTGCAGATAATCTCGCCCGAAACCTTGCCCTTATGCGCTGTCGCCACCCGCATCCCGGTCGGTTCACCAATGATACAAAAGGCCGGTTTCGGGGTCACATCCTGCAACATATCGATCAACCGGCGCACGCCGATACAGCCCACCTCTTCATCGTAACTAAACGCCAGATGGATCGGCCGCTTCAAATCAGCCTTCACCATTTCGGGAACAGCTGCCAGCACGGACGCAATAAAGCCTTTCATGTCGGCGCTACCACGCCCGGTCAGTTTGTCGCCCGCAACCCGCATCTCGAACGGGTCGGAGGTCCAATCCTGCCCCGCCACCGGGACCACATCGGTATGCCCCGAAAGCATCACACCGGGAATATCCGCCGGGCCAATAATCGCGTGAAGATTGGCCTGCGTACCAACCTCGCTAAAGACCCGCGTCGCGACCACATTGTGGCGCGACAAATAATCCGCAACAAAATCGATCAGATCGAGATTGCTCTCGCGGCTAAGGGTCGCAAAGGCGATCAATGTCTCAAGCAGTCTTTCCGTTTTGGTTGGATTTGAAATCATGATTTTGAATTTTCTCGGACCATAAGCGCAAATTCTTCTTCAGGCGATTTGACCAGCCGGTAACGCGCATGAATGCCAAAATGTAGCAGCCCGGCACCGATCCAGATCACACACCCGATCARCCCCGGACGGTAATCCTCGTTGAGCCAGAGGAAAAGCAATGTCAACAGCGCCAACCCCAAGGCGACAAGTGCTCCGGCTTTTCCAGATGATGTTTTGGTGAGCTGGCCCAGACCCACCTGCCGAAGCTTAAGATACGCCAGCGATTGCATGATATAGCCAATCACCGCGCCAAATACCGCCATATTCAGCAATATCGTCCCGACCGGCAAACCGCCAAACAGAGCGGCGCTGAATTCAATCGCGACGCAGGCCAGAAACCCGAGCGCTGACCCGGCAATCAGCGCCAGCACCGGGGTCTTGGTTCGGCCAAATGTCAGGGACAGGAATTTCGGCAGATACCCCGCCCGCGACAAAGCAAATATGTTGCGCCCACAAGCAAACAACATTGCGTGAAACGACACCACCAGCCCGATTGTTCCGAAAAACGCCAACATGGCGTAGCTAATCCCGTATTCAAAAATGATCTCAAACCCGGCAAATAGCGGCTCGTTTGAAACGCCGATAATCGCTGCTCCCGGTTCCATCCCTGCAACCAATATTAGTGTCAGGACTGCGGCCACAACGAGGGTGGCGAATGTAATTTTTAAGGCGCGTGGTATCGTCTGCTCCGGGGCGACGGTTTCTTCACCGGCAAGAGGGATTTGCTCGATACCCAGAAAGAACCAAATCGCAAAGGGAATGGCGGCCCCGATGCCCGCAATACCAAATGGAAATAACGGCCCAGCCCCATCAAACAATTCTTCGCCATTGATATCCAGATTAAGCGCCCATTCGGAAAAATCCAGATGCGCCAAAGCGCCAGCCCAAAATACAGCAAGGATCGTGAGCGATAGAAGCGACAGGATAATTGCGACCACAAATGCAAGGCGGGCGCTGGCAATATTGATCCCGGTAAATACCAGATACAGGATCGCCCACCATACAGGATTGGGCAGGCTGATGCCCAGCCAATCGTCGGCAACCGGGTCCAGATAATTGGTTAGAGTGAATATAATAACCGCCGGGATAAGCACGTATTTCAGATTGTCAGCGAACCCGGCAATAACCCCGCCAACGGGCCCAAGCCCCGCCCGGCACCAACCATAGGCTCCACCCGCGTGAGGCATGGCAGCGGCCAATTCGGACATTGTGCGGATCAGGAAAAAATACATGAACGCCAGAAGCACCACCGCCCCGGCCATGCCGCCAAATCCGCCGGCTCCAAGGCCAAAATTCCAGCCAAAGAAATTACCGGAAATTACAGCCCCGACGCCAAGCCCCCAAAGCGACCAGACCCCGGCTGTTGGTTTTAAATTTCGCCGCACGAAATAATCAGGTTTCGGGTCCAGATATTTCATCAATCGCGCACAAACAAATCTTCTGGAAAATCATAAAACGGCTCCGCCCCCGCAGCCCCGACCCGGAACGCGGTTGAAACCTCAAATCCCCAATCATCCAGCCACATTCCGGGGATACAATGGAAGGTCATGTTTTCCAGCAATATTGTCTTGTCACCGGGCCGGAAGCTGACCGTATGTTCGCCCCAATCAGGTGGATAGCCAAGGCCGATCGAATACCCGATCCGGGATTCTTTCGACAATCCATGATTGGAAATAACGTCCCGCCACGCCTCTTCAACCTCTTCCGCCAACGCCCCCGGTACCGCCGCTTCAAGGGCCGCGTGAAGCCCCTCGACCACAATCTTTGCGGTATCGGCGAGCTTTTGTGGCGGCGGGCCAAGATGCAGCGTCCGCGCGATCGGTGCATGATACCCAAGCCTGGACCCGGCCAGCTCCAAAATTGTCGGYTCGCCGCGCTTGAACAAAGCRTCCGACCAGGTGATATGCGGCGTGCTGGTCCCTTCGCCAGTTGGCAACATCGGGCAGAGGGCGGTATATTCCCCGCCAAATTCCAGCACCCCTGAAATCTCGGCTTTGTAAATTTCGCCCACCACATCGCATTGGCGCACGCCTTCGCGGATATGATCAAACGCCGCCTGCATTCCGGCTTTGGCCAGTTGTCCAGCCTGCTTCATCAAGRCGATTTCTGCTTCGGATTTTATRATCCGGACCCAATTCACCAGATGGTCGCAATCGCTGAACCTGGCATTCGGCAAATCGGCGCGGATACAATCCGCTGCCCGGCCGGAGAAATAATAGGCATCCATTTCAAGGCCGATCCGGTCCTTGTCCCAGCCGCGTACCTTGATCTGGTCGGCGACAAAATTCATCGGGTGCCGCTCGCGGCTTTGCACATAATGATCGGGATAAGGAATGACGTGGCTATCGGGCAACCATGTGGACAAACGGGCAGCGCCTGCATCCATCAACCGGCCGATCCAGAGAGGAATATTTTCATTTACATGAACCAATACACATTGCGGCACATAAAATGACCAGCCTTTATACCCGGTCAAATAATCCATATTGGCGGGGTCGCACAATACTAGAAGGTCCAGCCCGGATTTTTCCATGGCCGCTTTGGTGCGAACCAGACGCAATTCAAATTCCCGTGTCTCGAAATAATTGCTAGCYATATACCGACCTCTGAAAACCAAAACCGGGCATCTATGCCCGACCCATTGTTTCTGACAGGATGCCCCGATTGCGGCGTCCCGGCAATCAACAAATGCGGAGCAGAATGTGATTTCCACAAACAGACCTTCTTCAACTCTGGCCAGCCTTCTGGATCAACAGGCCAGCATCCAGCCGGACGCAATCGCCTTTTGGCACGAGGGGCAAGCAATGACATTTGCCACGCTTCAACAGGAAAGCCTGCGCCTGGCTCATGGRCTTRMYGACGCRGGCATGGGGCGMGGYAAAAAAATCGCGCTTTGGCTACCCAACCGTACCGATTGGTTGATCTGGCTATTTGCAGCGGCCCGGATCGGAGCCTTGGTGGTTGCCGTCAATACCCGGTTTCGCAGCGCCGAGGTCGAAGACATTCTGGCGCGTACAAAGCCTGAATTACTGGTGTTCGAGCCAGGTTTCAAAGGCATAGATTTTACCGGCATTCTTGCGGGCGTTTCCGAGGTGGCGAAATCCGGCCTGCACCAGATTGTTGCGACGAATAGTGATGCGACCAAGAACGAGCTTTTTTCCAGCGATACGACTTTATTCGATCACGGGTCGCCGGATGATCCAATCATCCTGTTCACAACRTCYGGGACCACCAGCAARCCAAAATTCGTRWSCCATYCCCAGCAKTCSCTKGCYGAYCAYGCYCGYGCGGTTKCCAAATCAYTCGCCTATGAYGCYCCGGASAMTATGYTKCTRCARGCGCTYCCSYTKTGYGGYACATTCGGSYTGGCRCARGCKCTGGCYGSAATTGCYGCGGGCTGTCCKTCAATCYTGATGCCCGCCTTTGATGCCGGAGATGCCGTCAACCTGATCCGCGATATGAATGTCACTACATTCAACGGCCCGGACCAGATGTTTACCCAAATCGTTGAGACCGCAAACCCGGACGACCTTGCAAGCATCAAATGGTGTGGCTTTGCCGCCTTCAGTATCGCCGACACTGTTTCCTTTGTGAACGAATGCGCGGCGGGTGGCCTGCATATGGTGGGGCTATATGGAATGAGCGAAACCCAGGCGCTATACGCGCGCCAACCCTTGGAATCATCGGTTGAAGACCGTGCGCTGGCAGGCGGCGTCCTGACAGATCCTCTGGCGCAGGCAGAAATTCGCGACCCAGAAACCGGCAATGTTCTGGAGATTGGAAACGCGGGCGAATTATATTTGAAAGGCCCAAGTCGGTTCAGCGAATATTTCGATAACGAGGCAGCCACACGCGACGCTATCGGAAAAGATGGATTTGTGCGCACCGGCGACCTTGGTCACATCACAGCGGATGGTCGCATGATTTTTGAAGCGCGGATGGGCGACAGCCTCCGCCTCGGTGGATTTCTTGTAAACCCCGCCGAGATCGACAATTGCATTTTGCAATTTACGGGCATCGAACAATGCCAAACGGTCGGGGTTGAAACCGGGCGCGGTATGCGCGCGGTTTCATTTATAATCCCGCAAGGCACTGACGTTGATCAGGCCGCATTGACGGATTTTTGCAAATCTCAGATGGCCGGGTTCAAGGTGCCAATGGCCATTATCCCGGTGCAATCCTACCCCACATCGCTCGGCCCGAATGGCGAGAAAATCCAGCGTGGAAAACTCCGGGAAATGGCCAGAGACTTAATCGGTTCAGACTAAAACGGTGATTCCATATCRAAATTTGGTTCCCGCTTTTCGCGAAGGGCATTCAAGCCTTCTTCCACTTCCGGGCCGGTAAATCCGAGCATCTCAACTGCAAGCGAAGCATCAAATGTGGGGCCTGCCAACCGCAGCCAATTGTTGAGCGCATACTTGGTAAACTTGATCGCGGTCGGTGCACCCTTGGCAAGTTTGCGGCAAATTTCCATCGCCTTTTCTACAACCTTGTCGTCATCGGTACATACCGCAATCAGCCCCATTTTTTCGGCGTCTTCGCCGGTCACGGTTTCACAAAGCAGCAGGTAATATTTTGCCTTGGCCATGCCGCACAAAAGCGGCCAGATAATTGCCGAGCCATCGCCCGCCGCAACCCCGAGCCTGGTATGACCATCAATGATTTTGGCGGTTCGTCCGGCCACTGTAATGTCGGACACCATAGCAGCCGCCAATCCGGCACCAACCGCAACCCGCTCGATCGCCGAGACGATCGGCTTGGTGCAATTGATCACGTTGTAAACCAGATCGGCCGCTTCCTTCCAGGAACGGGCACGGTCTTCCCAATTGTTTTTCATGTCTTCGACAAGCTGAAAATCRCCGCCCGCTGAAAAGGCCCCGCCTTCGCCCCGGAGCAGGACGACAGAAGTTTCCTTGTCTGTATCAATATCCCGCCACACCATGGAAAGTTCCTTGTGGCCGACATGATCAAGTGAATTCAGGCTGCCCGGGTTGGACATGATCACTTCGAGAATGCCTTTTTCGGGGCGGTTGAACTTCAAAGCCTTGTACTGAGCGTAATGATCGGTCATCTGAATTCCTTTATTAGTAAATATTTCTGTCTCAGTCTCTTATCCCCAGAATGCCGGTTCGGTCCAGCCTGTCAGGCTTTATAAGTATCGGTTTCACAGCGCCCCCATGGTCAAAGCAAAAGCATCTGTTACACTTTATGGCAGAATCGGGCGCCAAAACGCGCCCCGACATTTTACCTAAGGTGAAAGCATGCCCCAGACCATGACCGGCGGCGAAGCAATTGTGCGCGCCGTCCTGAACCATGATGTTGATATTATATACGGACTACCGGGTGCCCAGATGTACCCTCTATTCGATGCCCTCCACCGTCTCTCCAACGATGTAATGACAATCT
>JAESRU010000104.1 GCA_016764455.1 Hyphomicrobiales bacterium | reverse complement strand
AATGCGTAYGCGATTGCCGCTCCCATGTTTCCRCCGCCRACRACAACAACCATATCCARYTTTTGAGCTTTGGTTTCCTTRAGCCATTTTGGCMGRCGTGCCGCRCGTTCGGCGAAAAARATATGYCGMAGTGCYTTTGCTTCATCTGTTTGGCGTATTTCTATAAAGCTTTCCCGCTCCTTCTTTAAAGCTTTTTCGAAGGGCAATTCAGTTGCAAGTTCAACCAAATTTATTGCGGTTTGCGGAGCTGTCTGATTTTTCATTCTTTTCGCAGCGTTGCTGCGTGCAGCTTCAAATATCACTGCATCGTTTTTGGGGTTTGGCATCTGGGAAATGAGGGTTTTTCCTGCCAATTCTTCAAGTTCCACTGAACTGGCATGAACGACCGGGGATTCCGCAATTTCGTCAACAAGCCCAATATCAAGCGCCCGATCTGCTGAAACAGGTTTACCAATTGAAATCATTTCAAGCGCATGTTTCAGCCCGATCAGCCGTGGCAAACGCTGGGTTCCTCCGGCACCTGGAACGACGCCCAATATTACCTCGGGAGCACCCAATTGAGTGTCWGGTGATATGATCCTGTAGCGGCAGGCTAAAAGCAGTTCAAGACCCGCACCAAGAGCTGCTCCATGGGCAGCAGCAATCCATGGGACTTTTGAATCTTCGATCTGATTAAGTACATCTGGCARGTGTGGCTCAACTGGCGGGGAGTCAAATTCTCCAGCATCCGCACCGGCAGCAAAAAGCTTCCCTTTGCCCGAAAGAACCACCCTTTCAAGATCGGTTTGTTGGTTTATCTGTTTGATTGCATCGAGTAATCCCATGCGGACTGAAATGCCGATTGCATTAACTGGCGCATTGTCGATTTCAACATATGCGACCTGCCCTTCTTTATGAAATGAAACAGCCATTTTATCTCCATTGTTTTTTGGATTTATCACCTATTATGCATTATAATGCAAGCTTCATTGCCATGCGATGCGGCTCCTAACCGTCAACCCTCCAATTTCGTTGAAATATCATCTGTTGGAAAATTTATATTGCATTTTTATGCATAAAATTTCACCTTCGGTGATGGAGATTATTTCAAATGAAACGTTACAAGTATAATGAATTTTTTTGTTTTTTGTAACATTTAAGTTGAAACATCCAACTCTCTCCATTATTGTTGGGCCAGTTTATGGCTGTTGGCGCCGGGTAGGGTATTGCAATAATTATTGAGAGAGCTTGAGGAGAGAACGGTAAATGTACGCACAAGTGGTAGAGTCCACCGGCAAAGGCGTTAAATCTCCAGAGGAGATGAGCGAAAAAGAACGTGCTTTTCAGGCCCGGATTGATGCAGGCGAAAAGATCGAGCCCAAGGACTGGATGCCCGATGGCTATCGCAAAACCCTGATCAGGCAGATTGGCCAACACGCCCATTCGGAAGTTGTCGGGCAATTGCCGGAAGGCAACTGGATCACCCGCGCGCCAACTCTGGAGCGCAAGGCCATCCTCCTTGCCAAGGTGCAGGACGAAGCCGGCCATGGTCTCTATCTCTATTGCGCCGCTGAAACCCTCGGCGTCAGCCGTGATGATCTGACCGATCAATTATTGAGCGGCCGGATGAAATATTCCTCTATCTTCAATTATCCAACCCTGACATGGGCCGATATGGGCGCGGTGGGCTGGCTCGTGGATGGAGCCGCAATCATGAATCAGGTGCCATTGCAGCGCACCTCATTTGGTCCCTATAGCCGTGCCATGATCCGCGTGTGCAAAGAAGAAAGTTTTCACCAGCGTCAGGGCTATGACATCATGATGAAAATGGCCAATGGAACGCCAACTCAAAAGGCCATGGCGCAGGACGCCCTCAACCGGCTCTGGTATCCATCTCTGATGATGTTCGGTCCCTCGGATAAGGAAAGCGTTCACTCTGCCCAGTCCATGGCGTGGAAAATTAAAATCGATGGCAATGACGAGCTTCGGCAAAGATTTGTCGACCAGACCGCGCCGCAAGCCGAATATCTCGGCCTCACCATACCCGATGACAATTTGCAATTTARCAAAGAAACCGGACATTACGAATTCAGTCAGCCCGACTGGTCGGAATTCAACGATGTGCTTCGTGGCAACGGCCCCTGCAATACCGAGCGGCTAAACGCTCGCAACAAAGCATGGGATGATGGCGCTTGGGTTCGCGACGGACTGCTCGCCCACGCCGCCAAAAAATCCGCTGCGAAAATTGCCGCCGAATAAACCAACAATTCAGGAGAACCAGATCATGAAAAATGAATGGCCCCTTTGGGAAGTTTTCATCCGTGGCAAGCACGGTACCAGCCATCGCCATTTCGGCAGCCTGCATGCCCCGGACGCAGAAATGGCCCTCAAAAATGCGCGTGATGTTTATACCCGCCGCAATGAAGGCGTTTCAATCTGGGTGGTGGAAGCCGAAAACATCTCGGCCTCTTCGCCCAGCGACAAAGGCCCGCTCTATGAGCCTTCCAACGCCAAAGTCTATCGCCACCCGTCCTTCTTCGACATTCCCGACGATGTGGGAGCAATGTAATGCCGAAACAGGATGAGGCTCTGTTCCAGTTTCTTTTGCGCATGGGCGACAACACGCTCGTGCTCGGCCATCGCGTCTCTGAATGGTGTGGTCACTCGCCGGTTTTGGAAGAAGATATTGCGCTTGCTAATACCGCGCTCGATCTGATCGGCCAGACGCAATTCTGGCTGGGTCTTGCCGGTGAAGTTGAAGGCAAGGAACGCAGTGCAGATGATCTTGCCTTCCTGCGCGATGTCTGGGATTTCCGCAGTATCCTGTTGGTCGAACTACCAAACGGCGATTTCGGCCAAACCTTGATGCGGCAATTTTTGTTCGATGCGTGGCAATCAATCATGCTGGGACGGCTGATGTCCAGCTCCGAAAAACGCATTGCTGATATCGCAGAAAAAGCCAGCAAGGAAGTTGCCTATCACGTTGAGCGTTCTGCTGGCACGGTCGTCGGCCTTGGCGATGGCACCGAAGAAAGCCATCAGCGCATGCAGGCCGCACTCGAATATCTGTGGCCCTATGTGGGCGAGATGTTCATGAGTGATGAAATTGATGCTGAAATGGTCAAGCGCGGCATCGCACCCGATCCAACCAGCCTGCGCGAAGAGTATGATGCTTTGGTAGGCCGCGTTCTGAGAGAAGCAACACTGACCATTCCAGATGATCCCTTCGCCCACAAAGGTGGCAAGACCGGTAAACAGCACAGCGAACATCTCGGCCATATCCTGACCCAGATGCAATGGCTACAACGCGCCTATCCCGGCGCAAACTGGTAGCTGTGATGCGTCCTTCTCCCGATCAAATCCGCGACTGGCTAGATGCCGTACCCGACCCGGAAATTCCGGTGATCTCCGTCGTCGATCTGGGCATTGTGCGCGCCATTCACTGGGAGGACGATACGCTGAATATCGCTATCACCCCAACCTATTCGGGGTGCCCCGCAACCTCCGTTATTGCCATGGATATCGAAATGGCTCTGCACGCCAAGGGCCTGAATAAAATCGTCCTGAAACAACAAATCTCGCCCGCATGGAGCACAGACTGGCTGTCTGAAAAAGGTCGCGCCGCGCTGGAAAATTATGGCATTGCGCCCCCGCAAGCCGCAGGTGGTCCGGAGCGATGTCCCAATTGCAAAGGCACCAACCTCGAGAAAGTCAGCCAGTTCGGCTCGACCCCCTGCAAGGCGCTTTGGCGCTGTACTGAATGCCTTGAACCCTTCGATTATTTCAAATGTATCTGATGAGGATCCTATGCCCAGATTTCATTCGCTGACTGTTACCKATATTTCAAAAACCATCCGCGATGCGGTGGTTGTAACCCTTGCCCCTGCGCCGGGTGAAGAAGACGCATTTGATTTTACTGCCGGGCAATATCTCACCTTCCGCCACAGTTTTGAGGGCGAAGAATTGCGCCGCTCCTATTCCATTTGTGCAGGCAAGGATGAGGGCATGCTGCAAGTGGGTATCAAGCGTGTTGATGGCGGCACGTTTTCAACCTGGGCCAACACAGAAATCAAAATCGGCGACACACTGGAAGCCATGTCGCCCATGGGAAATTTCCATACGCCAATTGAACCCAATAGCGCTAGAAATTATCTTGGCTTTGCCGGAGGGTCGGGCATAACGCCGGTCTTGTCGATCATCAAAACCACTCTGGCGCAGGAACCCCATTCCTCTTTCACGCTGGTTTATGCGAACCGCGCGGTCAACACCATCATGTTCCGTGAGGAATTGGAAGATTTGAAAAACCGCTATATGGGGCGCCTGAGTGTCATCCATATTCTTGAACATAATGCCGAAGAAAGCGAGCTTTTCACCGGACGGGTAGACGCAAAAAAATGCGGCGAACTATTCAAACTCTGGATTGATATCAAAAGTGTCGATACCGCCTTCATTTGCGGCCCGGAACCAATGATGTTGGCAATCGTTGAAGCATTAAAAGATCACGGTTTGAACAAAGAGCAAATCAAGTTCGAACTATTCGGCAGCAACCAGCCCGGACGCGCTGCGCAAAAAGCCAATGCTATTGGCGACACCAAAGCCGATGAACAAGTGGAAGCGACAATCACGCTGGATGGCACCACAAGAAATTTCACCATGTCTATGAGCAGTACCGTACTTGAAGCTGCACGAGCCAATCAGATGGACGTACCCTTCGCCTGTCAGGCCGGCGTCTGCTCCACATGCCGCGCAAAAATCATCGAAGGCGAAGTGGAGATGATGAACAACCACGCGCTGGAAGATTACGAGGTAGAGCAAGGCTACGTGCTCACCTGTCAATCCCTCCCGCGGACCAAAGTGGTAGTGGTCGACTATGATCGGTGACGGGAGAAGCAGATAGAGAGCGCTATCTGGGATAGTCAGCCTTTAAGATGCGATGACGTTAGTATCATGCCCAACACATATAAATGCTTGATCTCCCAAACCAAAAAAATGAATTTTATTTGTTCCTATATATTGCGACGCGTAGGTAACTGAATATTCTAGATGCAGAATAATGTTGCAAAAAGGATTCTGTTTGTGGCTGGCTAATGACTGCTTTGAGCCCAAAGTGACTAACGAGAGAATGCTCGGCTAGACACTTGAATGGAGTTACTTGAAGGGTCTTTTGCATTGGCAAAAGCATAACCATCGGCTTGGTACACCTTGCCAAAGACCAGACCCTTTGCTTCAGCTATCTTGCAGAAAGCGGATACATCTTGGACATCGAAAACGAGTTTCACCAACGGTTGCCCCTCTTTTTGCCTCTTCGAGGCTGGATGCAAAAGTAATGATATACCAGTACCTTGAGGTTGCAACTCAATGATACGGTCGCCTTCGTTGCGCAACTCCTTAAAGCCAAAATGCTTGCAATAAAAATTGGTCATCGCGTCAATTTTCTTGGTGTAAATAACCAAGCGTCCAAGTGGTGTATTCATCTCTAGTTGCCGATCGCTGAATGATTCTCTCAACGCTAGCACGCACAAAGTGCAAACGGCAGCATYGCCGACATTAGCAGCATTGTCATTTCAAAATCGCGTAAGGCAATATGGAACTTATCGGCCTTGCGATATAAGCCAGCATGGTTCAGCAAAGCGAATGCGTGCAAATTTTTTGCCCCCATCAAAGCCCCTGAATACCGGCCAGCGTGAACGCGCAGACCAGATCGGCATATTCTTTTCGCGCGGCTTCGCCTGCCCGTTTGTTCCACATAAAGTGCCAATTCAGCATTCCAAACACCGACATGGTCGTTGCGTGCAATTTCTTTTTRTCGCCTKTAAAAATATCCGGAGCATTCTCTGAGATCAGGCGAGACAAGTGCTGAACCAGATCACGTTGATAGGTTCGCAGGGTTTTTTGTTGCTCTTCGGGCAAGATACCAAAGCCTGCGGTTTGAATTCGGTGCTCATTGTTTGCACCTTGATAGGCCAGAAGAATTTCCAGGATCGTTGCTTTGAAGCGCTCGGCTGAATCCAGCCCTTTTAAATCCAAATTGCAAATTCGATCACGCAACCCGCAAAGATAGGTATCAAGAATGGCAAACAGGATTTCATCCTTGCTGCTGTAATAATGATAGATATTGGCTTTTGAAATCAAACACGCCTGCGCCACCTTATCTACGGATGTGCGATCATAGCCATCGCGCGCGAAAACCTTGGCGGCCGTAGCCAGAATTTGATCGCGTTTCTCGCTGTGATCTTTGGCAATTGTTCGGGCCATTATCGTTCCTTGGGCCGGTTATCTACCACTCGAACCGCCTTACCTTGGGAGCGGGCAACCGTTCCCGGATCAGCTACAACGACCTCCGTGCTAACACCCACGAGGTCTTTGATTTTTTTCGCAAGCGTTTTCGCGATGGTTTTTTTGCTCGCTTCATCTACCGCTGATGCCACAGTCTCCACATGCACGCGCATGGCATCCATCCGCCCTGACTGATGAAGTTCAATCTGGAAATACGGTGCCAATTCCTTCATCGTCAGCAATTGCTCTTCGATCTGGGTCGGGAATACATTAACGCCCCGCAGGATGATCATGTCGTCTGTGCGGCCGGTAATTTTTTCCATCCGCCGCATGCTGCGCGCGGTGCCGGGGAGCAAGCGACTGAGATCGCGCGTGCGATAGCGGATCATCGGCATGCCTTCTTTGGTGAGCGTGGTGAAAACCAGTTCACCGATTTCACCATCTGCAACCGGCTCGCCGGTATCGGGATTGATGATTTCCGGATAAAAATGGTCTTCCCAAATGTGCAGCCCGTCTTTGGTCTCCACACATTCATTGGCCACACCCGGCCCCATGATTTCAGACAGGCCATAGATATCAACCGCATGCATATCAAATGCCTGCTCAATCTCGTTGCGCATGGCATTGGTCCACGGTTCGGCACCAAAAATCCCGACCTGA
>JAESRU010000223.1 GCA_016764455.1 Hyphomicrobiales bacterium | reverse complement strand
GGTGAAAGTTTAGCAATTATTGGTGTCTCCGGCTCTGGAAAATCAACCTTACTTGGTTTACTTGCCGGCCTGGATACTCCCACACAAGGAAAAGTCACTCTTGATGGAACGGATTTGTCACAATTAAATGAAGATGGCAGAGCCCGTATCCGCGCGCAAAGCTATTTGCAGGAACATTGGCTGGATTTGTTTTCGCGCGAGAATATGCCGATCGATGTAATTATTTCGCCGGAAATTGAAGTCGGTGAAATGGTACTTCGCCGCCTGAGCCTTCCCGGTGCGTTTGACGTTATGAGTTTTGCCGATGACCAGATTTCGGTAATCGGGGTGGTTTGTACTGAAGATTGTCCGGTAATCGACACACCACTCAGCCAATTGACAGAATTGTTTCCGGACCTTTCTGCTGTGGTCGTTGGTATCGTTCGGGAAGGGCGGTTGTTTGTACCCCATAGCTCGGATCAGATGCTGGAAGGCGACAAGGTCTATCTGGTGGCGGCCAAGGACCAGGTACAGCGCACACTTGTCATTTTCGGGCACGAAGAACGCGTCGCTTCGCGGATTGTGATCGCGGGTGGCGGTAATATCGGGCTTTTTGTGGCGCAAGAACTTGAAAAACGCTCGGAAAGATCGAAAACCAAGCTGGTGGATGTATCCCACGAACGCGCCATTGCAATTGCGGACCAATTGAGCCGGACCATTGTTCTGCATGGTAGTGTGCTTGATGAAGAAATCCTCCGGGAAGCGGATATCGAGCATACTGATACGTTTGTTGCGCTGACCAACGATGATCAGGTCAATATCCTGTCTTCGGTGATGGCGAAAAAATTCGGCTGTCAGCGTGCGCTCGCGTTGGTGAACAGTTCTGGGTACAATTCTGTGCTTGGGTCGCTTGATATTGACGCGCACATTAATCCACGCGCTGTTACCGTATCCAAGATTTTGCAGCATGTGCGCCGGGGCCGCATTCGGGGTGTGCATTCGGTGCAGGAAGGGCTTGGCGAGGTGCTTGAAGCGGAAGCTTTGGAAACCTCTCCGCTTGTTGGTCAATCTCTGCGCGATCTCGATCTGGGTGACGGTGTGCGGATTGGCTGTATCTACCGCAACGAGAAAGTTATTATCCCGCGCGGTGATACCCAGATTATGGCCCACGACCGGGTTGTGATTTTCGCAATGGCAGACAAAGTACATCTGGTTGAGCATTTGTTYAGGGTGAGCCTGGAATTCTTTTGATCCCTGTAATTACAGACTGATCTGTTTTTCGTTGAAATGAGGGCATGGATTGTCCGGTATTCTATATCTTACGGCGCTGATGCTGAACGTGATTGCTGCTGCAATGGCGTTTACAACTGTTCTCGCGCTGGTGGTGAACGAAGCAGATATGGCGATGACCTTTTTGGTATCGACGGCCATTGTTGTTTTCATCGGTGGCGGGCTGTCCTATGCGTTGCGCGGAAGCGATACACAGATGCGGCGGGTCGAGGTTATGGGCCTCGCTGTTGTCATTTGGACCATCACACCAATTTTTGGCGCGATCCCGTTTTGGCTGTCTGGCCAATTTGATACCGCCTTGGGGGCGGTCTTTGAATCGGTTTCAGGTTTCACCACCACCGGATCAACTCTTATCAATAACTTTGATACCATTCCGCTGTCGATTGTGATGTGGCGTGCAATTTTGCAATGGATTGGTGGTCTAACGACGGTGATGATCATTTTGCTGGTATTTGCCCCGGCGCAACTCGGCGGAATTCCAGAACGTCCTTTGGCGATGATCGAAAGCGGGGCGAGATCCGCCAGAAAAAGAACSCTTTCCACCCTTGCYCGTGTGGCTCCTTTATATGGTATTTTGACGTTTATTTGTTTCATCGGTCTGGTCGCCGCTGGAATTCCATTGGTGGATGCTTTCAGCATCTCTCTATCGGCAATCTCAACTGGCGGTTTCATGCCGCAAACCGGCGGTTTGGGTATTTATGGTTCGCGTTTCGCAGAAGCCATTGTCGGTGTTTTCATGCTGATCGGGGCAACCAGTTTCATCTGGCACAGGATGATGATCAAACGGCGTTGGGGGCTGGTTGTACGCCACAGAGAGGCTTTATGGTTGATAGGCCTTGGGGCGGTGGTTGGTACATATTTTGCCTGGAGTTTTTATAATGGTCTGGATGGCCCAGCGGGGATCGGGTTGTTTGCGTCCATGCAGACTGGATTTTTTACGGCAATTTCTTTGATTTCCACAACCGGGATCGAAATCCGGGAAGGGGGCTTCACTATCCTGTCCCTGCCATTATTGCTTGGTATTTGCTTGATCGGCGGTGCCGGGTTTTCAACAGCTGGAGGGCTGAAACTATTTCGGGCCGGTGCTATGCTGGCCCAGAGCAATCGGGAATTGCGACGCTTGATTTATCCCCATGGGGTGCGGCCTGCGCATTTTGGCGGTCAGGTTTATAATATCCAGATGATGAAGTCTGTCTGGAGTATATTTGTGCTTTATCTTGGGATATCAGCAGCGCTCGCAGCTGCTTTGGGGCTGTTTGGGTTTGAATTTGATGCAGCAATCACAGTGGCAATTTCCAACCTTGTGAATGCCGGCCCGGTTTACAGCGCGTTGGCGAATCAAAATCCGGACTGGATGTCCTATAGCGAATTATCAACTGGCGGGATGACGACGCTCATTCTAACAATGATCGTGGGCCGCCTGGAAATCATCGGCCTGATCGTATTGTTTAACCGGACATTTTGGCGGTCCTGAACGCATTTTTTGGCGCAGTGCACAATAAATCTTGCTAATTTTGGCATTTTTGCCGTCTAATGGAGATGCGGGCCTTTCAGGCAAAATAAAAGGAAACTGCGTGCAGACGCAAAAATAACAAGTGGAGTAAACCCATGGCAGCGGAACGAACGCAAAATTTACAAGATGCTTTTCTCAATAATGTCAGGAAGAACAAAGTCTCTCTTACGATTTTCCTGATCAATGGCGTGAAATTGCAGGGTGTTGTATCCTGGTTCGACAATTTCTGTGTGTTGCTGCGCCGCGATGGCCATTCGCAACTCGTATATAAACACGCCATTTCGACGATCATGCCTAACCAGCCTGTTCATCTCTATGATGAAGATGGTGAGGGTGATGGCGAAGAGGACGACAAGGAATAATACAGTTTGCATCAGCGTAACGATGGAAATTCTGAGACTTTGAATGACGACGCTTCTCGTGGGGACGAAGAGCAGTTGGAGACGCATTCCGGGTCTGAAAATCCATCTGATAAAATGCAAGAACAGGGTCAGGACGTGCGGACGCGCGCYCTKRTRATTTGTCCTGTTYTGAAATYWMYWWCAGCAGMTAGCGYKTMYMWYWTWGATCGCAGCAATGARGCWCGKYTGGCGGARGCGCKTGGKYTKGCRGCGGCYATYGATTTRAATRTYRTYGATMTTTTKCTSGTGACRATWGCCAAACCGCGTCCTGGAACCTTGTTGGGTGTAGGAAAGCTGGATGAGATCGCCAGCCAGATAAATGGCAGCGATATTGATCTTGTCATCATTGACAGCAAACTTTCTCCGATCCAGCAGCGAAACCTTGAACGCCGATGGAAGATCAAAATTCTAGATCGGACCGGGCTGATTCTGGAGATTTTTGGGGAACGCGCTGAAACTGCCGAAGGGCGGTTGCAGGTAGAATTGGCGCATCTGAACTACCAAAAAAGTCGTTTGGTACGCTCCTGGACCCATTTGGAGCGCCAGCGCGGTGGTTTTGGTTTCCTTGGCGGGCCGGGGGAAACTCAAATTGAATCTGACAAGCGGCAAATCAGCGGCCGTATTGCAAAAATCAAACGGCAATTGAACAAGGTACAAAAGACCCGTGCGTTGCACCGATCCAGTCGCAAGAAAGTGCCATATCCGGTTGTGGCCTTGGTTGGGTATACCAATGCCGGAAAATCTACTTTATTCAATTATATGACTGAAGCGAATGTGGTTGCCAAGGATCAGCTTTTTGCAACACTGGACCCGACCATGCGCGGCATGACATTGCCATCCGGGCACCGTGTGATCCTCTCAGATACCGTTGGATTTGTATCAGACCTTCCTCATGAATTGGTWGCAGCATTCCGGGCGACCCTTGAAGAAGTTTTGGAGGCTGATGTAATTCTGCACGTGCGYGATATCGCTCATGAGGATTCTGATATTCAGGCAAAGGATGTAGCGAGCGTGTTGGGAACCCTTGGGATCGATATCGATGCCAGAGATAATTCCATTGAAGCTTGGAACAAGGCTGATTTGCTTGAATCTGAGCGGCGAGAAGAACTTGTAAATCTGGCTGAACGCCAGGACAATGTGGTTGTCGTTTCCGCTGTAACCGGGGAAGGGGTATCTGAGCTTTGTGCCTTGATTGAACAACATATCAGCGCGGATGACAGTGTTTTCGATCTGACGCTTCGCGGTGAAGAAGGCAAAGCCTTAAATTGGCTATATGAGAATTGCGATATTTTGGTACGGGAAGATGACCCGAAAGATGGGACCCTTGATTTGAAATTGCGGGTGTCAAATGTTGTCGCCAATAAATTGCAACAAAAATTTGGTGAGCGGTTGATCAAAGCCTGACTGGCTTAATGAACAATGACTTTGCTAGGCCTCATCGACTTTGCTTGCCTGCCAAAGCACTTCAAGTTCTTCCAATGATGTCTCATCGACCGTGCGGCCTTTGTCCGCGAGATGGCGCTCGATATAGCCAAACCGCCGAATGAATTTATTGCTTGATGTTGTCAGCGCGGTTTCCGGGTCGTGGCCGAGATGACGGGACAAATTGACCACGGAAAACAGAACGTCTCCCAATTCAGCTCCTTGTTCCTGTTTTGCTTTTTTACTGCCATCGAGGAGTTTTGTCGCGGCTTCGAGTTCGTCAATCTCCTCGCGAATTTTATCAAATACCGGGCCAATATTGTCCCATTCAAATCCGACCCGGCTGGCACGTTTTTGTAGTTTCGCGGCGCGCAATAATGCGGGTAGGGCGCGGGGTACATCATCCAATATTACTGTCGGCTCCACGCTCTGTTTTTCGCTGCGTTTGGCGTCGCGCTCAGATGCCTTGATATCTTCCCACATGCCTTTGACGGTGCCCGCCGAACGCGCCTCAGCGTCGCCAAATACGTGCGGGTGTCTGCGGATCATCTTTGCGACAATCTTCCCGACCACATCGGAGAAAGTGAACAGGCCAGCTTCAGATGCCATTTGGGCGTGGAAGACGACCTGGAGCAACAGATCGCCCAATTCATCCTGGAGATCATCCATGTCATGCCGCTCTATAGCGTCTACGACCTCATAAGCTTCTTCGAGCGTATAGGGTGCGATGGATGCAAAATTTTGTTCGAGATCCCAAGGACACCCGGTGATAGGTGTTCTAAGTGCGCGCATTATATCGAKTAAWWTATMAAYTGAATCAAATTGTTGAGGTTGTTTATTCATTTCATTTATTCGCTGTAATTTTGATGACAGGGCTGCTCTTTATAGCCAATCATTATACCCGCAAACTTCCCTCGTTATCATGCTCAGTGATTCGCGTAATATATATTATGGAACATTATTAGRTGGCCAATTCCAAGCGAAGGCCGTCATATGCGGGTTCTACRTTYGSYGGCAGCGTCTGTTTYAACGTATCGTARTCCAGATCRATATGCATGTTTGTCARKATSGCRCGYGCWGGTTTGATCCGCTCTATCCATGCCAATGCTTCTTCCAGACTGAAATGGCTTGGATGTGTTGAGTAGCGCAACGCATCTACAATCCAGATATCGAGACCTTGTAGCATGGCAACGGATTGGTCCGTCAGGTCGTTCAGGTCGCTTGAATATGCGACGTCACCAAATCTGAACCCGAGCGAATTTATATGGCCGTGAACCTGGTTGAATGGCAGCGCGGTGATCGTGCCACCATCACCGCTAATCGACACGTCCTGGCCAGCCGTGATTGTGCGCAAATTCAGGATTGGCGGGTACGGACTTTCCGTTGGCGTCTCAAAACAATAGTGAAATCTGCGCGTGACCAGATTGGCGGTTTCTTCGCTCATATAGACCGTCACACGGTCACGGCCATTTATGGCGACCATGCGCAAATCGTCGATACCGTGAATATGGTCGGCATGCTCGTGGGTATATAAAACGCCGTCGAGCCAGCTTATATTTGTATCCAGCAACTGGTTGCGCATATCGGGCGATGTGTCTACCAGCACATTCGTTGTGCCGTCTGGCCCTTTTTGTTGGACCAGAATTGAACACCTTTGGCGACGGTTTTTTGGATTTTCCGGGTCGCACGCGCCCCAGTGATTGCCGATCCTTGGAACACCGCCAGAAGATCCACATCCTAAAATGGTGATTGTGCCCGCCATAATATTACGGCCTGGTCACACGAGAAAACAGACGAAAGAAATTCTCGCTTGTGGTCTCTGAAATCGCGTCCATATCAACGCCCCGAACCTGTGCCAACATTTCGGCAGTGTGTTTGACAAAAGCCGGTTCGTTGCGTTTTCCACGGTTTGGAATTGGTGCCAGAAACGGCGCATCGGTTTCCACCATGATCCGGTCTTTCGGCGCATCCTTGGCGATTTGACGCAATTCTTCGGCGTCGATCTGACCGGGTTTTTCAATGACAGCATCACCCCGTCATCGCTGGCCAGTCTGGGGTCGACATCGACACTGGATGGCACCGGGTCTGTCAACCGGACCGAGAGTGTGACGCTGACCGTCGGCGCGGTCATCACCCAGGTTCTGCCAAACGGCCTTCTTGTGCTCAACGGACGCCAGGAAGTTCGGGTCAATAACGAGGTAAGAGAACTTCTCGTCAGTGGCCTTATTCGCCCGGAGGACATCACATCCGGCAATACCATCAATCACACCCAGATCGCCGAAGCCCGGATTTCCTACGGTGGTCGCGGCCATCTCTCCGATATGCAACGCCCGCGCTACGGTCAGGAACTCTA
>JAESRU010000111.1 GCA_016764455.1 Hyphomicrobiales bacterium | reverse complement strand
ATCGAGCGATCGGTGTCGGCATCGTCGGTATAACGCGCCATCACCGTGCGGCTCTTGCCCGCCAGTTCAGCCGCCCGCACCTGCCCGCCAACAGCATTAACCAGCATGTCAACCGCCTGTTTCAGCGACCCCGCCGGGCGCGGTTTGATTGAGGTTTTTGGGTTGATATGGGGTGGGCGCGAAGTCATGACGCTTGTACCCCGATGCAAGTACGAGCTTTATCCCCGGCAACAATTGACAGTGTTAAATCAGTGGGTGTGGAAACAACTTCCAAGGTTTGACAAAGATTTGGGCCTGTTCTATGAGTGTTTATCGGCCCCCGCGCGTTTTGTGCATTAAACCTGCGGGGGCCTATCATCCCCAAATGTCCAAACCAGATGGAGACAAATGTGATGGCAAAAAAACCGTCAACCGTAAAATCGACACACAGTATTAAAACCGGCTCAACCGGCAATAGTGACAAAGCGAGTAACCAGACCAGAGGCGTCAGTGCCCAGCCCGCGCCGAAAGAGGGAGGCACAAAAAAACAAGGAGAGTAATTGTGACCGACGAAAATAAACCAGCGGTATTCCAGCTGCGGCACTCGGTGTTGCGCAACACGCTTTATCACATTGCCAGAAAGCAATATCTTGATGGTGTCAACCGCGCCTTCAATTTCATTATCGTTATCAGTGGCACCGGCACTGTCTATCAGGTCACCACCAGCAACCCGCAACTGGCCGCATGGCTTGGCGTCGCGGTCACCATAATCGCCAGCGCTCAACTTGTTTTCGATTTTAACGGTCGCGCAAGGAACCACGACCTCCTGCAACGCCGCTATCACCACCTGCTGGCCGAAATAGAAAAAGAAACCAAACCGACACACGAGCTTTGCGCCGCCTGGCACAGTGAGCAGACCGCAATATACGCCGATGAGCCGCCGACCATGCGCGCTCTTGATGCCATCGCCGATAATCAGGCCACGGCAAATTTGATTGGTGCCCAGCAACCGCGTCTGAAAATCACCCGGTGGCAATCCGCGACCAGATACATTCTGGCCCATAATGGTGCCACGTTTCCCATAAATACCTGATAGGTGCCGCTGGTGTTCAAACGGCTGGTTTTTTTGACGTTCAAGCGCCACTAAGGCTGCGGCTCCCTTGGAGCCTAGTCCTCCCTTCGGTCGTCCGGTGCCACAAGACAAATCTGTCGGCCAACCTCCCGGACGACCGAAGGGAGGACTAGCGAACAAGCGTGAGCGCAGCCACTTTGCCGGAGGCGGGGAAACAACATGGGGCGCTTGAACGACACTTAAAAATGGACGAGCGCAGCGTTGGACTAGCGAGCAAAACCGAGCGCAGGCTGCGCGCCGCTTGAGCGCCTCAAAAACTGCTGCTTGAACGCTCTTAAAAAACGCACAACCATCTATGTCAGATGCTTCCACCTTGATCTGACCGGCCTGCCGCTGGTGCTGGATATAGAATAACCGGGAAGTCATGACGCAGGTTCCCCGYGTGCAAGTGGTGCCGATGTGGTTAGCTTTGTGGTGTCGGGTTGCTTGAATTTGACATGCTCTGAAATAAGACACCGGCTCCGGAGGTTCATGTGCCCTCCCCCCTGTGGGGTTGGGGGAGAGGATTAGAAGGCGCGTGGGCCAAAACAAGGCTTTCATACGAAAGATCAATACCGTGGTTGGGAGCGCTTTTCAAAAGAGAAGGCCAAAATTTAACAGGTATGCTTTCCCGTCGCCTCATGGCCCGAATATGATTATCAGTCGCGCCAACGTCTTCAGCTAATTTCCGAATTGAAGGCCATGCGTCAATAATTTGAGATGCGTTTTCGTAAGACATGCCGCAACAGTACGTAATGTACTATTTAATGTCAACACATAATGTACTGCGTTATTTGCTATAGATAATTTATGATTGAACCAGGTGACAGACTTAAAACCGCCAGAACCAATTCTGGATTTAGCACAGCTAAGGCTGCGGCTGACTATTTCKGTTGGAATGAAAACACCTATCGAAGCCATGAAAACTCTAATAGAGGCTTTCCAGTCGGTGCGGCAAAAAATATGCCAAAGCATTCAAGGTGCCTATAGAGTGGTTGCTGACCGGCGAGAACCAAGACAATTTTACTCTAAATGTCAGCCCGCCGGTAAGACTTGATAAAATAGCACCTGTTAAAGGTGAGGTTGCGGCAGGGGTATGGTTAGAACATGAATTTATGGATGACGATAAATACCCGCCCGTTGCTGCCAATATCAATCCAAAATATAGCGACATTGAGCAGTATGCCTTGCGCGTCAAAGGCGATAGCATGGATAAGTACGTCAAGGACGGCGAACACGTCATTTGCATAGACTTTGCCGCCACTGGCGAAGCAATCCCTGAAGATAACAAGGTCGTTGTGGTCAGGCGTGAACGCGCCGGAACAACAGAATATTCACTCAAACGTGTCAGAAGGCTTGGCAATGGGGATTATGAACTATGGCCGGAAAGCAATAACCCGCTGTTCCAGAAGCCTATTGGCATGGGCCACAAGGACGAAGGCACCACGGTCACAATCACCGGCCTGGTCATTGGCCGAAACCTGAATGATTAGCCGCCCCTGTTGCATGGATAGAGAAAGAGATAACTATGAAAATCAGCCATTTTTTTGCCTATAGCAGTTTACTTCTTGTTCTGGCTTCTTGTGCGAATACGGTCGAGCTGACAACACGTTTTGATGCAAGTCAGGCAGCTTACATTCTTGAACAGGGAACAGCCACGATCAAAGGGCAGGCGTTTTTGAAAACCCGGGGTGGTGATTTGAAAACAGCGGCGGGAAACATGGCCACATTGGTTCCCGTAACCGCCTATTCAACCGAGCGTTTCAGGGCTATTTACGGGGATAGCAAGGTTACAAAATTAAACGCCAACTTTAAAGACACCGACCCAAGATACAAGGATTTCATACGCCAGGTATCGGTTGATATTGAGGGCCGATTCACTTTCACTAATGTAGCGGCGGGGAATTATTATGTTACCACCAGCGTGATTTGGGAAGCACCTGGTTATGGTAGCTACTTGTCTCAGCAAGGCGGCGCTTTATATAATAACGTCAGTGCAAAAAAAGGCGAAACCGTTGAGGTTATTTTGTCTGGCTTCTAGCCACCCCTGTTATTTCTTGAAAATTTGTGTAGACTACTACATAAATAAACTGAAGAGGCAGTGATGGGCATTAGTAAATTTGCGATTTATGCGGGGGTGGTATTTTCAACAGTGGCATGTGCTTCTATTTCCGAAGGCACCACACAGAACATCACTTTTTACACGACACCTCAAGGAGCCTCTTGCACAATTCTAAGGCAGGGAGAAACTTTGGCAGTTATTTCCTCTACACCCCAAACCGTGAACATCTCCAAAAGCCGCCACGATATTACCCTTACATGCAATAAGGATGGCTTTCAAACGGCTGTGCATCAATTACCATCAAACCTTGAAGAAATGACCTTCGGCAATCTCTTGTTGGGTGGGGTTATAGGTATCGCAATAGATGCCGGTAGTGGTGCAATGAATAAATACAAGACCAATGTCACGTTAACTTTACAGCCTAATTACATGGAAAATATAATTCCAGAATAATAACACCCATCACCGCGACAGCCACCCCGCCCCAGAGCGGGTTTTTTTATTGCGCCCCTCCCCCAACACCCCGAATCACAGCCCGGTTTTCTGTGCCTGGATAACTGTGTGTGAAATAAATATCTAAAACAGTACATTTTGTATTGACTTGATGCGGTACATTATGTACCATAATCCTCACCAGCCGCCCAATGCTGGTTCCTCCCTGCCCCGCCCCGGCTGTTTCCCAGGCAGCCGGGGCAAACCGGAGACAAGAGAATGACCACTTCCAACATCACCTATCGCTACTTCGCCGACACCGGTGGCTGGCGGCTTGTTGTGCTTTTTCACGCCGGGCGTAAGTGGCTCAAATTGCTCGACACCGGCAATCTAGACGTTTACCGGCTCCCGGCGCGCGCCATGCAAACCATGGCCCCTTACCCCACGCCCACAAAAAAGCTGGCCACCAAACTGGCCGCCCGCCGCGCCAGCTGCAAACGCAACCAGGTTCCTTTTCCCAAAAAAGCTGTCCAGCTATCGATTGAAAGGTTGCGTGCCGCATGATTGCAACCAAAACCACATTTCTTGATCGCGCTTGCCGCTTTTTCGGTCACGTTAATCCTGCCGATATCGAAATTGAATTTGGCCCGCGTGATCCTGAAACCGGTCATCCGTTGTGGGTCGAGTTCCCTCTCGGCTCAACTGTTTTAATAATAAATAAAGACTGTCCGGTATGTTGCCAGGGCGATAAGAAACAGGAAAACAGCATACAGCGCAAAACCCGTTTTCGTCGTGTGATGGACTGGTTTGGTAAATTTTCCCGCGCCAAAACCAGCCGGGGTATCGCGGCCATCGACCAATCTGGTCTGGAAAGTCATGCTTTCAGCACGTCCGCAGGCAAAAGCGATAAAGGCACCACCGATAAGCCCCAGCAGCAGGGCATCAAGGCGCGGCTGCATGAACAGCGCTGCATAAACAAGGCCCGCTCCGGCAAATCCAATCATCAAATACCATCTGCTTTTCAAAAGCGCTGCAAGGAAATTCATGCCGTCGGTCCTTTTGCCGGTGTGAACAGGCCGGTACGGCGAACCCAACGTCGCCGTATCGGTCGCAACATACGCCAGATCAGGAGGCAAAACCATGTCTAAAACCACCCTCATCCCATACGGCCGCCGCCTCATGCTTCCCGCCCATATGGCCACCGACATCATCGCCCTGGCCATTCTCAAGAAGATCCGCGCCGGAGAATGTTACACCCAAACCGATCTGTTGCAGCTTGGTTTTACGCCGGAAATTATCGACGCGCTCTATGAAGACGCCTGCAAGGAAGCCGGTGTGGCCGAGGTTTTTGTTAGTGACGTTCAAGCGCCACCTGCTGCAACCAGCCCTCATCCCGATCCAGCAGGTGGCAGAAAGGGGCCGGGCGATGACCTGCCCTACCCTCACCGACCCTGTTGTGGTGATCTGTGATGCCCGCAGCCGTCCCCGTAGAGGGCTATCCTTCAAAGACCACCGCCGTCACTGGCCTGACCGAACGAGGCTACAACGATGTTGAGATTGCCCACCTGTTGCAAACTTCAATAGCCGCCATCGCCGCTTTGCAGGCGAACGTCAAGCGGCGCAATTCCTGCAAAATCGTCAGCCTCCGCTTAACCAATGACGAGTACGATGATTTGTCACAACAAGCCAAATCCGAAGGCTGGTCACTCACTGACGAAATCAAGGCCCGCTGTTTCAACACAGATTACCTCGATCCGGTGGACACATGACAAAACCATCCACCACCCTCCCGGACGAGCGCAGCGTTGGACTAGCGAGCAAGGCGAGTGCAGCCCCAGCGGCGCTTGAGCGTTCTAAAAAACTGCGCCACCAAAACCAGCGCTCTAAAATGCGCGTCCTCATCGCCTGTGAATTTTCCGGCACCGTCCGTAACGCCTTCCTTGCCCGGGGTCACGATGCCTGGTCATGCGACCTGCTGCCATCAGAAGACGGCAGCAATCGTCATATCCAGGGCGATGCCCGCGACATTCTCAATGACGGCTGGGATTTTCTCATGGTCGCCCACCCGCCCTGTACGCGCCTGTGTAATTCTGGCGTGCGCTGGCTGGTCAAACCACCCCGGGGAAAAACCCTTGAACAGATGTGGACAGACTTGCGCCACGGTGCCAGCCTGTTTTCCGATTTCTGGAATGCCGACATCGAGCGCATCTGCATTGAAAATCCGGTCATGCACAAACACGCCAAGTCACTCATCAGCAATTATCAGGAATTCACCCAATCGGTGCAGCCGTGGCAGTTCGGCCACCCCGAAACCAAGCGCACCTGCCTGTGGCTCAAGCGCCTCAAAAAACTAAAACCCACCAACATAGTCGAAGGCCGCACGCCGCGCGTCCATCACATGCCCCCCGGCCCCGACAGGCAAAAAGAACGCTCCCGCTTCTTCACCGGCATCGCCGATGCCATGGCCAGCCAGTGGGGAGGATCGCCATGACCTATAGCCAGAAACCAGCCGAGCGCTATCCGCTTAAAGCCCGCGTCAACAAACGTGGCCCGCGTTTCCAATACACCATCTACGCCACCGGTCCCGACACCGACACCGACAAAAGCAACATAACCAGCGGCACCGCCACCACCTACAACCAGGCCCTGAAACAGGCCAACACAAGAATGAGATTTTTGAGGGCGAGGCAATGAGCAGCCGAGAACCAAAAATAACAAAGGCAGAAATAGCTGCCGGACTAGCTGCCGGTCGCTCATTAATTCAAGAGGAATGGGCCTCAGATAAAGAAATCGAGTGGGTTGATGAATTGATTTCAGAAGGCATAGCAAAGGCCTCACACGACTGGGAATATCACGATAACTACCAATGCAAACGCCGGAGGATTGTAGCCAATGACTGACAATGAAACAATATGCAAGCTATTCCTGGAACTGTCCCATGTGGTCCCAGAAGGCACCATGACGTTTCGGGAAATTGCAATGGAAGCCGAGATAGAGCAGTTGCGTAAGGCTTTGATGCCTTTTTCAGTGCTTCCGAACGGACAAAAAGGGAAGTCTGGCACGTATCGAATATTTTACGATGACGTAGCCGCCGCCCGTGAAGCCATGGGCCCGTGGCAGGATGGTGAGCTGTGATGGCAAACGCAGTCGGTTTTGAAGGCGCAAATTCAATCATGCAGGCTCCCGTAGGGGTCGCGTCACATGAATGTCTTGATCTTCCGGTTTTCCGCGATCAATCCCAGATAATCAGTTGCTGGCGTCTAACCGGCGAAGAACTGGAAACCATAAAAAAAACCGGTGTCGTCTGGCTGTCAATTTCCGGCCAGGGAATGCCGCCGGTATATATCGGCGCAAAAGATGTCCTGCATGTCGATGGCCGCGAACCTACAGCAGAGCCTTATATCAAACCGGCAAAGAGGATCAATAATGCCTCGTAACATGTCCTTTGCCATGACCACAGAACAAATCCGCAATCGCAGCAAAACCGTCA
>JAESRU010000078.1 GCA_016764455.1 Hyphomicrobiales bacterium | reverse complement strand
ATCCGGTCGTCAAAGCGCGCCCCGATACAAACCATCAGATCGCAATCATGCATCGCCATGTTGGCTTCATACGTTCCATGCATCCCGAGCATACCGAGCCATTCTTTGCCCGACGCCGGAAATGCCCCAAGCCCCATCAAGGTCGAGGTGATCGGATGACCGGTTATGCGGACAAGTTCGCGAAGCAAATGGCTGGCTTCGGGGCCTGAATTGATAACCCCGCCGCCGGTATAAAAAATCGGGCGTTTGGCTTCAGCCA
The DNA here is from genome assembly GCA_016764455.1 of Hyphomicrobiales bacterium. Classification (GTDB taxonomy): domain Bacteria; phylum Pseudomonadota; class Alphaproteobacteria; order Rhizobiales; family NORP267; genus NORP267. The sequence continues at coordinate 6,835 of JAESRU010000078.1, read as the reverse complement.
GCATATCAACGGCCTGACGGATGCTGGCCATATCGCCCTTCATTTGCGGACGATACGTAGGGTGCCGGATATTGCGCGGGCCTTCATAGGTCCCGGTCGCAAACTGAACATCCTTGGGGATATCAACGACAACCGGGCCTGGGCGACCACTGGTGGCTACATAAAAGGCTTCATGGATGATCCGCGCCAGATCGTTGACATCGCGCACCAGCCAATTGTGCTTGGTGCATTGCCGGGTAATACCAATGGTATCGCATTCCTGAAATGCGTCATTGCCGATCAGAGCCGTCGGGACCTGGCCGGTCAGGCATACAAGCGGAATGGAATCCATCATGGCGTCGGCCAGCGCGGTCACCATATTGGTGGCGCCTGGACCTGATGTTACCAGAACAACGCCCGGTTTGCCGGTTGAACGAGCATAGCCTTCGGCAGCGTGGCCTGCGCCCTGTTCATGCCGCACGAGGATGTGTTTGACGATATCCTGCTGAATGATTTCATCATAAATGGGAAGCACCGCACCGCCCGGATATCCAAAAACATGTTCCACATTCTGGTCGGCCAATGCCCGCATGACTATTTGGCCGCCATTCAGCTGCTCACCCGTGCTCATCTCCAAGGCTCCAATTCCAGGGTTGGATCATCATTGATCCGCCCTTTACCAATTTTTGGCGCACAATACGCCGGTCTAAAGCAGGCAATAAAAAAGGGCCTCTGAAGGGCCCTTGCGCATCACCATTCGTGTCAGCTTATTGGCTGGACACGGCGATGCGCCTTATAACGAGTACCACAATTTCCCTGCGCATAATAAAGCGCTCCAATTTGACTGCTTCGCTGCGGACAATAGACAGACACTATTTTTTGGTCAAGTAAATATCCGCACACGTCGCCACCCGGCTCAGATTTCGTGTTGCTGCCACGCCGTCATCTGATTGCGGCACCAGGTTAATTGCCGCTTGGCATATTGGCGGGTATCGGTCTTGGCCAACGCCATGGCGTCTTCCTGATCAAGATCACCACGCAGCATGGAGATAAAACGCGGCACCCCAAGAGCCTTCATTGCGGGCAGCGTGGGATCAAGTTCCAGCGCCATAAGCGCTTCAATTTCAGCCAGCGCACCCTCTTCAATCATTTGTTCAAGCCGTTTCTCGATGCGGGCATAAAGCACAGCCCGGTCCGGCAGCAGATATTGAGCATCGCATTCAGCCAACGGCAACAAGGGCGGCGAAGGTTTCTCCTGATGCCACGAATCCAGGGTCCGGCCGGTGGCTTCAAGCACCGCCAATGCCCGGACAATCCGCTGCCCGTCGCCAGGTTTTATTCGCGCTGCCGCGTTTGAATCACGTTCTGAGAGAAGCGTGTGAAGTGATTCAAATCCCTCAGCTTCTCCACGCGCCCGCCAGGCCTGGTTTATATCTGCGGGAATATCAGGGATCTCGGCTAGACCTTCCGTGAGGGCTTTGAAATAGAGCCCCGTACCACCAACAAAAACGGGCGTCTTGCCGGCCGCAAATGTGGTTTCCAAAATGGCTGCAACGTCTGCCAGCCAGGCACCAACCGAATAACGGATCGCGGGGGATACGGTTCTGTAAAGCTCGTGCGGGACCGCCTTCATGTCTTTGTCATCGGGACACGCCGTGATGATCCGCAACACCTGATACACTTGCATGGAATCTGCGTTGATGATCACGCCATTGTGCTGGCGTGCCAATTCAATCGCCACAGCCGACTTGCCGCTGGCTGTTGGTCCTGCAATAAGGATTGCTCGTTTCTGTTCCATGCCAACCTCTCCGGCCCCACCGAACATGTCGCACATTCTGGTTCTGATTTCCAACCCCGCAAATCCTGCGCTCGAACAATCCCTGATTGATTTGATTGCGCACGAAATACCGATGAGCGGACCTGCCCGCTGGCTGGCCCCAGATATTGCCTGCGAACTACCGATCAAAGCTGATCAGGGAAATCTTGATCAGATTTACAACGAGGTCCAACGGGCGGTTGGTAGCCGGCAAATTGATGTGGCAATTGTGCCCGAGCGGGGGCGGCGGAAACAGCTCCTGATCGCGGATATGGATTCGACCATGATCGARCAGGAATGCATCGACGAAATCGCCGCCACTCTGGGCCTGCGCGATGAGATTTCAGCAATCACGGAACGGGCGATGAATGGTGAGATTCCGTTTGATGAAGCGTTGCGCCAGCGGGTCTCGCATTTGCGCGGCGTTTCCCGGCAGGAAATTGATGAGATTATCGCGAACCGACTGACATATACCCCCGGGGCTAAACAATTAGTCACCACAATGGCTGCCAACGGYGCCTGGTGYGCCCTYGTCTCYGGCGGTTTCACRCCGTTTACGCAGGCGATCGCGRAACAACTTGGSTTTCACGARAACCGCGCCAACCGGCTTGAATTCAARRATGATGCCYTGACCGGCAAGGTGCTGGAGCCGATCCTTGGGGCTACAGCCAAGAAACAGGCCCTTCTGGAGATGGTAGAGGGGCGTGGCGGGCTTGAAGCAGCGCTTGCTGTTGGTGATGGCGCAAATGATCTGGCAATGATCAGGGAAGCCGGGTTAGGCGTTGCCTTTCACGCCAAACCGTTGGTTGCAAAAGAAGCGCAGGTCAGCATCATCCATGGGGATCTGACCGCGCTCCTGTATCTGCAAGGCTTTGAGCTTGGCGAATTTGCCAGCTAGGCGCTAGATGCGAAAATTTCTAGTTTTCCAACCGAACCGCKACAAACCGCATATCACCAACACCATTTGAGAGCAGCAGCAGGGCCGAGCGACGGCCCTCTTCGCCAAGTTCTTCAACCCGGTCCAAAATTTCAGAAGGTGCGGAAACTTCGCGCTGGGACACTTCAACAATCACCGTGCCGGCAACAATGCCCTTGTCGGCTGCGGCACTGTTGGGGTCAACTTCGGTGACAACAACACCTTTGATATCTTCGCCGATCTCATATTGCGCCCGCAAATCATCGGATATGCTGGCCAGCTTCAGACCAAGCGTTTCAACAATTTCAGGCGCTGCACCTGAATTATCGTCTTCAACTTCTTCATTGGCGGCAAGTTCCACGTTGCTGGTCTCAAGACGGCCAATTTCAATAGTGAAAGAGATTTCCGTCCCGTCGCGCAGAACAATGACTTCGACCGTTTGTCCGGGCGATGTGGCTGCAACAATCTTCGGCAAATCGCGCATTTCAGCGACATTTTCACCAGCAAACGTAATGATCACATCACCAGATTCCAGCCCGGTGCCAGCAGCAGGCCCGTCAGGATTGACGCCCGCTACAAGCGCGCCGCGGGCGCGATCCATTCCGAGCGAATCCGCGATTTCTTCATTCACCTGCTGAATACGAACCCCGAGCCAACCCCGCCTGGTTTCACCAAATTCGATCAATTGCCGGGTGACACCTTCGGCAATTTTCGACGGCACTGAAAATCCAATTCCCACTGACCCGCCGGTTGGGGAAAAGATTGCGGTATTGATACCAACAACTTCGCCGCGCCAGTTAAAGAGCGGTCCGCCGGAATTGCCGCGATTGATCGCGGCATCGGTCTGGATGAAATCATCATACGGACCAGGATTGATATTGCGGTTGCGGGCAGAAACGATTCCCACCGTTACCGTGCCACCAAGGCCAAACGGATTGCCGATCGCCATCACCCAGTCGCCGACGCGGAGCGTGTCGGAATCGCCAAAGGAAACAAACGGCAACGGTGTTTCAGGTTCAACCTGGAGAACGGCCAAATCTGTTTTGGTATCGCGCCCCACCACTTGCGCTTTGAGTTGGCTGCCATCGCTGAAATTGATGGTAATTTCATCGGCGTCCGCGATCACATGATTGTTGGTAACGATAAGACCATCGGCTGAAATGATGAACCCTGAGCCCAATGACTGGACCTGGCGCGGGCGACCATTGCCGCGTTGCTGGCGATCCAAAAACTCGTCAAAGAATTCGCGGAACGGAGACCCTTCCGGCACCTGGGGCAATTCCACGCCGCTGGACCCTTCAACGGATTGCGACGTGGAAATATTGACAACAGCCCCCAGCAAACCTTCGGCAAGGTCAGCAACAGATTCCGGCTGCTGCGCGCGGGCTTCGCTGTTGGCAAAGCCCATCAGGCCAGCAGCCAGGGTCAGCATCAAGGCCCAGACAGGCAAGAAATTCATTCGGTTTCGAACAATCATCATGGTTTTCACCACTCCCTGAAAATTTACCTGCTACCTAGCCCCGCACGAGCCATACGATCGTAACGCCGACACCCATAACCACGATTCCGGTAATTCGGAGGCGGCTGATCGGTTGTTCTTTCAAAGCTTCGAGCATTTTCATGATCGAAACAGGAAAGGCTGCATAAAGCAGCCCTTCAAACACGAGCACAAGCCCGAGTGCTGCCAGAAAATCGGTCATTCGCTACGGATGCTGGGAGCTCCCGAAGCGCCAGAAGCCGCGCCGTTTGGATTTCCGAAATAGCGGAAAAAATCACTGCTTGGCGAAAGGATCATCTGGGTATCACCAGATTGAAGACCATTTTCATAAGCCTGCATGGAGCGGTAGAACGCGAAGAATTCCGCATCACGACCATACGCATCCGCAAAGATCGCGTTCCGGGTTGCATCGCCTTCACCACGAGTTTGCTGTGATTCACGATTGGCATTGGCCAATAGAACCGTTACATCACGGTCTGAACGGGCTCGAATCCTTTGCGCAGCTTCATTTCCCTCGGCGCGCAATTCCGCCGCTTCCTGTTGACGTTCGGTCTGCATCCGTCGGTAAATCGCCTGACTATTAGCTTCCGGTAGATCGGCGCGGCGGATTCTCACATCAATAAATGTCACTCCGAAATCCGTATCCCCGGATCGGGTCGAGGCATTCACCTGCGCTGTGATCGTACGCATCAATTCCGGCCGGTTGTCGCGCACAATTGCTTCAAATGTTGAATTACCGAGCACCCGGCGAACCGCCGAATTCAGGATAGGTGCGAGCCGACTTGACGCCCGCTCAACACTCACAACACGCTGAAAAAATTTCAGCGGATCGGTGATCCGGTAGCGGGCAAAGGCATCCACAATCAATCGCTTCTGACCAGACGCGATAACTTCCTGCGCTGGTGAATCCAGATCAAGAATTCGGTTATCAAGAAAAACCACATTCTGGACGAACGGAATTTTCCATTGCAACCCGGGTTCCGTGATTTGGCGTTTTGGATCACCAAACTGAAGCACCAGGGCTTGCTGGGTTTGTTGAACGATAAAGATCGAATTATAGGCCAGGAAAGCCAGAGCGGCGATCAAGACAAGAAAAACGCTGCGCATTACTGGTCTCCCCGGTTTCTGTTGAGTTCGTTAAGCGAGAGGTAAGGCACAACACCAGACCCGCCCGCTGCGTCGTCGATAATGATTTTGTCCATGCCACCAAAAACCCGTTCCATGGTTTCAAGGAACATACGTTGGCGGGTCACTTCTGGTGCTTTCGCGTATTCCTCATAAATTTTAAGGAAGCGATCTGCCTGACCCTGAGCATCGGCAACGGAGCGTTCGCGGTAAGCTTCGGCTTCCTGCACAACACGTGCTGCTGCGCCACGGGCTTCTGGGACCACCTGGTTCGCATAGGCCTGGGCTTCATTCCGGGCACGTTCCTGGTCGGCTTTGGCCGCCTGAACATCACGGAAAGAATCGATCACCTGGCTGGGTGGATCCACCTTCTGCAAGGTGACCTGGGTAATCTGAATTCCGGCGCCATATTCGTCCAAAATCGTCTGCATCAATTCCTGCACTTCAGCTTCGGCGATCGGCCGGTCGCTGGTGAGCAATGGCGTAATGTTGGCACGGCCAACAACTTCACGCATGGCGCTTTCTGCAATAGCTTTCACGGTACTGACCGGGTTCTGGATATTGAAGAGAAAATCGGCCGCATCCCGAACAACCCAGAATACCGTGAAATCCACATCGACGATATTTTCGTCGCCGGTCAACATCAGGCTTTCTTCCGGCACATCCCTGCCCGCGGCAGAATTACGAGTACTGCCGCCGCGCACGCCGACATCAAGCCGGTTGACGTTGGTAACACTCGGTGTGAGCGCCGTCTCGATCGGATATGGCAAATGATAATTCAAACCGGGCGCGGTGGTTTTTACAAATTCACCGAACCGCAGAACCACACCCTGCTGATCGGTCTGGACGCGGTAAAATCCGCTTCCCAACCAAACAAGCACAAGTACGGCCGCCAGGATGATAAATCCCTTGCCGCCGATTGAGCCACCGGAACCGGGCAGCAAGCTTTTGAGGCGCTCCTGGCCGCGTTTCAACATTTCTTCCAAATCAGGAGGGGTCGGACCTTGTCCGCCCTGGCCACCGCCGCCCCATGGGCCGCCACCGCCGCCACCACTTTTCCAACCGCCGCCGCCATTGCCGCCGCCGCTACCACCGCTTTGATTGTTCCAGGACATATATCTTCCTTTTTGGAATTCAAACATTACGCCGCCCCGCATGGGCTGCATTAAAATCTCTGTTGCCGTTTATAGGCGTCTTGGCGCGCCATTTCAACGATACCCTGCCTCTGCCTAAAAGCATGGTGAACCATATCTATGGTGAACCGTATCTATCGGCTTGATTTGGGGTGCCTAGACGGAGAAGTCAATTCCTGTTTTCGAAATTCACACCCCAAGCCGTTCAGCGTGCCATGCAATATGGCTTGCCATAAAGCTGGAAATGAAAAAATACGAATGATCATAATCATCCCGCAAATTGAGATTCAACGGAATTTCAGCGGATTTACAGGCGTCTTCCAGCAGATTTGGATGCAGTCCGGCGTCGAGAAATTCGTCCCCCAGAC
>JAESRU010000222.1 GCA_016764455.1 Hyphomicrobiales bacterium | reverse complement strand
GTTGATCTGGTTGATGCACAGGTTTGAATGCGCACCGTAAGACAGCCCGACAGAGGCCGACCCACGGCTGATCTCTTCGATCGCCACCACATGGGCCAGATAGCCCATGCCAGAGCCGCCATATTCTTCGGGCACCGTTATGCCGTGCAAACCCATCTCTCCCAGCAATGGCCATAAATCGCGCGGAAATTCGTTGGTTTCATCAATTGCCGCCGCCCGCGGCGCAATATGATCGGCAGTCATTGAGCGCACGGAATCCCGCAGCATATCGATGGTTTCATCGTGGCCAAAATTCAGCGAAGGGTAATCGTTAGAGAGCATCGGGTTTCCGTTTCTACAAATTCAGCGTTTCAATTTCTGCGTTTCAATTTTTCAGCTTTTTCGCGCATCTCGTCAGACAGCSTAACGCTTTTGCGTTTTTCCGTGTCCATGAAAACCGTCACGATTTCCGAGGTTGCAACCGGCTTGCCGGTAGCAGTATCAAACATCTCGTGCACGAACCGCACCGTTTTCTTGCCAACCTCCAACATGTGGGTGCGGATGACAATCGTATCTCCAGGAAGCGCCTCTTTCAGATATTTGGTAACCTGTTCGATCGCCGCCATGCCGCGCTTTTCTTCATCCAAAAACTTCCGGGTCAAACCAAACATCGAGAATAGATGCCAGGTCGCTTCGTCGAATTTACCAGTATACCACATGACATTCATGTGACCCATATGATCGCAATGCCAAGGATAGACGACACCTTGATAGGTAATTGGAGCCTCATTCATTTTCAGGCACCCWTTTCACTTGCATCGTGAGGGTGATCCGGCGAATTGGCCATCGCCATGAATGTACCAAGCATCACAGCGCACAGTTTTCTAGTCTCCCCAGTCACGGCATAAACTTCTGATTGGCAAACCGTTAAAGTTCGCCCGGGGCGAACCACTTCGCCGATCKCTATAATCTCGTCGCCGACCGCAGGCGCCACGATGTTCAGTTTATATTCCACACTGAGAATGGAATCCTCCGGGCGAAGCAGGGTAAACCCGGCATAGCCCCCGGCATTATCTGCAATCGTACCCACCAACCCGCCATGGAAAAATCCATGTTGCTGAAACAGATCGTCGCGCGCAGGCAACCTGACCGTGACTTTACCTGGTCCGATTTTCTCAATCACCGCGCCGATAGAATGCATAAATGTCTGGCGGTTGAAGCTGTCAAAGGTGCGCGCAGCATAATCAGGGTTTCGGGTTTCAAAGGCCATCATTCGCTCCCAAGCGCCGMCAATTGTTTRCGGCAWSCCGCTTCRACTTCSGCCAGTTCATCAAGCGTRAYTTCAATATCTGTGCGCATCTGCTGCAAAGCCGCGCGACGTTCCGCGATCTTGTTCAGGAAATGATGCAATTGACCGGTCTCACCAGACTCGCTGTCATACATGGTGACAATTTCACGTATCTCGGAGAGAGAAAATCCAAGCCGTTTACCGCGCAGTATCAGTTTTAACCGGGTCCGGTCGGATACCCGGTAAAGCCGCTGCCGCCCACGCCTAACAGGCGATATCATGTCCTCGTCTTCGTAATAACGAAGCGTGCGGGTGGAGATATCAAATTCCTGCGTCAATTCAGTGATTGTATAAAACTGCCTCAAGACTGCCCTCCCGTGCGCTCCAGTTTCAGGCAATTATATTCCTTTTACGTAATAGTCAATTGATTTTATTTTTATGTTTATTTTCAATAATTTAACGACATATAAAATAGCCAATATTCAAAATTCATAACCAAGTTGTACTGTAAAACCTATCCTTAGCATCCGAATCTAGGGTTCCTTTATTGGTATCAATTTTCAGTCATGCACCTTTTTGTTGTCGAAAAAGGAGGCGCGGAACACACCACAAATGCGGCGAATTGATCTGGGTTTCCAATAGCTTTACAGCACTTTTATGCTACAAACCTGTTTGGAAAATATATCGAGACGACCAAGGGGCGCAAAATGAACACCACGTCAGATCCATTCTCACACCACCCGGAATTACGTGAGAAAATTGCTGACCCGCTTCAGTCTTTTTCCCGAACACTCACAACGAAATTTATAGCCGAAAAGACGCGCGAACTCGGCTTAACACCCAATTGGTGGTATTCAGACAATGATCGCGAGACGTTGCGCGCTGAAGCCCTGGTAGGGCATATGGATCAGGACCTTTGGGTATTTGGGTATGGCTCGCTGATGTGGGACCCGGCTATCCGCTTCTCAGAAGTGCGCAGAGCCCACCTGCCCGGCTATTCCCGGCAGTTCATCCTCAAGGATATCTATGGCGGGCGCGGCACCGAGGACGCCCCCGGTGTGATGGCGGCTCTGGACAAGGGCGCTGGATGTGACGGGCTTTTGTTCAAAATCAACCAAAAAAATGTTGATGAAGAAACAGAAGTCCTTTGGCGGCGCGAACAAATCGGCCCTGCCTATATTCCGACTTTTGTAGAAACCATAGTGGCAGATCAGCCCATTACCGCGCTCACCTTTGTAGCTGACCATGATTCCATTTTGATCGACGCCAATATGACCCGCGACGAACAAATACATTATTTTGCGACCGGCACCGGATTTATGGGGACGAGCTTGGAATATCTCGAGAATGTCAACGCCCAGTTCAAAACGCTTGGCATCGTTGACGAAGACGCCAAAGCATTGCTGCATGAAATTCAGGAATATATGCGTACGCGCTGAGCAGCGACCACCCAAGCGTTGGCGCGTCTGAAAACGGCAGTTGCGATCCCAAATGCAACACCGGGACTACGATAAAAACCAGTCATGCGATCTGGCAGGGGCTATTCGAGAGATTCCAGATAGAGAATGAGATGGTCAATTTGTTCCGGGGCAAATACGAATTCTGGCATGTCAGAATGCCCTGTCATGATCCCCTCTGCCAACGCCTCCGCAAGCAAAGCCGGTGGATATTTCGTCACCAGRTCAACAAACCGCGGCGCGCCATCYCTTGGGCTGGTGCCCTCGCGGCCAATGGCGTGACASCGCGCACAATTATTTGCAGCCAGCGCCATTCCAGCGGACACGTCCGCCGCATTTGCCGARGAGCTGAACTGCCCGAAAAGTAAAACCRCCATAGCAGAAAACAAATATCGAATTTTCAACCACATCTCAAATCTCCTCACGCACCATTTGTGGCACCGTAAAATGTTTCAAAAACCCGCATATGAGCAAAAGCCCAAGACGATTGATAAACCTGACTGGTTAAAAATTTATAGCTGAATCAATTGAGTGGACCCGGCAATCCAGTGGATTGTCTATGCGAGCCCGAACCACCAGCCGGCAAAGCCAAGAAAGGCTAGAAACCCGACANNNTCTGTCACCGTTGTAACAAATGTCCCCGAAGCAATTGCGGGGTCAACATTRATGCGCGCCAACCCGAGCGGCACAAAAACACCGGAAAGCCCCGCCGCCAGCATATTCACAATCATCGCGAGGCCCATAATCACCGCCAATTGGATGTTGGAGAACCAAAGCCAGGCGACAAGCCCGGTGATAAAAGCAAACACGATCCCGTTCACCAGCCCCACAGCCGCTTCACGGGTAATAACGCGGCGCACATTGAAACTATCCAGATCACCTGTCGCCAAAGCGCGCACTGTCACTGTCATCGTTTGCGTCCCGGCATTGCCGCCCATGGACGCGACAATCGGCATGAGAATGGCCAGCGCCACCATTTGCTCAATCGTAGCATCAAACAAACTGATCACCGATGACGCCAGAATGGCCGTCAGCATATTGACCAACAACCAAGTAATCCGGCTTTTCGTAGCCCGCAAAATCGAATCCGAAATTTCTTCGTCGCCAACGCCTGCCAACCGGCGGATATCTTCGTCGGCCTCTTCTTCGATCACGTCGATAATGTCATCAACAGTGATAACGCCAACCATCCGCCCGTCTTCATCGGTCACAGCTGAGGAGACCAGATCGTAACGCTCGAACTTTCTCGCGACCTCTTCCTGATCCGAGCTTGCGTCCACTGTATAAAAATCAGTGTCTGTAATATCTCCCATCACAACCGGACGCTTGGCACGCAGCAGACGGTTCAGTGCAACACTGCCGATCGGATGGAACGACGGATCGACGATGTAGATCATGTAGAAATCATCAGGCAGATCGTCGGTGTCGCGCATATAATCGATGGTTTGACCAACCGTCCAGAATGGCGGCACGGCAACCACATCGTGCTGCATGCGACGACCGGCTGAATCTTCCGGATAGTCAAGACCGCGCTGAAGCGCCGCCCGCTCGATTTCCGGCATACGATTCAGAATTTCAGATTGCTCGTCCTCTTTGAGGTCTTCAAGAATGGCGACCGCGTCATCGACATCAAGTCCCTTAACCCCTTCGGCAACCGTATCGGTATGGAGGATGTCCAGAATTTCGTCCCGGACCCGATCATCCACTTCAGTTAGAGCAAGCAGGTTGAAGTCGGCCTGTTGCAATTCAACAAAAGCGGCGCGGATATCAGGTTTGAATGCTTCAATCAGATCGGCAAGGTCGGCTTCGTGCAATTTGCCAGTAAATTCGACCAACAAAGCCCGGTTTTCGGCTTCAACGGCTTTGGTTATGTGATCAAGAAATTCCGATGAAATCCCGCTATCGTCGTCACGGACCGCAATTCCCGGCTCCTTAACGGCTGTATCTTCCATAACGGCACCTCATTTGCGAGCGTCCGGCCCTGTGGGCAACAGCGGCGGATTCTGTTTGTTGTAAGCCATACCGGAGAAAGTGGGAAGCAAGGGATTGTGCATTCAGCTTTCCAGCCAAAACCGCAGATCCCCCAAACACTTAGGAAACAGGGAGAACCCGAAAGTCATTAACTCTAACGCTTAAGGTAAATTTTTTGTTCTGGTTGCCCATAGGTAATAAAAACTGAATATGGCAATTCCACATAAGAGGAATTGGACTAATGAGTAGCTTGTTGCGTATTATTACTTATGTTTTCTTGATCATCGGGTTTACAGGTACTGGCCTTACCACCGCGATAGCAAGTTGTGGCAGTAATTCACTCGGTGTGTCCCGCACAATGCGCGTGAACACTCAGGGCGGCCTGCGGGTCGGCCTGGTTCAATATGCAGACACCCTCGCGCTCCGCGATCATGAAGTGGTCCTGACCTTTGACGATGGCCCAATCGGCCGCGCCACCCAGCGCATCCTAGATACCCTCGCAGCGGAATGCACCCGAGCAACCTTTTTTGTTGTCGGCAGTATGGCGAGAGCCCATCCTGAACAATTGCGCGCCATGTACCGCGCCGGGCACACCATCGCTGCCCATTCAAATCGCCATCCCATGAACATGAACCGCATGTCACAGGCCCGCGCCCAGCGCGAAATCAATGCCGGATTTGAATCCATCAATATTACGTTGGGAACTTTGGGTCAGGCAGCACCGTTTTTCAGGTATCCGGGGCTTGCCCATTCTACCGCCATGAATAATTGGCTCGCGACCCAGAATATCGGCATTTTCAGCGCTGATATAATGGGCGACGATTGGCGGCGGATTTCTTCAAACGAGATCTTGCGACGTACCATGCGCCGCCTGAACCAGCGCGGACGCGGCATCATTCTGCTGCATGACATTCACAACAAAACAGCTTCCATGCTCCCTGCCCTGCTAAGACAGCTCAAGGATGAAGGCTATCGGGTGGTTCATATTGTGCCCACCAACGGTCGTTTCCGTCTCGCCAACGAAGCCAGTCAAATCCCGAGCGATCAGGAATTCAGCCGCTAACGCCGTCCATTCAGCCAACCAGCCCCTGAGCGTCATTGACGGCAACAGCCGTCATGTTGACGATCCCACGCACGGTAATTGACGGTGTCACAATATGACAGGGTTTCTCCAGCCCGATCAGCATCGGCCCGATTGAAAGCCCATCCGTCAGTACCTTTGCCGTTGTGAAAGCAATATGAGCAGCATCCACATTCGGCATGATCAGCAAGTTGGCCGGTCCGCGAAGCTCTGAATCCGGGAACAGCATATTGCGAATGATCGTCGACATGGCGGCATCTGCATGCATCTCCCCTTCAATCTCAAGATCCGGCGCACGTTCACGGGCAATGCCATAGGCCGTCCGCATCTTGATCGCGCTTGGGGTATCGACCGCACCGAAATTTGAATGGGAAATCAAACCGACTTTTGGCTTCACGCCAAACCGCCGCAATTCTTCGGCCGCCAAAATAGCCATCTCGGCAATTTCTTCGGCGGTTGGGTCGTAGGTCACATTGGTGTCGGCGAAAAACACCGTCCCCACATTCGTAATCAGGCATCTAAGCGCCGAGCAATCGTGCACACCTTCACGAAGCGGGATAATATCGCGAATATGCCGCAAATGCCGTTCATAAGAGCCGTAAACGCCGCAAATCATAGCGTCGGCCTCACCGCGATGCACAGCAAGTCCGGCAATCGCCGTTTGGCGGGTCCGCACCACCACACGCGCTGAACTTTCAGTCACTCCGCGCCGCATCATCAATTTATGATAATCGCGCCACGTATCTTCCTGGCGCACTGTGTCGGTCGGATCAATCACCTCGAATTCTTTACCCGCACGAATCCGAAGACCAAGCGATTCAATGACCTCCTGAATCCGGTCAATGCGCCCCACCAATATCGGTTCGGCCAGTCCGTCATCGACAACGATCTGCACCGCCTGAAGTACGCGCTCTTCCTCACCTTCAGCAAAGACGACCCGCCTCGGGTCCCGCTGGGCTTTGGCAAAAATCGGTTCCATTGTCTGGCCAGACCGAAAAATAAACCGGTTCAGTTCGCGCTTATATTCGTCAAAATCCTTAATCGGCCGGGTGGCAACGCCAGAATCCATCGCCGCCATGGCAACCGCTGGCGCGACTTCAGCGATCAAACGCGGATCAAATGGTTTTGGCAGCAAATATTCGCGTCCAAACCGCATGGATTCGCCCGCATAGGCCCGTTGAACCACATCTGAAGGCTCTGCACGTGCCAAAGCTGCAATCGCCTCAACGCACGCCATTTTCATGGCGTCGTTGATCTGGCTGGCACCCACATCAAGCGCACCACGAAAAATAAAAGGGAAGCAGAGTACATTATTGACCTG
>JAESRU010000221.1 GCA_016764455.1 Hyphomicrobiales bacterium | reverse complement strand
GTCGATTCCAGCGTCTATCAGGGTTATGAAATCCCGCCCTATTATGACAGCTTGATCGGCAAGCTGATTGTGCATGGCCAGACCCGAAACGAATGTCTGATGCGGTTGCGGCGGGCGCTTTCTGAACTGGTTATCAATGGCGTTGATACAACTGTACCGTTGTTCGAGCGTCTGATCTCGAACCAGGACATTCTCGACGGCCAATATGACATCCACTGGCTTGAGAATTTTTTGGCTAACAATTCCGCTGAATAATGGTTGGAGTGCACATTTTCGATGGACCCATCGTCTAACTCCCTGTTCGAGATTACACCCCAGGTCCTGTTGAAAGCCTATGCCTGCGGGATTTTTCCAATGGCCGAAAATGCTGACGACCCTGCCCTTTACTGGATTGAGCCTGAAGAACGCGGCATCTTGCCCCTCGACAAAATCCATGTCTCGCGGCGATTGGCACGGACCATTCGAAGTGCGCCCTTTGAAATAAAAATCGATACGGATTTTGAAGCCGTCATCGCTGGATGCGCAGAAGCAGCAACCGGGCGCACCAAGACCTGGATCAACGATAGAATTAGAAATTTATATGGTGCCCTTTTTGAACAAGGCCATTGCCACACCGTTGAAGCATGGCTGGATGGCCGCCTCGTGGGTGGATTATACGGGGTTCATCTGGGCGGTGCTTTTTTTGGCGAAAGCATGTTTTTTCGTGAACGTGATGCCAGCAAAATCGCCCTCATCCACCTGGTGGCGCGCCTTCGGGCAGGTGGGTTCCAGCTTCTCGATAGTCAGTTTGTGACAAAACATTTGCGAACGTTTGGTGCAATAGAACTCGATCGCCCAGACTATCACGAAGTGCTCGAAGCAGCGCTGGCGATTGAGGGTGACTTTTATTCGCTGGGCGCCTCAGCTTCACCCGACACGGTTTTGCAACTGGTGAGCCAGACATCAAAGACTGGATGCTCGACTGCGTGAAGCCCCGGGCTTGACGCGAACATCCAGCCGGTGAAAATCCGTTTCAATTCGTCATTCAACAACACCTCATCAACTTCAACAAAGCCACTCGTCAGCGGGCGTTCGTTTTGAGGCCGGTTGTAGCAAACCCGTGGTGTGACCTGGAGCGCGCCAAATTGTACTGTTTCATTGATGCGAACTTCAAACGAGGTGATGCGTGCAGTAATTTTATCGAGGCCGGCAAAGACTGCAACATTGTTGGAAATTTTTTCTGCCCCCGCCTGTCCGGCGAATGCTGGAAGAAAGAGGAGCGCGGTCATAAATATTGAAAAGCGCTGTTTCATCGTCTTAAGCTGCATAATTCAGCGATCCAAATTCCATCTACACATCCGCCCGCCCCTCTAGTGGCGCGGGAAAATGGTGAAATTCTGGCGGCTTGGTAATTTTCAACCATGATTTTAGGTATTTTGCTGTCCATCATTTCCCAAGCCGCGCCTCAAACCGCAAACGCACATAGTCTGCCGTCCAATTTTGATTTTTGTCGCGAAGCGTATGCGCCAACAGGCTCTCTACTTCATCCAATATCGCAGGCTGAACTGATTCGTCATATTGTTCAAAGAACGGTTTGCGAAACGTCATCAACCAACCCCGAATTCCTGTCCGCAATGGTGTTGGCCGGGCAATCAGGGAAATCCGTCTGACATCAAACCCGCGCCCTGTCAGCAAATCCCGATACTCATCCATGGTTGGATAAAACCAGGGGCCGGCTAATTCTTCATTACCGCCATGGATGCGGGCGGCGGCGCGCATTGCCGTGATGATCGTGGACACATTTCCATGACCGCCAAATTCTCCGACAAACCGACCACCCGGCTTCAATGCTTGGCGCACGCCGTCAATGACCTCACCAGGTTTCAGCATCCAATGCAGGGCGGCGTTGGAAAATACGGCTTCAAATTCATGATCAAACGATAGATTGTGACCATCCATTTGGCGGACATTCAGCCCGTTGGCTTTGGCGGCACTCAGCAACGCGTCGCTGGTATCAACGCCCAATACATCTGCGCCAGCCTGGGCAATGCGTTTTGTCAGCGCCCCGTCACCACAACCAAGATCAAGAATTCGCTCGCCCGCTTGAGGTGCCAGCCAGTTGAGAACCGCATTGCCCAAGTCAGATACAAATCTGGCATTCTCCTGATAGGTATCAGGAGACCAGGTTTGACGTTGATCAGGATTGCTCATGAATGATGGCTTTTCAGATCGGCTTGTTCTGCGCCCAGACTATTCTGGATTCCAGATTAGCCTGGTTTCCGGGTTATTCTGGTTTCCGGGTTATTCTGGTTTCCAGGCTTCATAATCGCCGGTGGCACGAGGTCTACTGCCTGATGCCAATATAGAGCCACGCGGGCGATACGCTTCAGCGGACCCGGTTTTATTGGAGCGGTGCGGGCGTTGCCAGCTATGCGGCTGATAATCAGACTGGTCCGGTGTCTCATCCACGGTTTTGTGCAACCACCCATGCCACGATGCGGGCACGGTTGTTGGATCTGTTTCATTTTTATAAATAACCCAGCGCCTGGCCCCGTCAGCGGTCTGGTAATAGATGTTACCAACCTCGTCTTCACCGACCCGTTTGCCTTTTCGCCAAGTGTATAGCCATGTACCAACGGTTTGACCGTTCCACCAGGTGAAAATCCTCAAGAAAAATAGTTTCATGGAATCAAAAAAGCTCTCTTTTCAAGACAAAGTGACTATGCCGCCTTGCACCGAATGTGTCCAGACTGTCTGCGCCTGTGGTTTAGAGGCGAAACACAAAAAAATAAAATATATTTTGCGGATATCTACAGATTTCACCTATTTGGGGAAAACTTGAAGCAAAATCACACACCGTTCCAAGTTGATTGGGCGACTTGTTGAAGTTTAAATTGGGCGGACACAAGAAACAATTCAGATTCGCCTCCAGTATCAGCGGGCGTCAAGCCTTGAACAAATGGCCTTCACGGGCCAATATTTGATTGGGTTATACTTTTTTGGGGTCCCACAACTGCGCGTAATGCTTGTCGTTATCCACCCTTTATCAACGCTTGATCCCCAGTTTTTGCACAATATAATCCATATTTAGGGGTTTGTTCATGCGGACCTACTAGTTCTTGACGGGTAAACGCGAGTCAGCGTAGTCTCGAATTCGGTTGATGGTTATGAGTCTTTCGCCAACAACACCAGTAAATYTCCGTAAAATCGTCGATGCCAGAACGGTATTGACGGGATCTGYGATTACCAAAATTCGATGTGATTTTGGTGCGGGATATTTGCGTCGTGTGTTTTTGCTGATTTGTGACAATAAACTGCGTAATTCCAAAGAATTACGCCAAAAAATGGGGGGCTTGTTCTCAGATAGAGCCAAACAGGCTTTCGGGCAGGCTTTCGGGGACGCATGGGGCGATGTTGAGAGAAATCAGGAGCTGGATATCAGCGTGCTGTTTGGCAGCATCCTGGCGGTATTGTGTCCGCCGGGAGAACGGGAGATACTTTAGAAATGCAAATTAGTCGGCACTATACCAGCGGAGATCAATCTCCCTATCAGACGATCGAATTCCGGACCACGAATAGCGAGATCCGGAACCCGGATGGGTCTATCGTTTTCAAGCTTGAAAACATTGCTGTCCCTGCTGGATGGTCGCAGGTTGCTGCTGATATTATCGCCCAGAAATATTTCCGCAAAGCCGGTATCCCGGCCCGCCTGAAAAAGGTTGAAGAGAATACGGTCCCTTCATGGTTGTGGCGCTCTGAAGCTGATTTGGACGCGCTCGTCAAACTCCCGGAAGGTGAACGATACGGCCCGGAAATGGATGCCCGACAGGTTTTTGACAGGTTAGCCGGCACCTGGACTTATTGGGGCTGGAAGGGCGATTATTTCAGCTCGGAAGACGATGCCCGCGCGTTTTATGATGAATTGCGCTACATGCTCGCAACCCAGCAATGTGCGCCAAATTCTCCGCAATGGTTCAATACCGGAATTCATTGGGCCTATGGCATCGATGGCCCCAGCCAGGGGCATCATTATGTGGATTATAAAAGCGGCCGGCTGACAAAATCCAAATCATCTTATGAGCATCCCCAACCCCATGCCTGCTTCATCCAGTCGATCAGCGATGATCTGGTCAATGAAGGCGGGATCATGGACCTTTGGGTCCGGGAAGCGCGTCTCTTCAAGTATGGCTCAGGTACGGGATCGAACTTCTCCCATCTGCGCAGCGAGGGCGAATCCCTTTCTGGTGGCGGCAAATCCTCTGGCCTGATGTCGTTCCTGAAAATTGGCGACCGGGCTGCGGGTGCGATCAAATCCGGCGGCACAACCCGGCGCGCCGCCAAGATGGTTGTGATCGATATCGACCATCCCGATATCGAAACCTACATCAACTGGAAAGTGAAAGAAGAGCAGAAGGTTGCAGCCCTCGTAACGGGTTCCAAAATCAGTGCTCACCATTTGAAGCTGATCTTCAAGGCGTGCGTCAATTGTGAAGCGCCCGGCGATGATTGCTTCGATCCCTCTTGCAACCCGGCCTTAAAGCGCGAAATCCGCGCCGCCCGGAAGATGTATATCCCTGACAATTATATCCAGCGGATTATCCAGTTTGCTCGCCAGGGATATAAAGATCTGGAAATTGATACCTATAATACAGATTGGGATTCAGACGCCTATCTGACGGTATCAGGACAGAATTCAAACAATTCGGTCCGGGTGACGGATGATTTCCTGCGCGCCGTTCAAAATGATGGCAACTGGGATTTGATCCGCCGCACCGATGGCAAGATTGCCAGAACAGTGAAAGCGCGCGATCTGTGGGAACAGATTGGAACCGCTGCGTGGACCTGTGCGGATCCTGGAATCCAGTATCACACCACCATCAACGATTGGCATACCTGCCCTGAATCCGGTCCGATCCGGGCATCAAATCCGTGTTCGGAATATATGTTCCTGGATGATACAGCGTGTAACCTGGCGTCCCTGAACCTGATCAAGTTCCGCRACGAAGACCGTAGYTTCAACGTRGAWTCCTTYGAGCATGCSACACGGCTCTGGACCATCGTTCTTGAAATATCGGTGATGATGGCGCAATTCCCATCAAAGGAAATTGCCAAGCTTTCTTACGAATACCGCACGCTTGGGCTTGGTTACGCCAATATTGGCGGCCTGTTGATGGCGGCTGGTATCTCTTACGATTCAGACGAAGGCCGCGCACTTTGCGGCGCCATCACGGCGCTGATGACAGGCGTCGCCTATGCTACTTCGGCTGAGATGGCCAAAGAGCTTGGTACCTTCAAAGGGTATGACAAGAACCGGGACGGAATGCTGCGGGTGATCCGTAATCATCGCAACGCCGCCCATGGCAACAAGGATGGCTATCACGGCCTGAACATTGTTCCTGTCCCTCTTGATCACGACAACGCATCTGACAAAACCTTGGTCCAGCATGCTGTCAAAGCCTGGGACCGGGCGCTGGAGCTTGGCGAAAAGCACGGCTACCGCAACGCCCAAACCAGCGTGATCGCGCCGACCGGCACGATCGGCCTGGTGATGGATTGCGACACGACGGGGATCGAACCTGATTTCGCATTGGTGAAATTCAAGAAACTTGCCGGTGGCGGGTATTTCAAGATCATCAACCAGTCGGTGCCAGAAGCCCTTTCCACACTTGGCTATGATGAAGACGCGATTGGCAAAATCATCCGTTACGCGGTTGGCAACGGAACGCTGGCCGATGGGCCGGGCGTCAACCACGACAGCCTCGCTGCAAATGGTTTCACCGCAGAAAAAATCGCCACAATTGAGAGTGGATTGGCGGAGGCATTTGATATTAAATTYGCCTTCAAYAAATGGACGCTCGGCGAAGAATTTTGCGTCGATACTCTTGGCATCGATGCCGCCCGTCTTGAAGACCCTGAATTCGATCTTTTGGCAGAAGTTGGCTTTTCGAAAAAAGATATCGAGCAAGCCAATATTTATTGCTGCGGTGCCATGACCCTTGAAGGCGCACCGGGCCTCAAGCAAGAACATCTGGAAATCTTTGACTGTGCCAATCCGTGTGGACGGATCGGCAAGCGGTATCTCTCGGTTGATAGCCACATCCACATGATGGCAGCGGCGCAGCCGTTTATCTCCGGAGCTATTTCCAAAACCGTCAATATGCCCGGAACAGCGACGATTGAGGAATGTAAAGAAGCCTACATGTTGTCCTGGCGGCTTGGCCTGAAAGCCAACGCGCTTTACCGGGATGGCTCCAAGCTATCGCAACCTCTCAACGCCCAGATTTTGAGCGATGATGAGGATGAAGACGATATTGCAGAAGCCCTTGCCAGTGATCAGCCAGCTACCCAGCGGGCGGCTGTTGCGGCAGAACGAATTGTCGAAAAAATCGTCGAGAAAGTCAAAGTCGAGCGCGACCGCCTCCCCAATCGCCGCAAAGGCTATACCCAGAAAGCGGTTGTTGGCGGCCACAAGGTTTATCTCAGAAGCGGCGAATATGAAGATGGCCGGATCGGTGAAATTTTCATCGATATGCATAAAGAAGGTGCCGCCTTCCGCAGCCTGATGAACAATTTTGCCATCGCCATCTCGCTCGGCCTGCAATATGGTGTCCCGCTTGAAGAATATGTGGACGCCTTCACCTTCACCCGGTTTGAACCAGCCGGCATGGTGCAGGGCAACGAAGCGATTAAGAACGCAACCTCGATCCTAGATTATGTGTTCCGCGAACTGGCTATTTCCTATCTTGGTCGCCACGATCTGGCCCACGTCAATCCTGACGATATTGGCGCAACCGCAATGGGGTCTGGCGTCAACGAAGGCAAGCAACCCAACTTCCAGGGCCATATTTCCAAAGGTTTGGTGCGTGGCCGGGTCATCGAAGGCTTAACAGTTGTTTCCGGTGCAGAAACGGTTGCTGCAAGCGACACCGGCACCGTTGGCTCTCTACAAGCCCGCGCCCGCGCATTGGCCGATAGCAGCGCTGCAACAGGCGAAGCAACGGCCCGCAAGGTCGAGCCGGAAGCTGAGGCTGCAAAAGCAGCTATTCCTAATGAGGCCATGCAACTCGCGCAAGCCCGTGCCAGAGGCTATGAGGGAGAGGCTTGCGTCGAATGCGGCAACTTCACCATGGT
>JAESRU010000220.1 GCA_016764455.1 Hyphomicrobiales bacterium | reverse complement strand
CTGTGGGAAGACAATGCTCGCTCGGACATTACGTTTGACGTAGCAAGACCCGGCATCGCGCTATATGGCAGCGCGGCGGGCAACGATATTCCAAACCCGATGAAACCGGTGGCGCGGCTCGAAGGCACCGTTATTCAGGTACGCAATGTCGCGCCCGGTGACACGGTAGGTTATGGCGCGACTTTCACCGCCAAGCGCCCCAGCCGGATTGCGATTCTCTCGGTTGGCTATGCTGACGGATATCATCGCAGCCTTGGCAATGGCGGCGAGGCCCCGCAGGCAAGCGTCGCGATTGGACAAACCCGCGTGCCGGTGGTCGGGCGGGTGTCCATGGACCTGATTGCCATCGATGTCACCGACCTGCCGGAAGGCGCGGTTGCGCGCGGTACCCTGGTTGAATTATTCGGARATACGATTTCGATTGATGAAGTGGCCTTTTGGGGCAATACGATAGCGTACGAAATTTTGACCCGGCTTGGCCCCCGCCTGTACCGAGTCTTTGAGAAGGCACCCAAATAATGGCGCGAGCGCAGGCGAATTTTGTTTGCCAGAGTTGTGGCACTGTCTATAGYCGCTGGTCGGGACGTTGCGAATCCTGCGGTGAATGGAATTCAATTCTGGAAGAATCTGCCAGCGGCGCTGCAGGTGGCCCGCAAATCGGGAAATCGTCCAAGGGCCGTCCGGTCAAGCTTGTTGCGCTTGATAGCGAGCTGGGGGAAGCCCCGCGCAGCTCGTCTGGTATTGGAGAATTCGACAGGGTTGTTGGCGGTGGGTTGGTGCGTGGATCAGCTGTCTTGGTTGGCGGCGATCCGGGGATCGGCAAATCCACCCTGCTGTTGCARATTGCCGGATGTATGGCAAAGAGCGGCGGCAACATTGTTTATATTTCAGGCGAAGAAGCCCCGGCCCAGGTACAGATGCGCGCCCGGCGGCTTGGCTTATCCGATGTAGGCGTCTCACTTGGTGCTGAAACCAATGTTGAGAATATCATCGCGACGCTTGGCGCGGAAAAATCCGTCCAGCTGGCGGTTATTGATTCAATCCAGACCATGTGGACGAATAATATAGATTCAGCCCCCGGCACGGTTTCGCAGGTTCGCGCCTCATCGCAAGCGCTAATCCGCTACGCCAAGCGCAGCGGTACAGCCATCGTACTTGTCGGCCACGTCACCAAAGACGGCCAGATTGCCGGACCCCGCGTGGTCGAGCATATGGTGGACGCGGTATTGTATTTTGAAGGCGATAGCTCCCATCAATTCCGCATCTTGCGGGCTGTAAAAAACCGGTTTGGGCCAACCGACGAAATTGGCGTTTTCGAGATGACCGGAGACGGGCTTGCCGAAGTCACCAACCCGTCGGCCTTGTTTCTCGGTGACCGGGAATCGAAAAGCCCCGGCACCGCTGTATTTGCCGCGATGGAAGGCAGCCGTCCGCTATTGATTGAAGTGCAGGCGCTTGTAGCTGAATCCTCTCTGGGCACCCCGCGACGGGCCGTTGTCGGGTGGGATTCCAGCCGATTGGCCATGGTATTGGCGGTACTGGAATCGCGTTGCGGTATCCGTCTTTCCGGACATGATATTTATCTCAATGTGGCAGGCGGCCTAAAGCTCACAGAACCCGCCGCCGACCTCGCCGCAGGTGCTGCCATAGTGTCCGCCCTTACCGGCGCTATTTTGCCAGCCGAGAATGTATATTTTGGCGAAATTTCGCTCTCAGGCGCAGTTCGCAAAGTGTCCCAACCCGATGCCCGCTTGCGCGAAGCTGGAAAACTAGGTTTCACAGGCGCCGTAATGCCGACGGGCCAGATCAAAGAGAAAAAAGAGAATATGAGTGTTTCGCAGGTTGCCAATCTGGGCGACCTTGTTGCCATGGTAGCCGCGACCGCACCTGCCCCCAAAGGTGGCGACACTTCTTGATTGGCCAAGCAGCAATTTTGGTCTAAAGACGTGGCCTGACACTTATAAGGTTGGGGTAACCTGTTCCGCATACAAAGTGTGATACACTTTTCGGGCAACCCGCGCCGTTCCTGATGGGCTACAAAAGAGACCCAAAATATGCCGATTACCTGGCTCGATATTATCGTTATTGTCTTTATGCTGATTTCCGGCTTGCTGGCGATGGCGCGCGGATTTACCCGTGAAGTCTTGTCAATTTTTTCCTGGGCGGCGGCTGCAGGTGCGGCTTTGGTTCTGTTTCCCCGGTTTCAACCGATGGTGCGCGAAGCACTTGAACCAAAGTGGCTTGCCGACATAGCGCTCGTCGTTGGAATTTTCGTCGTCGTATTGATTGTGGTGTCGTTCATTACAATCCGGATCGGTGACAAAGTGCTGGATAGCCGGATCGGCGCGCTGGATCGCTCGTTTGGATTTATATTCGGCCTTGCACGCGGCCTTGTATTGGTGGCCATCGGCTATCTTTTCTTCGTTTGGCTGGTACCTGAAAACGATCATCCGGATTGGGTGCGTGAAGCCAAAACCCAGCCCCTGCTGGATCAAACCGGGGATATGATCCTCTCGATCCTGCCAGATGATCCCGAAGCTGTATTGTCCCGGATCAATTCCAGGGCCCTTGGTGGTGATGGCGGCGAAAGCGATGCGCAACCAGACGGGGAAAACGCCACAGCTGGGCAAGACGCGCCCTCCGACTCAGGATATACAGAATCTCAACGTCAAGGTCTCAACCAGCTTGAACAGGGTACCGGTGGTACAAATAACTGATTTCAAGCCGATTCATTTCAGTGCAATACCAGCTAACGAGGGCCGGTTTTTAAATGGACCAAAATGATTTCGATGCCGATACTCTTCGCGAAGAATGCGGTGTATTTGGTGTGTTCGGGCATAACGACGCCGCCGAACTGACCGCTTTGGGGCTTCATGCCCTCCAGCATAGAGGCCAGGAAGCAGCCGGCATTGTCAGTTTCAATGGTGAAAGTTTTGGGTCTGAAAAACGCCTCGGTCTGGTTGGCGATCATTTTTCCAAAGCCGATGTCATCCAACGCCTCAAAGGCACCAGCGCCATGGGCCATGTGCGCTATTCAACCACCGGCGATACCCTGCTTCGCAACGTCCAACCGCTCTTTGCCGATCTGAATGCCGGGGGATTTGCGGTTTGCCATAACGGCAATCTTACCAATGCCCTGACGCTGCGTGCTGACTTGATCCGCGATGGCGCGATTTGCCAATCAACGTCTGATACCGAGGTTATTCTGCATCTGGTTGCACGCAGCCAGAAACGCCGGTTCATTGAGCGCTTTATCGAAGCGCTCGGGCAAATTGAGGGTGCGTTTTCCCTGGTTGCCATGACCAACAAGAAGATGATCGGGGCGCGGGATCCTTTGGGGATCCGGCCATTGGTGCTTGGCGAACTGGACGGCGCGCCGATTTTGGCGTCAGAGACTTGCGCGCTGGATATTATCGGCGCGAAATTTGTGCGTGAAGTCGAAAATGGCGAAATCGTCGTTATTACCGAAGACGGCATTGAAAGCCTGAAACCGTTCCCGCCCAAGCGCGAACGCCCCTGCATTTTTGAATATATCTATTTTGCCAGACCGGATTCAATTGTTGGCGGGCGCAGCATTTATTCCTGCCGCCGGACGATGGGTGGCGTCCTTGCTGAAGAATCTTTTGTTGAAGCCGATGTCGTTGTGCCAGTACCGGATTCCGGCGTCCCTGCGGCCATTGGATTTGCTGAAAAAGCAGGCATCCCGTTTGAATTGGGTATTATCCGCAATCATTATGTGGGGCGGACATTCATCGAGCCGACCCAAAAAATCCGCAAACTCGGTGTGAAACTGAAACACAATGTCAGCTCTGGTGTCATTCGTGGAAAGCGCGTTGTGTTGATCGATGATTCAATCGTGCGCGGCACCACTTCAGTCAAGATCGTTGAAATGATCCGCGACGCCGGCGCCCTTGAAGTGCATATGCGAATCGCCAGTCCACCGATCACCCATTCAGATTTTTACGGGATCGATACTCCCAACCCGGACAAGCTTCTGGCAGCAACCCATACTTTGGAAGAGATGCGCGAATTTATCGGGTGCGATTCACTTGCCTTCCTCTCAATTGACGGCATTTATAAAGCCATGGGGTATGAAAGCCGCGACCCGGTAACCCCGCAATTCACCGACCATTGTTTCACCGGCGATTACCCAACCCCGTTGACGGATATTGATGGTGCGCAGGATGTTACGCAATTGTCGTTTCTGGCAGAAACCGGATGACCGGTAGATTGCAAGACAGGATCGCGCTCATTACCGGCGCATCACGCGGCATCGGACGCGCCGTCGCTTTGGCGTTTGCACGGGAAGGCGCGCATATCATTGCGGTTGCCCGCACAACCGGCGGCCTCGAAGAGCTTGATGATGACATCAATCTGGCTGGTGGGTCAGCTACGTTGGTTCCACTCGATCTGTCGGATTATGCCGGGATAGACCGACTTGGCGGCACAATTTATGAGCGCTGGAAAAAACTCGATATCCTGGTTGGCAATGCCGGAATTCTTGGGCCGATCTCGCCCCTGGGGCATATCAGCCCGAAACAATGGGACGAGGTCATGACCATAAATGTGACTGCGAATTGGCGCTTGATCCGCTCCATGGACCCCCTTCTCCGGCAATCTGATGCGGGCCGTGCGATTTTTTTAACGTCCGGTGCCGCCTTTAAATGCAGCGCCTATTGGGGACCCTATTCGGTATCCAAAGCTGCAGTGAACGCGCTTGTTGCCACCTATGCCAATGAAATTGGAAAGACCAATGTTTTGGTCAACGCCCTTTCGCCCGGACCGATCCGCACGAAAATGCGGGCGGAAGCGATGCCCGGCGAAGACCCAAACAGCCTGCCACCACCCGACGCATTGGACGAGGCCTTTATCAAGCTTGCCGAACCCGGCCTCACAGCAAACGGTATGATGTCTGATTTTGAGACCGGGCAAATGGTGTCGTTGACCAGCTAGATTTCCACGATATTGGCTGCGGGGCCGTAAGGAAATTTGGTGAAATTTTCAGGCGCCCCATCGGTCACCAACAAGATGTCGTGCTCGCGATATCCCCCTGCGCCAGGAATTCCCGGTGGCACCCAGAGCATCGGTTCCATGGATACCACCATGCCCGGTTCAAGAACGGTTTCCACGTCTTCCCTGAATTCGAGACCGGCTTCGCGCCCATAATAATGGGACAAAATTCCAAACGAATGGCCGTAGCCAAAAGACCGGTATTGCAGCAATCCTTTGCGCTCGAAAAGCGCGTTTATTTCAGCGCAAATTTCAGAGCATTTCGTGCCCGGCCTGATTAGCGACAAACCCAGTTCATGGGCTGCAACATTAGCCTCCCACAATTCAAGCGAAGGCGCATTCGGCGCACCGAGAAAGAGCGTGCGCTCGAGGGCTGTGTAATAACCAGAGATCATCGGGAATGTGTTCAGGCTGAGAATGTCACCTTGTTGAAGCTGGCGGCAGGTGACCGGATTATGGGCGCCATCAGTATTTGGGCCTGATTGAAACCAGACCCAGCTATCGCGGATTTCGCTATTTGGAAATGCCCGCGCTATTTCAAGCTCCATCGCGTCGCGGCCCGCCATGGCAACATCTATTTCGCGAATACCCGGCCGGATCACATCCCGCATGGCTTCCGCCCCGAGATCAGCAATCCGCGCACCTTCGCGGATCAAGGCTATTTCCTCGACCGATTTGATCATCCGCATGGCCATTATCGCAGGCGCAATATCAACGATGTCGGCTATGTCCAATATGTCTTCGAGCGCTGTCCTTGACGCAAGAGTCAGGTGATCGCCCTCAATTCCGATCCGTGTGCATTTCGGAATGATGCTCGCAATGGCCCGCCAAAAATTGTCCCGTTGCCAATCGGTATAAACAATATTTTTGCCAAAGGACCGACGGCCTGGCTGCGCGCCATCGATGTTGGCRGACACMGTGACGCAACGATCTGGCGTAATGACACAMCCAAACGGGCGGCCAAAACTGCAATAAAGGAAGCCTGAATAATAGGCGATATTGTGCATCGACGTGAACAAAATGGCGGGAATATCGCGGCGCGCCATTTCGGCACGCAATTTGGCGAGGCGTTGTTCATATTCCGACGACGAGAATGGCAAAGGAGCCTTTTCAACATCAGTTTCGAAGAATTCCGGGCGGTCTATTTTTTGTAACATCGTTACCTCCTGCGCTGATGCCGGAGGCAATTTTCCTGTCGCCGGCAATCAAAATCCGGGCGTACAGGATGTTAAACGCATACCAGCGGCAATTGCCGACATGCGCGTAAAGTTCACCTGACAGTGAATTTGATCAGGTGTGTGCGGCGACGCCATCGCCGATCACATTTTCCGGATATACCCGCGCGGAATTCCGGTCAAGCTGGAAATCCGGTCTGGAGCGAAAAGCGCCCGTGTCAAACGCGTCTAGTCTTCGACGTAAGGGTTATTTCTTGAACGGATTTTCAAGCGTATTGGCACACCCTTTAGCTTAAATTGTTCGCGCAATCCGTTTATAAGATAGCGAATATACGATTCAGGTACAGACGAAGCGCGTTGCGAAAACACAACAAAACTTGGTGGGCGGGCGTTGGGCTGGGTCATATAGCGCAGACGAACATTACGGCCCCTATCAGCGGGTGGCGGATGGTCAGCGGTTGCATCTGCCAGCCATTTATTGAGCTTTGCTGTTGGTAGTCGGTTGTTCCAGATATCGTGGATTTCACATGCGGCCTGGATCAGTTTGTCCAGCCCCTTGCCTTCAAGCGCAGACAGGGTCACCACCGGCACACCCCTGATCTGGGGCAACAGGCGGGTTACCATCTCGTCGAGTTTCTTTCTGGTTTCCTGTTTTTGCTCAGGATTTTTCGTAGCGATTTTGTTCCGGGTAAATTTGATAATATCCTTATGCTCAGCAAGAATTCTTTGAACAGTCCTTGGCGCAATATTATATTTTCTGCCAATATCTCGGTCACTCATACCTTTGAAATACAGGCGGATAATTTCAACGTTTCTTGCGTGCTTATTTTCTTCCTTGGATTTCTCTCGGTAGACTGTGACCAGGGCACGCATGGAAGATGGGGGAAAATGATTTTCCTTTGCCGTCACACTGATTGCCTGGGGGAAGGATAGATTTTCTTTCTGCATCAGTTGACGGACACGAATATCCGCAACCTCGGCCATGGCATGCCATTTTTGAAATGCACTATCGGCCTTATTGTCCCGGAACTGATTTAGGTGTTCGTTA
>JAESRU010000119.1 GCA_016764455.1 Hyphomicrobiales bacterium | reverse complement strand
ACCGATTGTCTGATGAGCGCGATAGATTGCGCCTCGACCGGATCGTCACGAAAAACTGAGAAAATCAACCGTGAGACCAATTTTCAGGGTCGTCGCTATCGTTGGGTGATAGGCCAAGCGGCTCGTTTGCGTGATTGACGCCGAGCCCCAGAACGGTGCGGTTGGCATAGGCGAAATACGCCACCACTTGATTGAATTCGAGAATGTCACCGTCATCAAATCCGGCATCCCGCAGGGCGACAATATCGGTTTTAGCCATGTTGGCCGGGTCTCTGGTGAGCTTGCGCGCATAAATCGCGGCGGCCAGTTCCTTGCCGGAAAGGGCGGATTCAAAATCATCTGTTTCAATCGCAGCCCGGATAGCGTCAGCGCGGGCATCGTCATCAAGCAACCGCTTCAGACCGGCAAAATGATGTTCCACACAATAGGTGCAGCCATTCAGATGGCTGGTAATAACCCCAAGCGTTTCCAGCAGAGATTTCGGGTTTGCGTTGCGCGGGTGATGCAGCACCGCCTTGTAAAGCCCCATATGGCCTTCAAGGGTGTGCGGGCGAAGCGAATGGGAGGCAAGGATATTGTCAATCTGGCCGCCCGGTCCGGCAATCCGCTGGTAGATTTTTGCCAAGCGCCCAGTCGCACTTGCCGCCGAAATTGTTTTTATCCAAGTCATGGTTTTACCCTTTCGGTGCAGCCGCCTCTTCAAGTTCAGCCGACAGGGTCAGCCATTTTTCCAGCAACTCTTTGGTGGATTTCTGATTGTCGCTGCGTTTCTTGCCCAGATCAATCAGGGCGACCGGGTCTTTTTCATAGAGCTTCGGGTTGGCCAGCGCGGCATCGATTTTCTCTAGATCTTTTTCAAGCTTGCTGACTTGCAATTCAATGTTGCGGACATCTTTGCGCAAAGGTGCCAGCTTTTCGCGTCCCAGTGCGCCATGGCGGCGTTCAGCCACCTTATCCTTGCCCTGCGCGCCGTTTGTAGGGGCGTTACCGGTTTTGGATTTTTTCTTGCGCCCGGTTTTATCAAGCACAAAACGGCGATATTCCTGCATGTCGCCATCAAACGGAACAATTCCGCCGTCTGCGACCAGCCAGAGACGGTCGGCGCAGGTCTCGACAAAATGCTGGTCATGGCTGATCAGAACCACAGCCCCTTGATATTCCAGCATGGCCTGGACCAAAGCCTGGCGGGCATCAACGTCCAGATGGTTGGTCGGCTCATCGAGGATCAACAAATCGGGGCCGTTAAAGGTCGCAAGCGCCAACAGCAGCCTAGCCTTTTCACCGCCTGACAAATCGCCAACTTTGGTATCCATTTTGTCGGCGCCAAGGCCGATACGCGCGGTGCGGGCGCGGACCTGGGCTTCGGTGGCGTTTTCCATCAAGACGCGCACATGCTCTTTGGCCGTTTCTTCAGGGTTCAATTCATCAAGCTGATGCTGGGCAAAATACGCAATTGTCATTTTGCGATGGCGCTTGCTTCGCCCGGCCATGGCATCAAGCCTGCCCGATAGAAGCTTCGCCAACGTGCTTTTGCCGTTGCCGTTCTGGCCAAGCAGGGCGATCCGGTCATCAACGCCGATTTGCAGTGTCAGGTTCCGCAATACCGGCACGCCGTTATAGCCCACATCAACATTTTCCAGATTGATCAGGGGTGGCGCCAGGATTTTTTCAGGCGATGGCAATTCAATCGGGATCGTCCGCTCTTCAACGATTGACGCGATCGGTTGCATCTTTTCAAGCGCTTTCAGACGCGATTGTGCCTGCCGCGCCTTATTGGCTTGGGCCCGGAACCGCGCGACAAATTCTTCCATATGACGGCGGGCATGGTCCTGCTTCTTTTTCAGTTTGAGTTGCAATGCCTGTTGTTCCGAGCGTTGGCGCTCGAACCGGTCATAGCCGCCCGCATAAAGCGTCAACTTGCCGCCTTCAAGATGCATGATATTTTGTACCGACCGGTTCAAAAGTTCCCGGTCATGGCTGATAACAAGGGCAGCGTATGGATAGCGCGCCAGATAATTTTCCAGCCACATGGTGCCTTCAAGATCGAGATAGTTTGTTGGCTCATCAAGCAGCAAAAGATCAGGCGCGGAAAATAGCGTTGCTGCCAGTGCCACCCGCATCCGCCACCCGCCGGATAACGCAGAGCAGGGGCCCTTCTGGGTTTCGAAATCAAACCCCAGCCCGGTCAAAATAGAACTGGCCCGGCCTTCCGCCGAATAGGCATCGATATCGGCGAGCCTCAAGTGGATTTCAGCAATCCGGTGCGGGTCTGTTGCCGTATCGGCTTCCTTGAAAAGGGCGGTGCGTTCCAGATCGGCTTCAAGCACCACATCAAGCAAAGACGTTTCACTCGCCGGAGCTTCCTGGGCCACGGCTCCGATCTTGGCTCGCTTTGGCAAAGAGATGGTACCGGATTCCGCCTGCCACTCGCCAAGGATGATCCGGAACAGGCTGGTCTTCCCAGATCCGTTGCGGCCAACAAAGCCAGTCGCGCCCTTGCTGGGCACGGCAATTGTTGCGCCATCAATCAGGGTTCGCCCTTCAATCCGGAATGTGAGGTCATTGATATGAAGCATGGGCAGGAGCTATGGCGTTGCCGCGTCAAAAAAGCAATCCCGGATGATGCCAAATTTCGGATTTTTCTTTCGTACGATTTCTGGTTTACATTCAAGCCTCAATAAAATTTGTATCGAGGGCGGCATGACAATCAAATTATATGACCTTAGCGGCGACGACGGGCGGCGGTTCAGTCCTTATTGCTGGCGGACAAAAATGGCGCTGGCGCACAAGGGTCTGGAATTCGAAACGCTCCCGACAATGTTTGTCGAGATTGGAAATCTCGCCGACAACAATCGCACCAGTGTGCCGGTAATCGAGGATGACGATGTCTGCATCCAGGACAGTTTCGAAATCGCGCTTTATCTGGAAGAAACCTATCCTGACGGGCCGAGCCTGTTTGGGGGGCAGGGCGGACAATCTGCCGCACGCTTTATTGAGGCCTGGACGTTTGCAGCTCTGCATCCTCACATTGTGAAAATGATCATTGCCGATATTCATAATTGTCTGAACCCGGCTGATCATGATTATTTTCGTGAAACCCGCGAAAAAATGCTTGGCGCGCCGCTAGAGGAAATTCAGGCCGCACGCGATGAACGGTTGAAGCCTTTTCACAGGGCCATGCAGCCGCTGCGGGCGATGCTGGCAAAGCAGCCTTTCATTGGTGGCGATAGCCCGCAATTTGCTGATTATATCGTCTTTGGGTCGCTACAATGGCCTCGTGTGGCAAGTGCTTTTGATCTGATGCCGCCAGCCGATGATCCTGTTAGCCAATGGTTCGAGCGCTGTCTCGACCTTCACGATGGTCTTGGCAGGTCGATGATCGCGGCCACATGATACTATTGTTTTCCGAGCACACCTTGCACCGGCTGCGCTTGGCAGCTATAAGCGCGACAAAATTTGACTCTGCGTATTTATGGAGTGCAAATTCACCGCTTTTTCCAGGAAACAAAAATGGCSAATGAACGYACTCTGTCTATCATYAAACCTGATGCGACRGCTCGYAAYCTTACCGGTAAAATCATCGACAARTTCGAAAGCGCCGGGCTGAAAATTATCGCCCAGAAGCGCACCCGCTGGACCAAGGACCAGGCAGAGAATTTTTACGCTGTCCACAAAGAACGCCCTTTCTTTGGCGATCTGGTGGCGTTCATGACCTCTGGTCCGATCGTCATGCAGGTTCTTGAAGGCGAAGGCGCTGTTGCGAAAAACCGCGAAATCATGGGCGCAACCAACCCGGCTGATGCTGACAAAGGCACGGTCCGTGCAGAATTTGCAGAAAATATCGAACGCAATTCGGTCCATGGGTCCGACAGCGTTGAGAATGCAGCAGCSGAAATMGCRCTCTGCTTTGARGATAMAGAYATCGTCGGCTAGCTGAGGGGCACAACCGACGAACCNGGGGGAGGAGGCGRAACCGCCACCTCTCCCTTTTTTTATGTTTGAATCCCCTGTAGGTTTCTCTCAAATCRAATAGGGAAAGACATATGAGCAATCACGTCCACTGGATTCTTGAAGCAAAAATCAACGACGGCGAATTAGCAAATTTCAAAGAAATGATGATCGAGATGGTCCAGGTGACCAAGGATAATGAGCCTGGTGCGCTGAACTATGAATGGAGCGTCAGCGAGGATGGCRCTATTTGCCATATTTATGAGCGCTACGCCGATAGCGCCGCGACCATGGWGCATATGGCGTCGTTCGGGAAAAACTTCGCCAAGAAATTCATGGCGCTGGCCAGTGTCACCGGGGTTACAGTTTATGGCAATCCAGACGATACGGTAAGAGGCGCTTTGGATGCGATGGGCCCAGTTTACATGGCACCTATTGGCGGTTTCACCAGATACTGAAATCGTCTGCCTGAAGCCGGAAAGAATGCGGGAAGAAGGAATGCGGGAAAATGAACGAACAGATAAAATCGGACATTGTCTTWTCGGCATGTCCTCATGATTGCCCGTCCACATGCGCACTTGAAATAGAGCGCATCGATAGCAAAACCATTGGCCGGGTCCGGGGTGCCAAAGACCAGAATTATACAGCTGGTGTCGTTTGCGCCAAGGTTGGCAGATATGCCGAGCGGGTTCACCATCCCGACCGTTTAAAATATCCCATGCGGCGTGTTGGCCCCAAAGGCAGCGGTGAATTTGAGCGCGTTTCCTGGGATGAAGCTATGGATCTTCTCGCCAAGAAAATGCTCGAAGCTGAAGCCCGCCATGGCCCGCAAGCTATCTGGCCATACTATTATGCTGGCACCATGGGGCTGTTGCAGCGCGACGGCATAAACCGGCTGCGGCACGCCAAAAACTATTCCGGCATGCACGCAACTTTCTGCTCGGCTTTGTCATCGGCAGGTTTCGTGGCCGGGGCCGGAAAATTGGCAGGGTCTGACCCGCGCGAAATGGCCAAATCCGATCTGGTCATTATCTGGGGTACAAATCCCGTTCATACCCAAGTCAATGTCATGACCCACATCGCCCGCGCCCGCAAGGACCGTGGCGCCCGTCTGGTGGTGATCGACGTTTACCAGAATGCCACCATGAAACAGGCCGATATGGCGCTGTGTTTGAAACCTGGCACAGATGCTGCCTTGGCCTGCGCGTTGATGCATATACTTTTTCGCGACGGCCATGCCGATCATGACTATCTGGAAAAATATACCGATTGTCCAAAAGACCTCGAAGCTCACGTAGCGAGCAGGGGGCCTGAATGGGCGTCAGAAATTACCGGGTTGTCGGTTGACGATATCGAAACCCTTGCGCGCTGGATTGGCGAAACGCCAAAAACATTTTTCCGGCTGGGCTATGGTTTTACCCGCTCCCGCAACGGCGCAATCTCGATGCACGCCGCATCTTGTGTCCCGGCGATAACCGGCGCTTGGCTTCACGAAGGCGGCGGCGCGTTTCACAGTAACGGCGGGATTTTCCGGATCAAGAAAACTTTGATCGAAGGCAATGACGTGCGCGACGAGACTGTCAGAATTCTGGACATGTCCCGGATCGGCGCGGTGCTGAATGGCGACAAAAGCGATATCGGCGACGGCCCGCCGGTGGACGTGTTGTTCATCCAGAATACCAACCCGGTTTCCGTTGCACCGGAGCAAATGCGGGTGCTTAAAGGGTTTGAGCGGGAAGATTTATTCGTCTGCGTCCACGAACAATTCATGACCGAGACTGCGAAATATGCAGACATTGTTCTGCCCGCCACTATGTTCCTGGAACATGACGATATCTATCAGGGCGGCGGACATCAATTCTTGCAGCCGGGGCCAAAAGTAATCGACGCGCCGGGCGAATGCCGCTCCAACCATGATGTAATTTGTGATCTCGCCAAACGGGTCGGGGCGCAGCATCCAGGCTTTGAGATGAGCGAGCGGGAAATTCTGGACACAACGATTAACAATGTTCTGGACAGTCTGCGCATTTCAAATGTGCGCCAAAGCTATGTTTTCAAAATCACTGCGGTCACTGAGGGCACCAAAAAATCTGCCGATATCACCAATACATTGGCCGAGCTTTATATTCTAGAACAGCTTGACGTAAAATTTGAGGCAACCAAAAAAGCAACCGAATGGCTGACATCAAGGGTGGGCGAATTGCAAGTCGCGCTGGAAGAGGCCGATGTCGCTGTTAAAGAGTTCAGCACCAACACAAAGTTGGTCAGCCCGGAAATCCTGATCGCATTAAACCGCCAGCTTAAAGATTTACGTGATCGTTATTCCAGCGCCGAAACCAGCACTGTTTTGGCACGTGATTTGGTGGCCGGCTTGAAGGCGGCTAAAATCTCTGGTGACATTGCCAGTATGGAAAAGGTAGCCGATGACTCCATATTATCTCGTATTTATAAGCAAATTGAAAATGGAGCTTCGGGCGCGCGTGATACGTTTTCAGAACGATTTGACCAAATAATTGAACGTGCAGAGGCCAGCCATAAACGTATTGATAACCAGAAATTGGCGTTGCAGCGGTCCATTGYSGMTAWCGAGRCMCARATTGAAARCCAGTCGGTTGAATTGATCMARTTGCGCCAACTTCARCGCGAAGCCGAAGCCAGCCGCCTAATCTATGAATTTTTCCTTGGCCGCCTAAAGGAAACCAGCGTGCAACAAGGCACCCAACAAGCTGACAGCCGTATTATTTCCCGCGCAGTTGTTCCGGTAAAGGCCTCGGCACCGCGCAAATCAATGGTGCTGGTCCTTGCGGCCATGTTGGGTCTTTTGGTTGGTGCCGCCATGATTTTGTTACGTGAAATGCGCCAAACCGGCATCCGCACTGCTGATCAGCTGGAAAAACTTACCGGCATGACCGTTATCGGACAAATCCCGATGATCCCGGCCCGCCGCCGCTCAAACGTCCTGAAATATCTGGTGGATAAACCTAATTCAGCCGCCGCAGAAGCAATCCGCAATCTGCGCACGTCGCTGCTTTTGTCCGACATCGACAACCCGCCCAAGGTGTTCATGTCGACATCATCCTTACCGGGCGAGGGTAAAACCACCCAATCACTGGCTTTGGCACAAAATATGGCGGGCCTGGGCCAAAAAGCTGTTTGAGGATTGAGTGTTTATAGTGCGTTAAATAAGTGAAAGGGCTGGCCGGTTGGCCAGCTCGTTTTTTCAAGAAAATGGAATCTCCGGAAGATCTTTACTACAGTCCAGAACATGAATGGCTCCGTATCGATGGGCAGAACGTTTTCATCGGTTTAACAGGCTTTGCTGCTTCCGCTTTGGGGGATATCATTTTCGTGGACATCATGGGTTTAGGCAAATTGATACCGCGCGGCGGGGTTTACGGTACGGTCGAAGCTGTCAAAACGGTTTACGACC
>JAESRU010000219.1 GCA_016764455.1 Hyphomicrobiales bacterium | reverse complement strand
CATCATCGCCGCCTTTCGCCAGGAAGCCCTGGGCGAGCCGTTTGGCATGTTTGATTTCGCCCCGGTCGGTTTTGCATGCGCTGCAGCCGGCATCGCCTTCATCGCCCTTGGCGGCTGGCGGTTGATCCCGCGCGAAGCCCGTGAACGGAACCCTAGTCAGGACCTGTTTGAATTTGAAGGCTATATCGCGGAAATCGAAGTCCCGGAAAATTCGTCCATTATCGGCCAACAGGTAGCGGAACTGGACAAGATTTCTGAAGACAATGATGCCGCTATTTTGGGCCTGGTCCGGCACGGAAAGCGCTTGCCCGGACAGGCGCGCCGCACCGAAATCCGYGCCGGCGATATTCTGGTTGTCGAAGCCAACCCGGACGCGATCGATAAATTGGTTGGCGCGTTAAAGCTCAAATATGTGGGCCATGACAAGCATTTATCCGCCGCCAGCGGTGGCATGTCGTTGATCGAAGTGGTGGTGCCGCGCGATGCCCGCATCGCTGGTCGCTCCGCCATGTCGCTTCAGCTTTTGACACGCCAGGGCGTAACCCTTTTAGGGGTTTCGCGCGAAGGGAAAAAATTCCGCGACCGGGTCCGCAAGCTGGATATCCTGCCGGGCGATATTTTATTATTGCTGGGCCCCAACGAGCGTATCGCTGAAGTCGCCAATTGGCTTGGATGCCTGCCGCTTGCCGAACGCGGGTTGCAGGTAATCCAATATAACAAGGCGACGCTCGCGGCTGGAATTTTTGCAGCCGCCATCGCGCTCGCAAGCTTCGGCCTGCTCTATCTGCCAATCGCTCTTGCTTGCGTCGTTGTACTTTATGTGTTGCTGGACATCATCCCCTTGCGCGATATTTACGAGATGATCGAATGGCCGGTTATTATTCTGCTCGGATCCCTGATCCCGCTTGGAACAGCCCTTGAAGCAAGCGGCGGCACCGGGCTGATCGCCAGCGCAATTGTCAATTGGACGGCCGCCTATTCGCCCGTGATCGTGCTGACCACCCTGATGATCGTCACAATGACCCTGTCGGACGTGCTCAACAATACCGCAACAACCGTTATTGCGGCCCCGATCGCCATCGACATTGCGGGACAATTGGGGGTTAGCCCCGACCCGTTTCTGATGGCTGTCGCGGTGGCGGCAAGTTGTGCGTTTCTGACCCCCATCGGGCACAAGAACAATACGCTTATTCTTGGACCCGGCGGGTACAGTTTTGGGGATTATTGGCGCATGGGATTGCCGTTGGAAATATTGATCGTGGCAGTTGCCGTGCCCACCATCCTGTATGTCTGGCCGCTCTAGAGATTAGCCCGGCCAGGGCTCAGGAAATGCTGCCTATCAATATCGTATAAACCTGACCAGGTACTTCCAGTGACGTTTGCTGGTTGCCGGTTGGTATATATTGCGGCTGCGGCCCGGTTGGTACGGGCGGCACACTTTCACCTGTCATCTGATCCCAATTAGTGAAATTGATCGAGCGGCCCGTCGGACAAGGCCGCCGCGCATCGATCCGTTCTTCAGGCACATCAAATTCCGTATTGAAAACGTAAGTCCCGCCACAAACGGTGACCTTTGGCGGGAAACCGGTAGCGTTAAATGCGTCATAACCGATTTTTAGATTCTGCCAGAAAGCAAAGTCTGGATGCTCTTGATGGATTTCCATATTTTCCTGGGTCATCCGAAACGGAAATGCCTGGATCTGGAAAGCTTCCTGTCCACCGATAAAGGCTTCGCGGGCAAGGCTATAAATATCTGCAATAATGTCATCGGTCATGGAATAGCATCCAGCCGACGAACAAGCGCCGTGGATCATCAGGTTCGAGCCTGTCCGTCCAAGGGCGCGATCAAACCGGTTTGGGAAACCCATATTGAAAGAGAGATAATAACTGCTCCACGGGTTCATCTGGCCCTGGCTGACCGGATAAAAACCTTCTGGTGCCTGGCGGTCACCTTCCTGCAATTTGGGACCAAGAACGCCGGACCATTGGCATACCGGATAACTTGCCAATTGGGCATAACGCCCGGTCTCTGACATTTTCCAGACTTCGAGCTGGGATTCCTGCTTGAATATGCGCAGCATAATCGGTGCATCCTGGGTCATCCCGCGCATGCCCATCGCCGTCCGGAGCTGATAGCTCAACGGCTCCATATGCTTTGGCATCTCCTGCGAACAGGAAGCCAGCAGGCCAAATGTTGCAGCAAAACCGATTTGCTTGAATTTGATGGAACGCTTTAGAGACATTGATACCCCAGACCTATTACCTATAACTTCTAGGCAAAATTTTACGCAAAAACTACACGCTAATTTGCATTCGGCAGGTTAACGGATGATTAGTATCACCCTGTCAACGGCTGATAGAGTGCAGTTTATCTAACATTTTGGCGATTTTTGGGCCACGCAACTTTACGTGAATAGGCTCAGGGCRGCTWAAATCMANGNSYCTTCAGGCTACAARGARCGSCCGATTTCMAGATATTTTTCCCGGCGYGCYTGTYTYACAGCRCCCGCATCAAGGGTTTTAAAGCCCGATAACGCATCTTCGATGGCCGCACCAACGGCATCAATTGCCGCTTCTGGGTCCCGGTGCGCACCGCCCAACGGCTCTTCGATAATGCCGTCGATAATGCCAAAACCCAGCAAATCCTTCGCCGTGATTTTCATGTTGTTGGCGGCCTGTTCAGCTTGTGTCGAATCGCGCCACAGGATGGAGGCCGATGCTTCTGGCGACGCCACAGTATAAATGGCGTGCTGCATCATCAAAACCTTGCTTGCGGTAGCAATCGCAACTGCCCCGCCGGACCCACCTTCGCCGATCACCACGGCGATATTGGGAACCCCAAGGGCCAGGCAACAATCGGTCGAACGGGCAATGGCTTCCGCCTGCCCGCGTTCTTCCGCACCAACGCCTGGATAGGCGCCAGCAGTATCAATCAACGAAATAACCGGAAGCGCGAACCTGTCTGCCATTTCCATCAACCGGACAGCTTTACGATATCCTTCAGGGCGCGCCATGCCAAAATTATGGTGCAGTCGGCTTTCCGTATCAGAGCCTTTTTCCTGCCCGATTACCATAACCGGCTCGCCACGAAACCGGCCCAACCCACCAACAAGTGCGTGATCTTCAGCAAATCCGCGATCGCCTGCCAATGGCGTAAATTCCTTGATCAGCCGCTCCAGATAAGCCTTCATGTGAGGTCGTTGCGGATGCCGCGCAATCTGGGTCCGCTGCCAGGGTGACACTTTTTCGTAAAGGCTTTTCAGAGTATCCCGTGATTTTGCCTCAAGCCGCTTGATCTCTTCCTTGATCGCATTCGACGATTCGTCATCTGACAATGCGCGCAATTCGGCAATTTTGCCTTCCAGAGCAGCAACGGGTTTTTCGAAATCAAGATATGTACGCATCAATTACAGGGACCTGCCATATGAATTCGGCCAAAAGAATCCGGCTTGAACTTAATCCGGCATCCTTGTTGATCTATAGATTGCCCTTGGTCATGGGAGAGTCAAGGAACGCACCGACTTTCATAACAACATGATGAATGTGAGCGTGCCTGCCCAACGCGCCTCTCTCAGTGGGCTTTTTCGCTAAGGGGATGATGCGCTTCCACCAACTTGCGCAAACGCTCATCGAGAACATGGGTATAAATCTGGGTGGTGGAAATATCAGCGTGACCCAACATCTGCTGAACCGCCCGCAAATCAGCCCCATGGGCGATCAGATGGCTGGCAAAAGCATGACGGATAACGTGAGGCGATATCCTGTTCGGGTCGATGCCCGCCTCAATCGCAACGTCTTTCAAATTGCGCGCAAAAGACTGCCGCGTCCAATGGCCGGTTTTCCCCGATGACGGAAATAACCAGTTGTTTTCAGCCCCACCTTGGCGCGCCAAAAGTGCGCCATAGGCAAGCATGGCAGATTTGGCCATATCGTTGAGCGGCACAATACGTTCGCGCCCGCCCTTGCCCTTGATCAAAAGCACCTGGCCATCCGCCCGTGCCGCTGCACGCGGCAGCGATACCAGCTCCGATACCCGCATCCCGGTGGCATACAGAACTTCCAAAAGGCAATAGAAACGCTGGGCCCGAAAAATGGCCAAAAATGCCGGCGCATCGTCACCAACCTGCTCGGCCCGGACCCGGGCACATTGGAGCAACAAATCCACGTCATCTTCGCTGAGAACTTTCGGCAATGGCCGCCGCGCCCTTGGGCTCTCAATGGTTGCTGTCGGGTCATCTCCGCGCAAACCTTCGCCATAGAGAAACCTGTAAAATTGCCGAAGCGCTGATAGCTGGCGAGCGCTTGAAGATGCCGCCAGCCCGGACGCTGCCAGATGGCCCAGATAGTTTCKKACATCCAGRTTGGTTGCRRTTGMATAGCCCGGMCCCCGYTTGGCCAGAAAMCYGCCAAAYCCGGTCARRTCCCGGCGATAGGCTTCMAGCGTATTMAGRGCGACACCGCGCTCRGCGCTCARCATYTCGAGAAAGGTCYCGACAAGATGMGCGTCTGCAATYGRGGCTKTCATATTTGGTATCCGGCGCYRAAACCRACSGCCATTAGYGGTTCATATYGCGATTATGWATCCGGTAATKGACTTCGCTYTGYTCCGGCTCRATAAAYTCAGCAAGCGCRAACATCGTGCCRAAYGCAATCCCGGCCAGCATGCCGACAACAGTCARAAATTTWAAAAGACTTGGCATGTTTCAAAAYGTCTCCAGATCCATATTCCGCATTATGGCCTAATTTGAGATCAAAGTGAAAGATATCACTGCTACTTTCTACATGTTATCGGGCCTTCTCTTAACATTAGCCTGCAATTGCCATTGCCGCGGGCTGTTTGATGTGAAAATTTGAACCGATTTTGAAACCACGGAGACCTGAATGCCGACCGAGAATAAAACAGATCGTGTTCGCCGCAATATTGGCCACCGCTGTCTCGTGCTTGTTGGCATGATGGGGGCCGGAAAAACCACCATCGGACGTCGCCTTGCGACCCGGCTAAATTTACCCTTTGTCGATGTGGATCAGGAAATTGAAAATGCCGCTGGCCAAAGCATCGTTGATATTTTTGCCCAGCATGGTGAAGACTATTTTCGCGCCGGTGAGCAGCGGGTATTTTTACGCCTGCTTGGCGAAGGCCCAAGCATTTTGGCCACCGGCGGTGGTACCTTCATGAACGACGAAACCCGCAAACAGGTATCCAAGCTTGGTATCTCGATCTGGCTCAAGGCAGATTTCGATATTCTCTACAAACGAGTGAGCCGACGGAACCACCGGCCCCTGTTGCAGACCGATGACCCAAAGCAGGCTTTGCTCGACCTGATCACAGCCCGCGACCCAATTTACGCCGAAGCAGATATCATCGTGAAATCCAGAGACGTGCCGCACGAAAAAGTAGTGAGCGAAATAGTCGAACTGGTCGATGATCATCTGGATACAGAAATTGGCGCATCAACCCGCCGGGAGCAAAAACCGTGACAAAGGCCCCAACCGGTGCCCGAATCGTCACCGTTGGTCTTGGCGATCGGGCCTATGACATCCATATCGGAGCAGATGTTGCGCGCAAGGCTGGCGACCTCATTTTGGGAAAATTCGGACTCCGCAAGCTGGTTGTCATTACCGACCAAAATGTGGACGAATATCACGGCAAGGCGTTACTTACCGCACTCGAAGACAAAGGTTTTACGGTCCGCACAATTGTGTTGCCGCCGGGGGAAGCGACAAAATCATTTGCGTCAATCGAACAAGTTGTCAGCAATATTCTCGATGCCGGAATTGAACGAGACGACCTTCTCGTCGCATTTGGCGGCGGGGTCATCGGCGATTTGGCCGGGTTTGCAGCAGCAATAATCTTGCGCGGCATAAATTTTGTGCAAATCCCSACCAGCCTGTTGGCGCARGTAGATTCTTCCGTTGGYGGCAAAACCGGCATCAACGCWRCSCGYGGCAAAAAYCTTRTMGGYGCGTTYCACCAACCRGGTCTGGTTCTCGCCGACACARMYATTTTRAAAACCCTKCCRGAACGCGAATTGCGGGCGGGCTAYGCCGAAATAGTCAAATACGGACTGATCGGTGACGCAGAATTTTTCGCCTGGCTTGAGGCCAATGGCGCTCCGCTTTTGGCAGGTGACGATGGCGCCCGCGTCCATGCGATTTATATGGCCTGCCAGGCCAAGGCAGATTTTGTCGCCCGCGACGAACGCGAACATGGTGTCCGTGCATTGCTGAATTTGGGCCACACATTTGGCCATGCACTCGAAGCAATTGCTGGTTTCGATGGCCGCCTGATCC
The DNA here is from genome assembly GCA_016764455.1 of Hyphomicrobiales bacterium. Lineage (GTDB taxonomy): Bacteria > Pseudomonadota > Alphaproteobacteria > Rhizobiales > NORP267 > NORP267. Next base: position 1,331 of record JAESRU010000219.1, on the reverse strand, counting down.
ATGGCGAAGCAGTTTCAATTGGTATAGTGCTCGCCGCTGAACTTTCAGCTGAATTGGGATTTTGCGCCGACGACGTCCCAACCCGTATTAAATCGCACCTTGAAAGCGTTGGCCTGCCAACCCAAATTGGCGATGTTGATTGTGAAATACCCGGCGCTGAAATTCTGGTAGGACATATGATGCACGACAAGAAGGTGCGTGACGGAAAACTGGTATTCATCATGCTTCGGGATATCGGCGACGCCTTTGTGACCAACGATGTTGATCGCAACAAGCTTCTTGATTTCATGACTGCAAAATGCAGCCAAACCTGAATTAGGACAAAATGACCCTCACTCTCGGCATCACCCTTGGTGCTATTATCGCCCTACTTGCAATCTCGGCATATTTCTCGGGCTCGGAAACTGCCCTGACGGCAGCATCACGGGCGCGCATGCACCGGCTTGAACAAAATGGCGATATCCGCGCCGGTCGGGTGACCAAACTTCTTGAATCCCGCGACAAGCTGATCGGCGCATTATTGCTCGGCAACAATCTGGTGAACATTCTGGCCTCCGCCCTCACCACCAATTTGTTGCTCGATCTATTTGGCGATGTGGGCATCGTCTACGCAACTTTGATCATGACAACATTGGTGCTGATTTTCTCCGAGGTTTTGCCAAAAACCTACGCCCTCGCCAATTCTGATCAAATGTCACTCCGGATCGCTTCAAGTGTCGGCCTGGTCGTTAAATTGTTTTCGCCTGCGGTCGCCATAGTGCGGGCCATCGTCTTGCTGTTTTTGCGCCTCGGCGGGTCCAGGCTTGATGGCGAAACCAGCTTGTTGTCACCGCGCGAAGAAATTCGCGGCACAATCGATCTGCATCACCGCGAAGGCGGCATGATCAAACATGACCGCGATATGCTCGATGGCATTCTTGATCTCGACGAAATGGATATTGCGGATGTCATGATCCACCGCACCGACGTGATCGCGGTTGATGTGGATCAGCCTGCCGATAAAGCTGTTGAGGAAATTCTCGCCAGTCAGTTTTCCCGTATTCCGCTTTGGTCCGGGGAACCTGATAATTTTATCGGCATCCTGCATACCCGCGACCTGGCGCGCGAGATGACCCGTGTCCAGGGGCGACTGAAAAACATCAACCTTGCAAGCATCACTTCAAGACCCTGGTTTGTGCCCGAAACCACATCCCTGCAAAATCAGTTGAACGCCTTCCTGAAGCGTAAAACCCATTTCGCCGTCGTGGTCGATGAATATGGCGAGGTGATGGGCATTATCACTCTGGAAGATATTCTGGAGGAAATTGTCGGCGAAATAACCGACGAGCACG
>JAESRU010000077.1 GCA_016764455.1 Hyphomicrobiales bacterium | reverse complement strand
CACGTTTTCACCGATGTTCCGGCCAATGCGGGCGTACTTGAACCGATCGAGATTATCACACCAGATACTTCGATCCTGAATGTCTCGGCGCCAAAACCAGTGGGCGGTTATACCGAAACCATTCTGCGCATTATCGATGTAATTTTTGGGGCCATCGCCCAGGTCGCGCCGGACCGCGTCAATGGCTGTGCATACGGGACCATCAATGCGCTATCGCTGGCCGGACATCGGGCCAACGGCCAGCGCTGGGTGATGTTTTCCTTCTTTGGTGGCGGCCATGGCGGCAACCCGGAAGGCGACGGGCTGAACCACGGCAATGCACCGATATCCACGGCAACCATTCCCCCGGCAGAAATTCTGGAAGCCGCCTACCCGGTCATGTTCACCCAATGGGCATTGCGGCCCGATAGCGGCGGGCCCGGAAAAAACCGGGGCGGACTTGGTGCGATTTACGAGATCGAATTGCTCGAACAACAAGCCGATGTGTTCCTGTTTGGCGAGCGCGGTCGCTACGCCCCGCCCGGCGTTTTTGGTGGCGGGGAAGCAGCCAAAACCATTTTCAGTTTTGAGCAGGAAGACGGCATGCATCATCCGCCCATGACCTCCAAAATGGTCGGTATCAAAATTGTGAAAGGGCAAAAGCTGCGCCTCGAAACGCCCGGTGGTGGCGGCTATGGCGAGGCCTATAGCCGCGATCCTGCCCATGTCATGAGAGATGTAAAACTTGGCTATGTGAGCCTCAAAGCTGCCCGCGAAAGCTACCATGTGGCGATCAATGAAAATGGCGAAATTGATCAACCAGATACTGACCATTTACGCGGAGGGAGTGCGTGATGAGCAGCTCTGAAAAATTTGTTGTTGGCGTTGATGTGGGCGGCACGTTTACCGATGTGTTTTTTCTCGATGAAGCCAATGGACAATTCGAAGCTATCAAGGTTCCATCCACTTTGGGCGACCAGTCGATCGGGTTTATCGACGGGCTCAACAAAGGATGTGACAACCTTAGCGAGATCGCATCGGTGGTCCACGGGACCACGGTTGGCACCAATGCGTTATTGGAGAAAAAAGGCGCAAAGACCGGAATTATAACGACAAAAGGGTTTCGTGATGTGCTGGAAATGCGCCGTCGTGACCGGCCACAAACCTGGGGCCTGTGGGGAAATTTCGAACCCGTCGTCCCCCGCAACATGCGGTTGGAAGTAGCGGAGCGAACTCTGGCGGACGGCACAATTCACACCGGCATTGATCCTGAAGACGTGAAGCAGGCTGCAAAAGTTCTACGCGAAAAGGGCGCTGAATCACTCGCGATCATTTTCATCAATTCTTACGCCAACGATACCAACGAACAGATTGCACTTGCTGCTGCACGCGAAGTTTGGCCGAACGATTATGTCAATGCGTCTTCGGTTATCCTGCCTGAAATTCGCGAATTTGAACGAACCTCAACGGCGACCTTGAATGCTTATTTGCAGCCCGTCGTTGCCAGCTATCTGGACAAGTTGCAGCAGGCACTTGTGGACGGTAAAAGCGGCGCGCAAATTTTGATCGTTCAATCCAATGGCGGCGTCATGACAGTGGAGACCGCAAAGGACCTGCCGGTCCGCACCGCGTTGTCCGGCCCCGCTGCCGGGGTCATGGCGAGCGCCTATATTGCCAGCGAGGCAGGCTTTGAAAATGTCATTACCTGCGACATGGGTGGCACCAGTTTTGATGTCTCACTTGTGGCAGATGGAAAGAGCGCGCTCGCGGCGCAGACTGCGATTGATTTCGGCATGATCGTGCGCACCCCGATGATCGAGATGACAACCATCGGCGCCGGCGGTGGATCAATTGCCTGGGTTGACCGGGGTGGGTTGTTGCAAATCGGCCCGCAATCTGCCGGATCAAATCCTGGGCCGGTCTGTTACGGGCTCGGCAATGAACTTCCAACCGTTACCGACGCCAACGTGGTGCTCGGACGGATCAATGCTGAACGCCCGATTGGCGGCAAACTGGACCGGCTTGATGTTGAAGCTGCGAAAGCTGCCATCGCCGAGCATGTGGGCAAGCCGCTTGGATTGGAAGCCATGGCGGCGGCGGAAGCCATCATCCAGGTCGCAAATTCACGGATGGCGGGCGCGTTGCGGCTGGTATCGATTGAGCGTGGTCATGACCCGAATAATTTCGTCGCGATGCCGTTTGGCGGCGGTGGCGCACTCCATGCAGGCGCTTTGATCAAGGAAGTGGGCCTGAAAAGCGCTCTGGTTCCGCGTTATCCAGGCATCAACTCGGCGCTTGGATGCGTTATCGCCGATATGCGCCATGATTTTGTGCAAACCATCAACAAAACTCTTGGTGCGCTGGATATTTCTGACCTTGACCAGCAATTGGTAACCCTGGCGGCTGACGGCATGGGACGACTTGACGAGTCCGGGGTGAAATTTGAAGGTAAAACCGTCAATTTTGAGTTGGATATGAGCTATATGGGCCAGACCCATACGGTGGATGTACCCCTCGATATTGAAAATTCCGGCGATACGACTGGAATTGACAAGGAGCAGATTGCGGCAGCGTTCGAAGCCCGCTACCGCGATGTCTATGGACGCCCGCTCGACGGCGTCGAAATGCGGATTCTCAACCTTCGRGTTGCCGCTATCGGGGCGCGGCCAAAATTTGATCTGCGCATGCTGGCTCCAGATAGCAACGCGTCTGTTGATGCTGCCAACCGGGGCAGCCGCAAGGTCTGGATCGATGGCGCATGGCACGACGCCAACGTCTTTGACAGGCTTCTTCTCCCGGTCGGTGAAAACATCCCCGGCCCGGCTATTCTTGAACAACCCGACGCCACCATTTTTATCGAACCGGATTTGACCGGGCGTGTTGATGAATTCGGCAACCTGATTATTTCGCGCAAAGGGGATGATTGATGGCAACGCTAAAAATTGATCCCGCGACGACCGGGCTGGTTCTGGTGGATATGCAAAATGATTTTTTGCATGCGGACGGCGCTTACGGCCGGGCGGGACAATCAGCCGACGCGATTGCGGCTTTGCCGGCTCGCCTGAAACCGGTTGCCGATGCCATGCGTAAAGCGGGCGGATGGATCATCTCGACGCATTTTACATTAGTGCCGGGCAAGGATGGGGAGCCATTTATTTCAGAGCATTTGCGCCGCCTGCGGCCTTTCCTCACAAAAGGAGACTTCGCGCCGGGGAGCTTTGGACAAGCATTGATTGATGAATTGCAGCCTGCTGATATGAGCGTGGAAAAGATTGCTTTTTCAGCATTTTACCAAAGCAGGCTTGAATATAGTCTAGCGCAGGCAAAATTAAAAACTTTGGTCTTTGCTGGCATCGTCACCAATGGCGGCGTCGCCTCGACGGTCCGCGATGCCCATGTGCGCGGCTATCATCCAATTGTACTTTCAGACGGCTGTGCAGCATTCTCAAAAGAAGCCCATGACGCGACCATCACATCGCTTGCCACGATCGGCGACGTCGCAACTTGCGAAGACTTTATCGCAGCGCTGGGGCACACCAGTTAGGCCAAAAACCTGATCGACATTGTCTTCAAACCCAATTCGATATCAGTCTCAAAGTGCGCGGATCGTAAACCCGTGACTGGTCTGATAGGTATTGCCTTCGCTTGGGTGAACAGTAAAGCATGAAGCTTCGCCGCGCCGAAAACGCTCCCACCGGGTACAAACCTGATCACCATCAAGCCACCAATTGCCATTGTCCGAGAGACCGATTGTCAACTTGGTTGTTGCGGTACCGTCCAGGCGATAACTTGTAACGCCCGAGAGACCGCGACCTGAAAATTCCACGTCCACATCGGTTACCATTGCCTGCAATTCTTCGCCCGTCAGCGGCTGCTCAACGGCGTAGGCTGGCATCACGGCCAGAACACTCGCAACCAAAATTGCGGTACTTGCAATTCTTTTTGATTTGGACATTTTTCTGCACCCCTGCATTTTTCTTTTTCCGTTTCCGGATTAGGGAAAGACTAAGCGGCAATTCCTAAAATTCGTTCACGATCGGGATATTTCTGCAACAGAAGCGAAACACTCTGAATTTTTTGTAACAATAACAATTCGAATTGCTGGCTTTTCCGCGACCCCCAATTTGGGTCTGCATCGCTGCAATTCAAGTAGCGGCCATTCCGCAATTGCAAAAATTCGCCTATCCGCGCGATCTGGCTTGTCAGTGTTCGGTTTTTCCGATTAAAGACACAAGATTTTATCGTTTTATAATGATTCCAGACTGGGGCATAAAAAGGCTGAGTTTAGACCAAGGCCTTGGCCTCACATGGCCATTGCTTCGCAAGGCTCCGCCTTCAAATATTAAAAAAGTGAGGAAACATCATGGATCTCAAAGGCAGCAAGACAGAAACAAGTCTCAAGGACGCATTTGCGGGAGAATCCCAGGCAAATCGCCGGTATCTCTATTTTGCGGCGAAGGCAGATATCGAAGGCCATAACGACGTCGCCAGCGTATTCCGCTCTACAGCGGAAGGCGAAACCGGCCATGCGCACGGGCATCTCGAATATCTCGAAGCTTGTGGCGATCCGGCAACCGGCATGGTTTTTGGGCCTACCGACGACAATTTGAAAACCGCTATTGCCGGTGAAACCCATGAATATACGGATATGTATCCGGGCATGGCAAAGACCGCACGCGGCGAAGGTTTTGATGAAATCGCTGACTGGTTCGAAACTCTGGCGAAAGCCGAGCGGAGCCACGCCAATCGGTTCCAGAAAGCCCTCGACGAACTCGGCTAGATATATTGCTGATGGGCGGCCCAATTCAATTTGGGCCGCCGCAGCGCCCTGTTTGAAATCATGCTTCTTCGACCGGTTTTGCTGGCGACCGGTCTTGCCGGTGAATGGATTGCGATGTCTGAAAACACAAATTCAAGCACGCCACGTGCTGACGCGCCTCGAGCTGGTGCACCTCGCGAAGGTAATCTGCAAGCGCCCATCCGGCACCCGCTGGATTGGCAAAATCCGGATTTTTATGACCAGGCCCTGCTAGACAAAGAACTGGAGCGGGTATTCGATCATTGCCACGGATGCCGACGTTGTGTTTCGCTCTGCAATGCCTTCCCGACCCTGTTTGATCTGGTGGACGAGTCACCCACATTCGAAATGGATGGGGTTGATAAAAAGGATTTCAAAAAGGTCGTAGATGAATGCTATCTCTGCGACCTTTGCTTCATGACAAAATGCCCCTACACGCCGCCGCATGAATGGAATATCGACTTCCCTCATTTGATGCTGCGCGCCAAGGCGGCGAGCTTCATAAAAAACGGCGTCGGGCTGCGCGACAAAGTGATGACCAGCACCGATGCGATTGGCAAAATCGCCACCATTCCGGGTGTTACTAATATCATAAATACCGTCAACAAAACCAAAGTTGTTCGCACGGTTCTGGAGAAAACCTTYGCYGTYGCSGCYGATGCATGGTTGCCAGAATATGATTCAAATACRCTTCGCAAGAGRCTGAAAAACAAAGAYAATTCCGCAATCACCCCAACGCCTGGAAATGGCACGACGGGGAAGGTTGCGYTGTTTGCCACATGCTACGGCAATTATTCCGAACCCGGTATCGGGGCTGACCTGAAGGCTGTATTCGAACATAACAATATCCCCGTCTCGCTCACCCCGCGCGAACAATGTTGCGGCATGCCGAAGCTCGAACTGGGCGATTTGAAATCGGTTGARAAAGCCAAGAACGCCAATATYCCAATGCTGGAAAAAYTGGTCGATGAGGGCTTTGATATCCTCATGCCGGTGCCCTCCTGCGCGCTGATGTTTCGTCAGGAATTRCCGCTCATGTTCCCYGATGAYGTGGCGGTACAAAAGGTCAAGGCTGCGATTTTTGACCCGTTTGAATATCTGATATTGCGCCACAAGGCAGGCTTGCTGAATACGGATTTCAAAACTTCGCTCGGCAAGRTTGCCTACCACGCAGCCTGTCACCAGCGGGTGCAGAATGTGGGGCGCAAGACGTTTGAAATGCTGTCTCTGATTCCGGATACCGAAGTGACGATCATTGAACGCTGTTCGGGCCATGACGGCACCTATGCGGTTAAGTCCGAACACCGGGCAGCGGCATTAAAAATCGTGCGCCCGGTTGCACGCAAGGTTGATGAAAGTAATTGCGATCATCACGGCAGCGATTGTCCGATGGCCGGGCATCATATTGCCAATAGCCTGAAAAGCGGAAAACAACCCGAACACCCCCTCACCCTGGTGCGCATGGCGTATGGATTGGAGCGAGACTGATGACTGTTCTTACCCGTGGCGATTTGATGTCGCTTGAAACTTATTCCGACGAGCGCAATACAATTCGCGCCGAGGTTATGGCCCACAAGAAAACCCGTCATGTGGGCGTCGGTCCAAATACAACGCTGTATTTTGAAGACCGCAGGACCGTTCAATATCAAATTCAGGAAATGCTCAGAATTGAGAAGATTTTCACCGCTGATGGCATTCAGGAGGAATTGGACACCTATAATCCGATGATCCCGAGCGGGCGAAACTGGAAAGCGACCTTCATGATCGAATATGTGGATGTGGACGAGCGCCAGAAAATGCTCGCCAAGCTGATCGGGATTGAACGCGCGACCTGGATTCAGGTTGGTGATCTGGACAAGGTTACCCCCATTGCCAACGAAGATCTGGAACGGGAAACCGAGGATAAAACATCATCGGTACATTTTTTGCGCTTTGAACTCACGAACGAGATGGCGGAAGCTGCCAAAAGCGGCGCACCCATTGCCATGGGTATTTCTCACGAAAACTACGATCATAAAGTTGCGCCCGTTGCTGAAGATATCCGTATTTCACTGGTCAACGATCTGGCCTGATCCTAGTCTGTTCCCTTGGGGAACTGTTTTGGTCGCTAACGAAAGAAAATACATTGGGACAATTGGTCGACGGCAAATGGCTTGAGCAACAGCATTTTTCCACCAAACCGGGCGGAAAATTCCACCGTGCGGAAGCAAAGCTTCGCAACTGGATTACAGCGGACGGTTCCGCTGGTTCGTCCGGCGAAGACGGCTTCAAGGCCAAAGCGGGACGCTATCACCTTTATGTATCGCTGGCCTGCCCCTGGGCCCACCGAACCTTGATCATGCGCTCCCTCAAGGGATTGGATTCCATGATTTCGCTGTCTGTGGTTCACCCCTATATGGGTAATCAGGGCTGGACCTTTGCCGACGGCCCTGGGGTGATACCAGACTCCGTCAGTGGCGCGCGCGTGCTGCATCAGGTCTACACATTAGCCAACCCAAATTACACCGGGCGGGTGACCGTGCCTGTGCTGTGGGACAGGCAGCAGGCCACGATCGTCAGCAATGAATCGTCGGAAATCATCCGTATGATGAACAGTGCATTCGACGGGCTTGGGGCGAGGCCAGGGGATTACTACCCGCTTGATCTGCGCGCGCAGATCGATGCCCTTCACCGCATCGATGACGGTGTTGGGGATGCGCGCGGCGGTGGCCCGATCCTCGAGACTGGTCTTCAGCCCGGCCAGTCCGTCCTGATCTTTGAGGAACGAATCGACCTCGTCGTAGATGATCATCCCGCCCTGCACCAGGCCCGTGACCAGCAGGGCCACCAGGGCCACCACGGTCACCCACCAGGGAATGCGCACCCGCTCCAGGGCTCGCACCACCGGCTGGAGGATGCTGCAGAGCAGGATGGCGATGACCAGGGGCTGCAGAATGTGCGCAGCCTCGGTGAGCACCC
>JAESRU010000218.1 GCA_016764455.1 Hyphomicrobiales bacterium | reverse complement strand
AAGCCTTTCATGACCTTGCCACTCCTTGATTATTGTCTGTTAGCTCATTGGGGTCCGCATCCTCATCGCCAGCAAGGCTGTTGGTGCGAACATCGGTGATTTTTGCGCCGCGGAATTTTTCCAAAATGGCCTTCACGACTGGTTCTTCACTGGCCGCACGCAATACTTCCTGGCGTGCCTCCGCCGCTTTTTCAGCGATTGTCTGGCCGCCCTTACCCGCTGCGATGCCGATCATCCAACGCTGGCCGGTCCAGCCAAGCAAGGCGCTTGAAAGCCTGTTGGCGAGATCATCGGGCGCTGTTGAAACCGGGTCTATTTCAATCCGGCCCGGCTCGAAACTGACCAGGCGGATTTGCGTCTCGAGCGCTTCCTTCAAAATCAATTCGCGGTTCTTTGCAGCAAGCGCGATCACGTCTTCGTACGATGTGGGTCGCTCCTCGGAGATCGCGGCAACCGGAGGCGCTGTTATATATTCAGGAACGGGGGATTCGGTATCCGGCGATGCTTCAGCTGAAGGCTGCGGCGCAGCGCTTGCCATTGGCGACTGGCCATTGGAAGGCTGCGGCGCGGAATTTTCACCAGGTGCCGGGGCTTCCTTGCGGATCGTGCGGATCAATTCATCTGGTGTTGGCAGGTCCGACATATGGGTGAGCCGGATTAAAACCATTTCGGCAGCATCGAACGGGATACCGGCGTTTCGAACTTCACTGACCCCTTTCAACAATACCTGCCAGGCGCGGGCCAGAAAACGCAAATCCAGCGATGATGCAAATTTCAGTGAGGCCTCACGCTCGGCTTCAGAAAGCGCTGGATCATCTGCCGCAGCAGGCACATATTTTGCCCGCGTGACAAAATGAGTAAACGACGCCAAATCGCCGATCACAAGCGCCGGGTCGGCCCCTGCATCATACTGGTCTTTCAATTCGGTCAACGCGCCCGCCACATTGCCGGTCACCACGGCATCAAATAATTCTATAATCCGGCTGCGGTCCGCCAGCCCCAGCATGGCGCGAACGGCATCCGCCGTTACCTTGCCGGCACCGTGGGCAATAGCTTGATCCAGGATCGACAGGCCGTCGCGAACAGACCCTTCAGATGCCCGCGCGATCACCGCCAAGGCGCCCTCGTCGATTTCGGCATTTTCGCTTGCTGCGATGCTGCCAAAATGTTTTGCCAAAACTTCAGCGTCGACACGGCGCAGATCAAACCGCTGGCAGCGCGACAGAACCGTGACCGGCACCTTGCGGATTTCGGTTGTGGCGAAAATAAATTTTACATGTTCCGGCGGTTCTTCGAGGGTTTTCAAAAGCCCGTTAAAGGCCTGTGTCGAGAGCATGTGCACTTCATCGATAATATAAACTTTGTAGCGCGCCGACACCGGGGCGTAGCGCACGCTCTCGATGATCTCGCGGATATCGCCGATGCCAGTGCGTGACGCAGCGTCCATCTCGATCACATCCATATGACTGGATTCCATAATCGCTTTGCAATGTATGCCCGGTTCGGTGAAATCTACGCGCGGACCGCCATCGTCGTCTTTGCCGGTGGAATAATTCAGACCGCGGGCGATAATCCTCGCGGTGGTGGTTTTACCAACCCCACGTACTCCAGTCAGGATATAGGCCTGGGCGATACGCCCCGTTGAAAAGGCATTCTCCAAGGTGCGCACCATGGCTTCCTGGCCGATCAGATCGGCGAAGGATTGCGGACGGTATTTGCGTGCGAGAACCTGGTATCCTTGCGGATCACCGGTTCCGGCTTCGCCTTTGCCGCCGTTGCTCATCATGGCTCCTCATCCATATTTGTGCATATTTGTACGTATAAATGCGCCATTCAAACAAGCGAACCGAAGCCCTCGATATGAGGATCGGTGGGAGGCCGAACAATAACCCGCGTCGAACCCGTTAGGGCTGCTTCCTTCCGGATCTGACCCAGTTGGCGAGTGACGCGCCCATCGCCAACCTCCCGAAAGCACTATATCAAGGTCCGGACGGGGAATGGCAAGTGCTTTGCCGGATTCTTCACTGGAATCGCGTTAAATTTTTTGCCGGTTTTTGCCGTGACGGACCGCAATTGAGCCGTTACAGTTTTTTGTTGTTGATTGCAGGAAGAAATATGAAAAATATCATCCATGCCTATGCCGGGTCGCCGCTGGACCGGGCAGGTACAAAACGGCCAGATGCCAACTGGATCATGGAGCAGGCAAAAGCGACTTCATCGCGGTTTTTGCCCTTTTCCGACCTCTCGGTTTTGATTTTTGAGACCGAAGGTGCGCCAGATCGGCTTTTATGGCTCAGCGGCGCCGATATTTCAGGAAACAATATTGCTGATCTGAATAAAGCGCTGTTTCTGGGGCTTGATGATCAGGGCGCAGCGAATTTCGCGGTACAACTTGATCCAACCAAAGACTGGTCGGATCTCGGCACGGTCATCGATCTGCGCTCGCTCGCCCTTAGCGGCACCATCGCGCCCGGCGAGCTGGCAATTGCTGGTCAGGCCAAATCGATGCTCGAATGGCACAAGCAACATGGCTTTTGTGCCCGCTGCGGCACCGCCGATCATATTTCAGATGGCGGCTATAAGCGCACCTGCCCGAATTGCGAGCGGATGCATTTTCCCCGCGTTGACCCGGTCGCTATCATGATTGTTACCCGCGGCGACAAATGTCTGCTTGGGCGCTCACCGCATTTTGTGCCGGGCATGTATTCGGCSCTGGCMGGRTTTATGGAACCGGGCGAATCGATTGARGAAACCGTGCGCCGSGARRTCMTGGAAGARGTYGGCATTGAGACCGGCTATGTYAAATATCATTCAAGCCAGCCCTGGCCGTTCGCCTCKTCGATCATGATCGGCTGCATTGCAGAAGCAATCAGCGAAGAAATCACGATCGACCCCAAGGAAATTGAAGCGGCGCGCTGGTTCACAAGGGACGAATTACAATTGATGCGCGAACGTCGCCATCCGGAAGAATTCACAATCCCGTTCCATTTCGCCATCGCCCGACATTTGATCAAGGCGTTCCTGGACGGCTAGGAGAGGTTTAAAATGCGGGCATTTTTAGCAAGCTTTTTGGTGGCACTGGGCTTTATGGCGACCCCCGCATTCGCGCAACAAAGCCGTTCGGTTGATCTGGAATTAGTGTTGGCAATCGACACCTCCACAAGCGTCGATGCCCAGGAATTTGATCTGCAATGGCGCGGGCTGGCCAATGCCTTTTTGCACCCGGATGTTGTTGGCGCCATCGAAGCGATTGGTGACGCAGGTATCGCCGTCTCCATGGTGCAATGGGCCGGGCCTGGACAACATCAAATCTCCGTTGAATGGTCGTTTATCAACGACGCCCGCAGCGCCGCGCAATTTGCCGCCAAAATTTCCGCCGCACCACGTCTGATGCGCGGCTTTACCGATATTGCCGGGGCGATCAGCTATTCCGTTGGCGCAATCGAAGGCAATGCTTACGACGGCTTTCGCCGGGTGATCGATGTATCTGGCGACGGCAGCTCCAGCGGTCTCGATAATCCAGGCCTCGACCGCCAGCGCGATTATGCCATTTCACGGGGCATCATCATCAATGGGCTGGTGATCTATAACGAAGAATATGATCTCGGCGAACTGGCCCATATCAGCGTGCGCGAACATTACGAAAACCATGTGATCGGCGGCGCGGCCTCGTTCCTGATGATTGCAAATGATTTCGAAGATTTCGCCCGCGCCATCCGCGAAAAGCTGATCCAGGAAATCACCGGCCCACCCATTGCCGGGTTGCGGCGCAATGGGTCACGGGACTTTGCGGCTGTGGAGTGAAGTGGGTTTTTTGGGTGTCGGACGATCCGGCAGACCAGCTTTAACGCAATAGTGTGAGGCACAACCGCGCTGGATTCCGGCTTTCGCCGGAATGACGGCGGGAGATGATATTTCACCCGTCATCCCGGACAAGCGGCGGCCCTTATGGCTTACATGCCCTGATGGTGACCCGTCGCGCGATCCGGGATCCAGCCTTTGCGATCCCAATCGTGGCACCATCGCACTGGATTCCGGCTTTCGCCGGAATGACGGTTGAGGGTGGTTGGGCTACAAACTCGCCCCTAGCCTTACGCCTTGATCGAAGGCGCGTTCGGCGTCCAGTTCGCCGGCTTCTTTGGCACCGCCGATCAGGTGGGCGGAGATGCCCTTTTCCTGGAGTTGGTGGAACAGGCTGTTTTCGGATTCCTGCCCGGCGCAGATGATGATCGTGTCGGCGGGCAGGATTTTATCCTCACCATCGATCTCAATATGCAACCCGGCATCGTCGATCTTTTTGTATGTCACGCCGGAAAGCTGCTGGACCCCGGCATGGGCCAGCTCGGTACGGTGCACCCATCCGGTGGTTTTGCCGAGCCGCTTGCCCATGAAACCCGGGCTGCGCTGGACCATTGTAATGTCGCGATCCGAGAACGAGCGGACCGGGTCCTGGCCAACGCCCCAATGGGCGGCGAAAGCATCCGCATCCAGATGGGATTTGTCGCCACCATAGGAGAGATAAATCGCGACATCAAAACCGATGCCGCCGGCACCAACGACAATTACTTTTTTGCCAGCTTCGCGCTTGCCGGACAGGATATCCACATAGCTGGCGACAGATGAATGATCGTCGCCCGGGATAATATTGTTGCGCGGGATGATGCCAGTGGCGATTACCACATCGTCAAAATCTGAAAGATCGCCTGCGCTGGCTCGGGTTGAATATTTTATGTCTACCGAGAATTCTTCAAGGCGGTTTTCAAAATAACGCAGGGTTTCGTTGAATTCTTCCTTGCCGGGGATCATCCGCGCCAAATTGAACTGGCCGCCGATCCGCTCCGCGGCTTCAAACAATGTTACCCGATGGCCGCGTTCAGCAAGGGTTGCGGCAGCAGACATGCCGCCCGGCCCGGAACCAACCACGGCGATGCGCTTTGCGCTATTTACCGGATTGATTTCAATTTCGGTCTCGAAACAGGCGCGCGGATTGACCAGGCAGGATGATACCTGGTGGGAAAAATAATGGTCCAGACAGGCCTGGTTGCAGGCAATGCAAACATTGACCTTTTCAGGCGTYCCSGCTTTTGCCTTTGCGACRAATTCRGCGTCYGCCAWAAAGGGSCGYGCCAGCGASACCATRTCGGCRTCGCCTCTGGCCAASACCGCTTCGGCGATATCAGGCGTATTGATCCGGTTGGTGGCAATCACCGGAATTGAGACCGCTTCCTTGATCCGCCGAACATGACCGGTAAAGGCGGCGCGTGGGGCGGCGGCGGCGATGGTTGGCACCTGCACTTCGTGCCATCCAATGCCGGTATCGAGAATATCAACACCGATTTTTTCGGTTTCTTTGGCCAGCCAGATGATCTCGTCGGCATTCAACCCGCCATCCACCAGCTCAAGCGCAGACAGGCGGTACATCAGAATTTTGTCAGCGCCGAGCGCGGCACGCACGCGGGTYAGAATTTCMAGSACAAACCGGGCGCGGTTTTCAAGCGARCCACCCCATTCATCTTCGCGCTTATTTGTGCCSCTACTCAAGAATTGCGAAATCARATAGCCTTCCGACCCCATAATTTCRACGCCGTCATAGCCTGCTTCGACACTCAATGCGGCTGCGCTCTCAAACTGGTCGATGGTCTGGCGAATCAATTCGTCGGTCATCTCGACAGGCACAGTGCGGTTGATTGGCGATTTGATCGGTGATGGCGCAACGGGCACATCGTGAAACGCATAGCGGCCACCATGCACTAGCTGGAGCAAAATCCGGCCACCCGCTGTATGAACAGCATCGGTGACGATCCGGTGGCCGGGGACAAGTTCAGGCCCTTGAAAACATACCGGTTCTTTTGAAATGCGCCCTTCGATATTTGGCGACCATCCGCCAGTGATGATCAAGGCAGCACCTGCTTCCGCCCGTGCGCCATAAAAAGCCGCCAGCCGTTTTGGGCCATCGGGATGAGATTCAAGGCTGGTATGCATGGACCCCATCATCACCCGGTTGGGCAATTCCTGGCCGTTGACGCGGATCGGTTCAAGCAGATTTGGGAACATGGTCATGATTTAGATACACCGCCCGCCATCAACTTCGAGGCCAACCCCGGTTAGGAAATCAGCCTCATCTGAACATAGAAACAATGCCGAATTGGCGAGGTCGCGTGGGGTGGACAATCGTCCGAGCGGCACCGTTGCGACAAAATTAGCGTAAGCCTGATTGGTCACTTCGCCGCCCAAAAACTCCGCCAACATCGGGGTATCGCCAGCAACTGGACAAAGCGCGTTGACACGGATTTTGTCGGCGGCAAATTCAATCGCCATTGCTTTTGTGAGCGATAATACTGCGCCCTTGCTGCCATTATACCAGGTCAGGCCCGGACGTGGACGGATACCGGCGCTGGAGGCCATGTTCAGGATAACCCCGCCACCCTGCTCGCGCATGACCGGGACACAATGTATGGTCGCCAGATAAATGCTTTTGCAATTCACCGCGAAAATCGCGTCAAATGTTGCCTCATCTACATCAAGTGCGGGTTGGTTGCGCTGGGGCATACCGGCATTGTTGATGACAATATCCAGCTTGCCAAAATTGCTGGTGGCGCTCGCGATCATTTCGCCGACCTGATCGTTGAGCGTTACATCGGCATGAATAAACTGCGCCTTGCCGCCCTCATCGCGCAGGCTGGCAGCTACTTTTTCACCGGCTTCATCGGCGATATCTGCGACAATGACGCTGGCCCCTTCGGCGATGAACCGGCGGGCGATGCCTTCGCCAAATCCCGATGCCGCACCCGTTACAATCGCTACCTTGTCTTTTAAACGCATGGTTCGCCCCTCTTACTTTTTTTGATTCAGGAAATGTTCAAATTGGCCCTTGTTGGGCTTTGCCGATAAGCGCCAAGAATGCGCAATTTGTTGGTGAAGAATTGAATTTCTTCCATGGCAAACTGTACGCCACGGTCTTGGGGATGGCCCGCAATATCGGCATAAAACTGGGTGGCATTGAACGACCCGCCAACTTGATAAGATTCAAGCTTGGTCATATTGACGCCGTTAGTGGCAAACCCGCCCATGGCTTTATAAAGCGCTGCCGGTACGTTCCTCACCCGGAAAATGAAACTTGTGATCACATTCTGTGTCCCTATCGGGGGGTCGTCCCGGTCGCGGGACATGACCAAAAACCGGGTGGTATTATGGTCATGATCCTCGATATCTGTTTTCAATATTTCGAGACCATAAATCTCCGCGGCAAGTGTTGATGCAATCGCGCCCTGACTTTTATCTTTGCGATCCGCGATCATCCGCGCAGCACCTGCGGTATCGGCGGCGGGCATTGCGTCCACCCCCATATCGCGCAGGCTGACCCGACATTGGCCAAGCGCCTGGGTATGGCTATGGACAGTTTCCAGATCAGAGATTTTACTGCCCGGTACTCCGAGCAAAGCATGGCGGACCCGCAGAAAATGTTCGCCAACAATGAACAGGTTAGATTCCGGCAACAAATGATGGAGGTCGGCGACGCGCCCAGCGATCGAATTTTCGATCGGCAGCATGCCGTATTTTGCCGAACCGTTTTCAACCGCATTGAGCGCATCTTCGAAAGTCGCGCATGGCAAAATGGCCAGATCGGCAAAAACCTCATGGCAGGCAATATGGGAATTGGCGCCGGGTTCACCCTGGAACGCTATTTGCGGAATTTTATCACTCATTATTACTCACCAAGACTGCTCACCAAATTTCACGACCCGGCCAATATGCGGCGGGCATTTTCAAGATCGGCGGGAGTATCAACACCTAT
>JAESRU010000076.1 GCA_016764455.1 Hyphomicrobiales bacterium | reverse complement strand
AAGCAGAAAAGAAAAGCGCTAAGAGATCAATTACGATCCAATAAGCAGTCGCAACGTACTACTCTCCAGACGTATAAAGACAGAAAGAAATACGGCAGTGAAGCTAGAGCAACACAAGTTAGAATCTCCAGGATGTTTACTATTCAATCGTTTGGAATATACAATTCGGATTGCCCTAAGAGCTTACCTCAGGGTGTTTTGTTAACGGCTAAATTGCACGATAAAAAAGAGAAAGTAGACACGGTTTACCTGGAACACAATAACGTGTTTCTTGTAGAAAAGGATCAGAATGCACTGTATACTTATTACAGCATAAATCAGTTTGCTTTTAATCCGACAGAGAAAACAATGATGTGGACCGTAACAAAAAACAACCAGTTAGCGATATATTCGTATCCTGAATTACACATTGACAATGGATCAAACAGAGATAAAATTTGAGTCGGACGTAAAGGCTGTTGACAGCCTCGTTGACAAGTACAATGCTTTACGCAAGGAGATTGGGAAAGTAATCGTTGGGCAGGATGATGTCATCCAGGAGGTTCTCATTTCTATCTTTAGTCGTGGTCATTGCCTATTAATTGGAGTTCCGGGTTTGGCCAAAACTCTGTCCTGCTGTTGTTCTCAATAATAAAAGGTGTCATTGCCACGATGTTGGGAAGCTGTCAAAAGCAAATCGCAAGTTTTTTCAAGGCTGTTAATTTCCTAAATCGGAATTTCGCCCCTACCCACTGATCCGGGCAGGGAAATCCGGTCCCTGGGGCCGGCATCCGGAGCGCAAGATCATTTTAAAATCCGACCAAAATATGCCCATTTCGGCGAAAAAATCAGGCCCGTTCTGCGGTGAAATTATCACCCCGGGTGACAAATCAATTTCGCATCCGGCGCTTATATTTGGTGCGATGGCGCGCGGCACCACATCCATCAGCGGCCTGCTTGAAGGCGAGGATGTTATGGCAACCGGAGACGCGGTGGCTGCCATGGGTGCAGAGGTTGCGCGCGATGGTGTTGGCAAATACACGGTAACGGGTGTTGGACAATATGGTTTGCGTGATCCGGCAGCGCCGCTTGATCTTGGAAATTCGGGAACCGGCGCACGGTTATTGATGGGCCTTGTGGCGGGCCAGGGGTTGAGCGCTTCGTTCGATGGCGACGCCTCCCTGCGCTCCAGACCCATGGGACGTGTTCTGGTTCCATTGGAAAATATGGGTGCGCGGGTATCCGGGGCGGCAGAAAATTACCGCTTGCCATTGATGCTTTCAGGCAGTGTTCCGGCAATCCCGATCGATTATCCGATGCCAGTGGCGTCGGCTCAGGTCAAATCAGCGATTCTGCTGGCAGGTCTTGGCGCGATCGGGACAACGATTGTTCGCGAGCGCCACCCGACCCGGGATCATACCGAGCGGATGCTGGCTCATTTCGGGGCCGATATTGATATTGGCCAGGAAGGCGAAGACACAATAATTCGCGTGTCTGGAAAAAACCCTCTGAGCGGACGTGAAATCCTGGTGCCTGGGGATCCGAGTTCAGCAGCCTTTCCACTTGCCGCCGCGTTACTGGCACCTGGGTCCGACCTCTTGTTGCCCGGAATCATGATCAACCCGACAAGGGCCGGATTGTTGACGACCCTGCTGGAAATGGGGGCGGAAATTGCGTTTCTGAACGAACGCGATGCTGGTGGCGAACCGGTTGCCGATCTTCATGTAAAAGCGAGCGCACTTCGCGGCATCGAGGTGCCGGCTGCACGCGCGCCCTCCATGATTGATGAATATCCGATCCTTGCAATTCTGGCAGCGGCGGCGACAGGGACCACAATCATGCGGGGCTTGAGCGAATTGCGGGTTAAGGAAAGTGATCGTCTTGAAGCGGTCCTGGACGGGCTCAGGGTCAATGGCGTTGCGGCAAGAGCAGACGGTGATGATTTAATCGTTGAAGGCTGTGGGTCAGGCGCGGAAATTCCAGGAGGCGGAATTGTCGCAACTCACATGGATCACCGTATCGCCATGTCGTTTCTGGTCATGGGTTTAGTATCCAATGCGCCTGTCACAATCGACAGCGCCGAAATGATTGCCACCAGTTTCCCGGATTTCATCGGGTCGATGCGTGCCCTCGGCGCTTGCATCGAAGAAGGAGATACAGGATCGTGATTATCGCTGTAGACGGACCTGCGGCATCGGGAAAAGGAACCCTGGCGCGGCGTTTGGCAGCCCAATACGGCTTGAACTATCTGGATACCGGGCTGATTTACCGGGCTATTGGATGGCATTTGCTTGAAAAAGGCTTTGCGCCGGACGATGAAAATGCAGCCGTGGACATCGCATCCACGCTCAATTTGGCAGCCATTGATGAGGCAGATCTCAGAACTGCCGGGATCGGGGAAGCCGCTTCGATCGTGGCTGCAAATGTCAATGTGCGGGCTGCGATATTGGACTATCAGCGCCGGTTCTCTGAGAAAGGGTCAGGCGCCGTATTGGATGGGCGCGATATTGGCACAATTGTCTGCCCGGATGCCGATCACAAACTCTTTGCGACGGCGTCACCTGAGGTCCGGGCAAGACGGCGCGCCCGGGAATTGCGCCTCTCTGGAACCGATATTTCCGACGATGAAGTCCTTGCAGACCTGCTGCGGCGGGACGAGCGGGATCGCAACCGGGCAGTGGCGCCGTTGAAGCCTGCAGACGACGCGCACTTGCTCGATACGTCTAACTTGGATATAGAAGCGGCATTCAGGGCGGCTGTAGCCATTGTCAGCGGTTCATGAACATTGAAGGGGGCATGGAAATGCGCCCGTTTCGGTGTTTCGCAATGGGCATTTTCCATTGGTCCTCGGGGCGTATTTTTCGAGGAATGAGCTGCAGGGAAGGTCGCCAGAAAATACTTCATGGCAAGGTGAATAACCGGGTTCAGAAATATCCCGGAATGCRACCATGTTGAAAGAATATRAGCGGAGCGGTTTTTGCCGGTCTGGAATTTAACCCGCCGGGGCGTCCCGGCTTAAACAAGACGAACTGATTGAACCAACATATGAACGATTCCCTTAATCCAACCCGCGACGATTTCGCGGCTATGCTTGAAGCTTCATTTGACGACCATTCCATGGYGGAAGGCACCGTCGTCAAAGGCACCATTGTTGCCATTGAAAAAGACCTCGCGGTCGTAGACGTTGGTCTGAAGACCGAAGGCAGAATACCCCTCAAAGAATTCGATTCACATACCGGTGATGCTCCCATATCCATTGGCGACATTGTAGAGGTTTACCTTGAGCGCATTGAAAATGCGCTCGGTGAAGCAATGCTGTCTCGGGAAAAGGCGCGCCGCGAAGAGAGCTGGGTACGTCTCGAAGAAAAATTCAACGATGGCGAGAAGGTCGACGGACAGATCTTCAACCTCGTCAAGGGTGGCTATACAGTTGACCTTGATGGCGCCGTCGCGTTTTTGCCGAGAAGTCAGGTGGATGTCAGGCCTGTGCGCGATATAGCACCGCTGATGAACACGCCTCTGCAATTCCAGATTTTGAAAATGGACCGCCGTCGCGGCAATATCGTTGTCTCCCGCCGGGCTATTCTGGAAGAATCTTATGCTGAGAAGCGCCAGGAACTGGTCCAGAGCCTGAAAGACGGTCAGGTCATCGACGGCGTTGTTAAAAACATCACCGATTATGGTGCATTCGTCGATCTCGGCGGCATCGACGGTTTGCTGCATGTCACCGATATTGCATGGCGGCGGATCAACCATCCAGGCGACGTTCTGACCGTTGGCCAGACCGCCAGGGTTCAGATCATCAAGATCAACCCGGAAACCCACCGCATCAGCCTTGGCATGAAACAGCTTGAGGCCGATCCGTGGGATGGCATCGACGCCAAATATCCGCTCAGCACCAAGATCAAGGGTCGTGTCACCAACATTACCGATTATGGTGCATTCGTGGAGCTGGAACCAGGCATCGAAGGCCTGATCCATGTGTCTGAGATGAGCTGGACCAAGAAAAACTTCTACCCGGGCAAAATCGTCTCAACCTCTCAGGAAGTTGAAGTGATGGTGCTTGATGTGGATCCGCAAAAACGCCGGATTTCACTTGGCTTGAAACAGACCATGGACAATCCGTGGGAAAGCTTTGAAGGGCTGTATCCGAAAGGCACGATCATCGAAGGTGAGATCAAGAACAAGACCGAATTTGGCTTGTTCATCGGTCTCGACGGCGATGTGGACGGCATGGCGCATTTGTCTGACCTTGACTGGACAGTGTCTGGTGAAGAAGCAATTGAGCGCTACAACAAGGGCGATGTGGTCAAGGCGGTTGTGCTTGAGGTTGATACCACCAAAGAACGTATCAGTCTTGGCATCAAACAGCTTAGCGATGATCCGATGGATTCAGGTGAAGCGACAAGCGGCGGCGGTCTCCGCCGCAATGCGACCGTCACCTGTGAAGTCATTCAGGTCAATGACGGTGGTGTCGAAGTGAAGATTGCCGACACCGAATTCACCGCATTCATCCGCCGCTCTGATCTGTCCCGCGAACGTTCCGAGCAACGCCCGGACCGTTTCCAGGTAGGCCAGAAAGTGGATGCCCGCGTCACCCAGTTCGACAAGAAGACCCGYAAGATATCCGTCTCGATCAAGGCACTGGAAATTGCCGACGAGAAGGAAGCAGTTGCGCAATACGGATCGGTTGATTCAGGTGCATCTCTTGGTGATATCCTCGGCGCGGCCCTTAATCAGGCCCGTGACGGCGATGCTGAAGAGCAGCCTGAAGAAACTCCTGAGGTCGAAGAARCTYCTGCAGTTGAAGAAGCTCCTGCGGTCGAAGAAGATACGGCGTCTGAGGAAGTTGCATCTGAGGAAGTTGCGTCTGAGGAAGCCGCTAAAGACAATGAAGACGGCAAGGATGCCGACTAACCTGCATCCTTGTGAAAATCGTGTAACCGCGCGCTCTGGCTTTGCCGGGCGCGCGACCACGCGGTTGGCCGCATGATTTGTGAGATTTGTGCATGAGCCTAGACGCAGACAATCTGGTTGATCGCCGTCGGTTACGGCGCAAAGTGACGCGCTGGCGGGTGATCGCCATCGTCGCCATCATTGGMGCGCTTTTATTTGCAGCAACAAATATTCAGGGTGCCGGCAATTTCTTGCCCAGAGAGCAGGTTGCCAGGGTTACGATCGACGGCTTCATTTCCGATGATCACGACCAGCAGGCGCTTTTGGAAAAAATCGCCGAAGACAACAATGTCCAGGCGCTGATCCTGCACATCAATAGCCCGGGCGGCACTACGACCGGGTCAGAGGCGCTTTATGAAGCCTTGCGCAAAGTAGCGGCCGAAAAGCCGATCGTCGCGGTTATGGGCACCATCGCTACGTCAGGCGGCTATATTGCGGCATTGGGGGCTGATCATATTATCGCCCGCGGCAATACCATCACCGGTTCAATCGGCGTTATTTTTCAATGGACCCAGGTAACGACCCTGCTGACCCAGTTGGGGATCGAATTTGAAGAAGTAAAAAGCTCCATTCTCAAGGCCGAACCGTCACCCTTCAGCGAGACACCTCCTGAAGCCCGCGCGGTTATGGAGGCCATGGTCGCTGATTCCTATGATTGGTTTTTGGCTCTGGTCGCTGAGCGGCGAAATGTGGACCAGGCCCGGGCCAGAATTCTGGGCGATGGTCGGGTCTATACCGGTCGTCAGGCGCTAGAGGTTGGCCTTATTGACGGTATTGGCGGTGAAGACGCAGCTTTACGCTGGCTCCATGAAGAGCATAATATTGACGAAGATATTAGGGTGTCAGATTGGAAATCCGGCGAAGACCTGGGTTTTGGATTGTTCTCAAGCGGTGTCAGGCTGGCAGGCGCTGTGGCCAATGGCGGAATATTCCGTACACTGAGCGATCTTCTGTCCCAAGCCGCCAATAGCAACGGACGACTTGACGGCCTTGTATCTGTTTGGCAGGCTCCAGAGACAGGGAGCGACTAGCCAGCACAATATAAGTTTTTGGCGGAAAAATCGGTTGCTATACGCTCAATGAAACTATCAGGGGGGAAAAATGATTAAATCCGAGCTGATTTTGCGGATGGCACRATCAAATCCGCATCTCTATCAGCGTGACATCGAAAATATCGTCAATACCATTATTGGTGAGATTACAGACGTTTTGGCGCGCGGAGACCGGGTKGAATTACGCGGCTTTGGTGCTTTTTCCACCAAGGAGCGGCGTTCGCGTATYGGTCGTAATCCACGCACCGGAGAAGCGGTTGCGGTTGGTGAAAAACGGGTACCGTTTTTCAAGACGGGCAAAGAAATGCGGGAACGTTTGAACCGCGAAGATAGCTGAGATTGAAAACCGGACCGGCTTTCTGGCATTCAGCATAACCGGTTTTTGGGTTCTCCAATTTTGGGCTCCCCAATTTTGGGTTCTCCAATCGAAGGCCTCTTGATGAAAAAAATTGTCCGATATCTAGTCATTGTCCCGCTTGCCATCGTTATGATTGTACTTGCCGTGGCAAACCGGCAGATCGTTACGTTGTCGCTTGATCCGTTTTCAATTTCGGACCCTGCTATTTTTGTCCGTATGCCGCTCTTCATTCTTATTCTGGCAAGCATACTTGTGGGGATTTTGGCGGGCGGTGTGGCAGCCTGGCTTCGACAAGGAAAATGGCGGCGCACCGCGCGTTCCAAATCCGATGAAGCGGCCCGCTGGCACCAGGAAGCAGACAGATTGCGCGAAGCTGGCCAACAGGCAAGCCGCCACGCGCTGCCGTCTCCTGATCTRCGGGATATCTCCAGTTAGCAGCGATCCGGYCCGGCGTTTACGACATYGGCAAAGAARTATRGACTCTTCTGCATTGTCGTGCGACCAATCCCGATCAAGAACCGGGATATGAGTAATTTTTCAGGGTTTTCAGAAAATGGCGTTGAGGCAGTCAAAGGTCAAGATTTGCGGTCTGACCGATGCACCCGCTATTGAGGCGGCACTATCTGCTGGCGCCGATTATCTGGGCTTTGTGTTTTATGAGCCAAGCCCCCGGCATCTCACGTATGAAAATGCCGCCGCGTTGGTCGGGACATCAGGTTTTACAGCCAAAAAGGTCGCCCTGACGGTGGACGCAGATGATCGCAGGTTCGAAAATATCTTCGAATCTCTGAACCCTGATCTGTTGCAGCTTCATGGTGAAGAGACCCCGGAAAGAGTATTCCAAATCAAGGACCGTTTTGGTGTGCCAGTTATCAAGGCCATCAAAATTGCCAACCGCGACGATTTGGCAAAGGTCGATGAATATCTGACAGTCGCCGATATCTTGTTGTTCGACGCCAAAATGGCCCCGGACGCCAAGGGCGCGYTGCCTGGCGGCAACGGRAWTAGTTTTGATTGGGATATTCTCCGAGACGCCGGTCTCGACGGCAAATTTATGCTCTCAGGCGGTCTGGATACTGATAATGTGGCGGAGGCGGTCGCGCAAATGCAYCCTGAAATTCTGGATGTGTCGTCAGGTGTGGAACGGGCGCCTGGGGAAAAGGATCCAGACCTGATCCGCACCTTTATCGCCGCCGTCACCAAAGCCAACCAGCAGGAATATGCCGCGTGACCAAATCTGATTTAAATACCTTTCGCGCCGGGCCGGACGAACAGGGCCGTTTCGGTATTTTTGGCGGACGGTTTGTCGCCGAAACCCTGATGCCGCTAATTCTGGAGCTTGAGCAGGCGTACGAGACGGCGAAGAACGATCCGGCATTTGAGGCCCAGTTGAATGATCTACAGACCCATTATACCGGCCGCCCCAGCCCGCTTTATTTTGCCGAACGGCTGACGGAACATTTTGGCGGCTCGAAAATCTATTTCAAGCGCGACGAGCTGAACCATACAGGCTCCCACAAGATCAA
>JAESRU010000075.1 GCA_016764455.1 Hyphomicrobiales bacterium | reverse complement strand
AGCTTGGCCGCATGTTGGCGCTGGCTGCCGGGGAACTTGGTTTCAGAACCCACATCTATTGCCCCGACCCGGACAGCCCGGCCTTTGAGGTGACAAGGCGCAACACGGTTGCTGAATATACCGACGAAGCAGCACTCGATCTGTTTGCCCGCGACAGCGACGTGATCACTTATGAATTTGAGAATATTCCAAGCAGCACGGCAGCATTTTTGCGCTCGCGGCGGTTGGTATTTCCAGGCGTCAAAGCACTTGATATTGCCCAGGACCGTTTGAAAGAACGAAACCTGATGGAGCAATTAGGCATCGGCGTCGCCAATTATCGCCCGATTGACGGCCTTGATGATCTGGAAAAGGCGGTCGCTGAAATCGGCTATCCGGCAATCCTCAAAACCCGGCGCTTTGGCTATGATGGCAAGGGTCAGGCGACAATTTCAAGCGACAAAGATATTGCGGATGCYTGGAAACARGTTGGCGAACAATCAAGTATTCTCGAACAACGCATTCCTTWTGAGATGGAAATTTCYGTCATCATCGCCCGCACCGCGTCGGGCGAAACGGCAGCCTATGACAGCCCGCATAATATTCATGAAAACCAGATCCTGCATCATTCCATCGTGCCTGCACCCATTTCACAACAGGTGCAGGATGAAGCTCTGGTGATTGCTAAAAAAATCGCCGATGAACTGGATTATGTAGGTATTTTGGCGATCGAGCTATTTGTCGTGAAAGCGAAAGASGGCAGCCATTCGCTGCTTGTCAACGAGATCGCGCCGCGGGTGCACAATTCTGGTCACTGGACGATTGATGCCTGCCATGTCAGCCAGTTCGAACAGCATATCCGGGCAATCACCGGTTGGCCGCTCGGCCCGACGAATCGCCATTCAAACGCCAAAATGACCAACCTGATCGGGCAGGATATAAATTCCTGGGACAGCCTCAATGCTGAAGCCGATACCTGCCTGCATTTCTATGGCAAAACGCGGGTAAGACCAGGCCGCAAGATGGGCCACATTACAAGATTGAAACCCCTCGCCTAGCGGATGTTATTTTGGTCTACTCCGACCGATCCCGCCGCGTCCTTCTTGGATAATGATAGCGCCGTCGGGCGGACCCCAACATTAATCTAGGGCGGTATAGGCATCTCGCTTTAAAACACAGAATTTCAGSCCACAAACCCCACCCTGTTCYGGACATTGGCCATGCCATCTGKTAGGAACCTGCCATAATCTTGAATCGGGAACGCATTTGGCGGCCGGTCAGTTGATCGGCAGGATTTATGTGTGGCCTGAATGAAACCCGGGTTGGCTGTTTTTGCCAGCCTGCCATTGAGACAAAAGAACAGGAATTAACGCGTGCAGGTATCAGTCCGCGACAATAACGTCGATCAAGCCCTTAAAGTGCTCAAGAAGAAATTGCAGCGCGAGGGCGTATTCCGCGAGATGAAACTCCGGAATTATCACGAAAAACCATCAGAGAAGCGCGCCCGCGAAAAGGCTGAAGCCATTCGYCGCGCTCGCAAACTGGCCCGCAAACGCGCCCAGCGCGAAGGCCTGTTGCCGATGAAAAAACGCGACTAATTGATCGCAATATTTCTGCAATTCTGCTTTAGGGCAGTGGCTTTCCGCCGCTGCCTTTTTGTTTGGATCATGCTAGTCAAAATCTAACAACGGACAAGTTTTTTGCGCTAGATTAGATTCGTTATCTCTGTTCTGTCCCTGCCTGCCAACGAGGAAGTCCCATTGCGGCCAATGCTTCGGAAAATTTTCAGGCTAAACCTGTTACTCGCCGCAGCTTTGCTTCTGGCGGCCTGCCAGTCCCAGTCTTCAAGCTCCCATAACGGCCAAGACCTGACCGGCAGCATCAATGCCGGGGCAGCCCTGAACATCGCCTCCCTGACGGATGTGATTACGGCCCGCCCCGATGATCCCGTTGCGTTGAATTTGCGCGGCTCCGCCTATGGACGCACTGGCAATAGCCAAGCCGCCATCCAKGATTTCACAGCAGCGATTGCCCTCAACCCGGATTTTTTTCAGGCCCTTAACAACCGCGCACTRATTTACCGCAAAGTCGGGCAGCTAGATTTGGCGATGGCAGATTACAACAGGGTCATCAGCATCGCACCGCGCTACGACCCGGCCTATATGGGCCGTAGCATTATCTATCGGTCGCGGCAGCAATATGGTCTGGCATTGGCCGATCTGAATAGGGCGGTCGAATTGAACCCCTCCTCTGCCCGCGCCTACCACAACCGGGCCTTGGTCTATCAGGTCCAGAGCCTKCATTCMTTCGCKRTTGAAGATTTCAGCCGCGCCATCAACA
The DNA here is from genome assembly GCA_016764455.1 of Hyphomicrobiales bacterium. Classification (GTDB taxonomy): domain Bacteria; phylum Pseudomonadota; class Alphaproteobacteria; order Rhizobiales; family NORP267; genus NORP267. Next base: position 5,555 of record JAESRU010000075.1, on the reverse strand, counting down.
TCAACGCTGCCTCAGCCGAACCTTATCTTGGACGCGCCCAAAGCCTGCTCGCAACCGAGCAAATCGACAAGGCAATTGTTGATCTGGATATCGCGGTCAATCTCAACCCGCGTTTCGCCAATGCCTGGGCGATGCGGGGGGTCGCCTACGAAAAGGTCGGCAACCTGCAACGCGCTTACAATTCGTTCCAGCGCGCCACCTCAATTGATCGCCATCAAAGGCTCGCCCGCGCCGGTGTCGCCAGATTGCGCGGCAAAGTGCCTGAAATGGTTGAGAGTGACAATAATATCTAGCYCCCAAATCCAGGCCCTGCATTGAATACAAGCACCGCATATACCCTTGTCATGATCGGCGTATTTGGACATGCGTCGAGCGAGTTTTTTGCCGTACTATCCGACGCCACCGGCCCTGAAGTATCGGTCTGGCGATTTGTGCTTGGTGCATTCGGCCTTTTGATCATCACCCAGGCCATACCCGCCGCCAGAAATCTCCTCGCGCCTTTGCGTGAGGAATGGAAGACCCTCCTGCCCTTGTCATTRCTTGGCGTGACCCTGCCGTATCTGGCTTTCCATTGGTCATTGGATTTTGCCTCAATTGTGCAAATAGGCACCCTGATGACCACAATCCCGATTTTTGTCGGCATCACCAATTTGCTGGTCAACCGACAACCTTTGGGCTTTGTGAAAATTGTAAGCGGTCTTTGCACCATCATCGGCGTGGCGCTATTGGTCACCGATGGCTATCTGCTGCAACTGGCGGGCGACAATCGCTCCCTGACCGGCATCGGGCTGGCATTGGTCAGCGCCATCGGCGTTGGCTCCTATACCGTATTTGTGCGACCCCTGATCCTGCGCCACGGCGCGTTGCGGATCACAACCATTTCCATGTCGATTGGTGCCGCTGGCCTGTGGCTGATGGTCGGCACCTTCTGGAGCATATGGGTCAACCCGGCCACGATTTTTGCGATGCCGGGCAACGTCGCCTTGCCCCTCCTCATTGTGGGGTTCTGGAACACCACCATCACCCAGCTTTGCTGGCTTATGGGCTTGGCCGCCCTGCCCGATATTACCAGAGGATCTTATCTGTTTTTTCTGAAACCGGTGATCACCGCATTGTTGGCGTGGTTGATCCTCACCCAGCCCATTACATGGACCCAGCTATTGGCGATCGCCGTGATCTGCTCATCGGTATTGTTTGAGTTTATGTCGGGCTATTTCAGGCGGTGGGGAAATTCTCCCGCCTGAAATTTAATCCAGCGCCTTGACGATATTCTCTGTCATTTTCTTGGCATCGGCGAACAACATCATGGTGTTGTCGCGGAAAAACAATTCATTGCCAACGCCCGCATAACCAGACGACATCGAACGCTTGATGAACAATACAGTTTTCGCATTTTCCACATCTAGCACCGGCATCCCGTAAATCGGAGATGTCTTGTCGGTCTTGGCAGCAGGGTTTGTGACATCGTTGGCGCCAATCACAAAAGCCACGTCAGCGCGGGCAAATTCTGAATTGATATCTTCCAACTCAAAMRCTTNKTCRTAYKSCACATTGSYTTCCGCMARYARWACRTTCATGTGTCCAGGCATGCGGCCCGCGACCGGGTGAATGGCGTAGGATACTTCCACGCCTTCGGCTTTCAGCTTGTCAGCCATCTCGCGCAGCGCGTGCTGAGCTTGCGCCACTGCCATGCCGTAACCCGGCACAATGATGACCTTTGTGGCGTTCTTCATGATGAAGGCGGCGTCTTCCGCCGAACCCCGTTTAACCGGGCGCTCTTCAACTTCGCCACCATCGCCAGCAACCGCAACTTCGCCGCCAAAGCCGCCAAGAATGACGCTGAAGAACGAACGGTTCATGGCTTTGCACATAACGTAGGAGAGAATGGCYCCGGACGAGCCCACAAGGGCACCGGTGATAATCAGGGCAATGTTACCGAGCGTGAAGCCGATGCCTGCTGCTGCCCATCCTGAATAGGAATTGAGCATGGAAACCACGACCGGCATATCCGCCCCGCCGATTGGAATGATGATCAACACCCCAAGCGTTAGCGCCAACAGGGTGATCATCCAAAACGCCACATGGCTTTCGCTCACGGCAAACCAGTAGATCAAAATTACCAGCAGAATCCCAAGCGCCAAATTGAGCATATGCTGCATGGGGAATGTGATCGGGCTACCCGAAACCAACCCCTGCAATTTGGTGAAGGCGACAATCGAGCCCGTAAAAGTAACCGCGCCAATGGCCACCCCAAGCGACATTTCAACAAGACTGGCACCAGCAATTTCGCCGGGCGCACCGATCCCGAAGGCAAGCGGCGCGTTCAGCGCAGCAGCCGCGACCAAAACAGCCGCCAAGCCAACCAGTGAATGAAAAGCTGCGACAAGTTGCGGCATCGCGGTCATAGGGATACGTCGTGCGGCGATTGTACCAATCGCGCCACCAACCCCAAGACCGGCAATGATCATCAGCCATCCGGAAAATCCGCCCGGAGACGCCACTGCCAATGTGGTGAGGATGGCAATCCCCATCCCGGTCATACCAAGATAATTGCCACGCCGGGATGATTCTGGATGCGATAATCCGTGCAGCGCCAGAATAAATAATATCGCGGCGGCCAGATAACAAAGGGTTGCGAGGTTGGCTGACATGCGCCTTAACTCTTCCTTTTATACATTGCGAGCATTCGCTGGGTTACCAGGAAGCCGCCAAAAATATTAATCGATGCCAGAATGAGTGCGAAGAACCCAAGGCCCTTGGCAAACCAGGGCGAGCCTTCGCTTGAAGCAGCCGCCACATCGACACCAATTGCCAACAGGGCACCAACCACAATCACGGAAGACACCGCATTGGTCACCGCCATCAACGGGGTATGCARMGCYGGCGTSACYGCCCAGACAACRAAATAYCCGACGAAAATGGCRAGCACGAAAATYGCRAATTGAAAKACRAARGGCGAYGCSCCRYCAACACCAGARGCCTGCACAGTGGCGGCCACCTGATCGGAATAAACCTGGACCGCTTCCGCAGCTTGCCGGGCCTGTTCCGTAACATCTTGCAGACGCTCGACAAGTTCGCGTCCAGCTTCACCACTCATGACTTGCTTCCCTTAGTAGCAGATTTGGCCTTAGTAGCAGATTTGGCCTTAGTAGCAGGTTTGGCTTTAGCCCGCGCTTTAGGCTTTGGTTTGGCCTTGGTTTCAGCAGGTGCCAACCTTGGATGAACAATTTTGCCACCCCTGGTCAACAGGGTTGCGCCAATAACCTCATCATCCCAATCGACATTCAAGGTGCCTTTTTCAGCGTCAACCAAAAGCTCTACAAAGGCTCTCAAGTTGCGCGCATAAAGCGCCGACGAAGATGCCGCGACCCGGCCCGGTACGTTTGCATACCCAACCAGTTTTACGTCACCATGTTCAATCACTTTGCCCGCAACCGAGAGCGGGCAATTGCCGCCCCGTTCCACTGCCAGATCGACAATCACAGATCCGGGCTTCATGCTCTCGACCATCTCTTTGGTAATGAGAACCGGTGCCGGGCGTCCCGGAATGAGCGCGGTGGTGATTACAATATCCTGTTTGGCGATATGCGTGGCGGTCAGTTCAGCCTGCTTCGCCTGATATTCTTTCGACATTTCCTTGGCGTATCCGGCCGCTGTTTCCGCGTCACGGAATTCATCATCTTCAACAGCGATAAATTTAGCACCAAGTGATTCGACCTGCTCCTTGGCAGCCGGGCGCACATCGGTGGCGGTCACAACAGCGCCCAAACGGCGCGCGGTCGCGATTGCCTGAAGCCCGGCAACGCCGGCCCCCATCACAAAAATCTTGGCCGGGGACACAGTCCCAGCCGCCGTCATCATCATCGGCAAGGCACGGTCATACTGGCTGGCCGCATCTATAACCGCCTGGTACCCGGCCAGATTGGCTTGCGACGACAAAACGTCCATCGACTGGGCCCGCGTGATGCGCGGCATGAATTCCATGGAGAAAGCGGCAACGCCAGCTTTGGCCAGAGCTTCAATACCAGGCCGATCGTCGCTCGGYTCCATAATACCGATAACCAGYGCGCCTTTTTTAAACTTGRMCGCCTCTGCKRCATTCGGGCGGCGCACCCGGAGAACAATATCAGCGTCCTTGACGGTCAAATCCGCCGTTTTGGCAATGGTAGCGCCTGCATCCTTATAAAGCTGATCAGGAATGCGCGACCGCGCCCCGGCACCCGCCTGGACGGCTACTTTGAAACCAAGCTTGATATAGGCCGCGACCGTATCCGGCGTTGCAGCAACACGTGGCTCGTCTTTTGAAGCCTCAAGAGGAACGGCAAGTTTCATGTGTAATCAGCCTACAAAACCAGAGCGAGAAACGTCATACCGGCAAGGATAATGATTGAGGGTACAAACGACAGTCCGGCCATCAAGCTAATGAGGATCACGATCAAGCCAACAAMCAAKCCGATAGTMGCRAAAACRATRCCGGCAGTGCTGGCAAAYCCAACAGCCGCCARMGCCACCAWARTCATCAARCASGCCAAAACGCYGCCMACACASATATCAAYRAACGAACCGTAKGTYTCGTTATGCTCCGGCATATCGCCAACGGTATCGATGTATCCAGGATCAGTATTGGCCATAAAGGCACCCCTAATTTAGTGGCTGTAATTCAGTCCTTTATAACAAACCGCACGGAATCGTCCATGGCGTAATTATGTAAAAACCCAGTTGCAGTGAAAAACGCTATTCGGGCAATTCAAGCCCGGCCCGGCCAAGTGCCGCGGTTTGGCGCTCCACCAGTTTGGCAAGTGTGAAATCCTTGATTTCATCTTGAAATAATTTGGCGAAATTGAGCTTGGCACCCAGATGCAAAAACACACCCCCAAGGCCGATCGCGGCGCGGTCCATAAAGACAAATTCACGCGGCAGGGCAATCGGCCCTTTTTCCTTGAGCGCCTTGTGAACCTTGAACGCTTCCTTGCGACCATATTCGCCGGGCTTCACCCCGTCGGCAACCGTGCGCACCCGGTCATCCAGCAAGGGCCCGAAAATAAACTGCGCCCAGATATTCAGGATTTCGATGATGTCTTCATGAAGATTTTCAAACCCCCAGGTCTCATAGGCATGCACGATTAAATCCCGGTCATTTTCACGAAGCCCTYTRTGSAGGTCGATGACACCTTCAACAAARGACGGTGAGAAAATACGGATGCAGCCATAATCMAGCARGTTCAACCCGGCGACTTTGCCGTTTTGCTTGAAGACTGTGTAATTGCCAAGATGGGGATCGCCATGGATCACTCCATAGCGGGCAAACGGATGCCACCAGGCTTTGAACATGGCGCGCGCAATTTTATTGCGAACCGCAAGCGGGGCCTCTTTGAAATCAAGCACCGGGTCGCCGTCCAGCCAATCCATGGCCAATAGTCGTTTGGTCGACAAATCCGCATCGATGCCCGGAACCCGCACGTTGGGACTATCAGCCAGCATTTCCGTATAGAGATGGATGTGGCGGGCTTCGCGCTCATAGTCGAGTTCTTCGCGCAATCGCGCCCCGATCTCCG
>JAESRU010000217.1 GCA_016764455.1 Hyphomicrobiales bacterium | reverse complement strand
CGGGCCTTGGCTGGGCGATGGGGTATGCGGGCGGGTTGATCTGTCTTGTTATCGTACTGGCCTTTTTTAGCGCGTCCCCGGATACCGGTAAAACCATGCTTGGTTTTTTGCCCTGGTTCGGGCTGGACCCTGAAACCTATGAAGGGGCGCGGGCAACAGGGCCGTTCACGGCAATCTGGTATATTTTATTTGTCATCCCGCTCTTTTTGCTCACACCGGATACGGCACGCAATTTTGACATTCCCAATTTTGGCGCGGCGTTGCGATCCGGGGTTGCAGATTTACGCGAAACATTTGCCAATCTCAAAAACTACGGAAATGTGGTTCGCTATCTGGTCTCCCGGATGATTTATGCGGACGGGCTGGTGGCATTGTTCGCGTTCGGCGGAATTTATGGCGCGTCGGTGTTTGGCTGGAGCATCACCGAACTTGGAATTTTTGGGATATTGCTGACCATTGCGGGGCTAATTGGTGCGCTAGTGGGGGGGCGGTTGGATGATAGTCTTGGTCCCAAAATTATCATCCAGATATCGCTCGTTATTCTGGCGCTTGGGTCTTTAGGCATCCTCTCGATTGATAAGGATACTATCTTTTTCATCATTCCGGTGGCCCACGAAGCAGGTGCCGGGGGTGGGGCATTTTCAACCCTGCCGGAACAAGTTTATCTGGCTCTTGGCGCCGTGATCGGCTTCGCCGCTGGTCCGGTGCAGGCCGCCAGCCGGACACTGCTTATTCGGGTCGCGCCGCCCGAAAAACTTACCCAGTTTTTTGGCCTTTTTGCGCTAACCGGAAAAGTCACAAGTTTTATCGGACCCACTTTGGTCGGAATCGTGACCGCTGTTTCAGGGTCGCAACGCATTGGTATTTCTATATTGTTGGTCTTTTTCGCTATCGGCTTTGTGGGCCTGTTTGGCGTCCGGGTGCCGGCTGCGAAATAGTCGCGCTCAATGGCGAAAATGGCGCATGCCGGTAAAGGCCATGGCAACGCCTGCATCGTCAGCCGCCTTAATCACCTCATCATCGCGGATCGATCCACCTGGCTGGATAACCGCTGTCGCACCGGCTTCAATCGCCGTGATCAGACCATCGGCAAAGGGGAAAAATGCGTCAGAGGCAACAACAGAACCTTTGGTTGCGGGTTCGCCGCCGGATGCTGCGTCTTCGGCCTTGCGGACGGCGATCCGGCTTGAATCGATCCGGCTCATTTGTCCAGCGCCAATGCCGACACTGGCCTGATCGCGCACATAGACAATGGCGTTTGATTTAACGTGCTTGGCAATCCGGAAGGCAAAAATCATGTCCACCAATTCGCGCGCATCAGGGGCACGTTTGGTCACTATTTTCAAATCGCTTGCAATAATCCGGCCATTGTCGCGGTTCTGGACCAGCAATCCGCCGGCAACGGTTTTGGCGAAAACGCCAGGTGCTGCCGGGTCAGGTAATCCGTCGGTTAGCAGGAGGCGGAGATTTTTCTTAGCCGCAATGATGGCAATTGCTTCTTCGTTAGCGCCTGGCGCGATGATCACCTCGGTGAAAATTCCGATCATGGCCTCCGCCGCGCGGGCGTCCAGCGGGCGGTTGGTGGCGATGATGCCCCCAAAGGCGCTGGTTGAATCGCATTGCAAAGCTTTCTCGTAGGCTTGAGCCAAATTGTCCGCCAGCGCGACGCCGCACGGATTGGCGTGCTTGATGATCGCAACAGCAGCGCTGTCGGCAGGATCAAATTCGGCAACGAGTTCGAATGCTGCGTCGGTATCGTTCAAATTATTGTAGCTAAGCGCCTTGCCCTGGATTTGCCGGGCAGTTGCAACCCCGTGCCGGGTGCTGCCATTTTGGTAGAAGCCCGCTTGCTGGTGCGGGTTTTCGCCATATCGGAGCAAGTCGCCACGCTTGCCATGAAGGGCAATTCTTGGTGTGAGCAGGTCGCCAGCATCCTGGTTGAACCAGGTATGGATGGCGCTGTCGTAAGTGGCGGTGCGGGCAAAGGCCTTGGCGGCCAGATTGCGGCGCAGGCCAGTACTGGTCGCGCCACCAAGCTCCGTCAATTCACCCAACACAGACGCATAATCATCAGGGTCAGTGATAACCGTTACGCTGGCATGATTTTTGGCCGCAGAGCGGATCATGGCCGGGCCACCAATATCGATATTTTCAATGATTGTCGCGAAATCGCTTCCGGCGGCAACAGTTTCTTCAAACGGGTACAGGTTGATCACAACCAGATCGATCGCTGAAATATCATGATCGGCGCGGGCCTGATCATGATCAGGGTTGCCGCGAACCGCCAACAATCCGCCATGCACTTTTGGATGCAGGGTCTTGATCCGTCCGTCCATCATTTCAGGAAATCCGGTCAGGTCGGAAATATCGCGAACCTCGAGCCCGGCGGCGCGTAGCGCTTTTGCAGTGCCGCCGGTGGAAACGATCTCGATATTCATGGCCGCAAGGGCTGACGCAAAATCAACGATGCCTGTCTTGTCAGAAACGGAGATCAGGGCCCGCGTAACTTTTACCGGGGTCTCGCTCATGATGTTTGCTCCAGGCAGAGATTAAGGATGTGCCGGGCTTAACCGATAAAAATGGCGGCGTCACCATAGATTGACGGACAGAATGCCGCATTCAACAGGAAATCAACCGGATTTATCATTTTCATCAAGAGCGTCGGTCTTTTCGGGCCGCGCCGTTATCCTGTGTAGGATCCAGGCAATATCCGGGTTGTCGGCGACCTTGCCTGAAAGAACCAACTGGCTGGTAATGACCGCGCCGCTTGGTTCAGGCAGAAATACGCTTTCTTCAATTTCTATGGAAGCACCATCGGCGGTGAAGGCCCAAATCTCGCCATTGGGAAGGTTGAGCAAAAGACCGTGATCGTTGTTTGTCGGGGTTATCCGGATATCGGGGTGTAAATGAAACCGGATGGCGAAAGCCGCATTTGTGCGGTCACGGCTGGTTTCGAAATGATCGTGACCTTTTAGCGTATTGCCATCGGAATCGATGCTCAGCATGCGTTCATGGACAACATCAAACCGGCTCTTGTATCCGTCATGGCTCAAGGTGAGATGGATGCCGGTTTGGTTTTCCTCCCGGTCAACCCGAACATTGCGCGGGCCGGCAACAAGCAAGCCATTCGTGTATGAACCGAATTGTCGCTCGTCTGTGAAACGCGAAGAAGACGTATCAGCTATTGAAGCTGTTGAATGGGCTGCAGTGGTGCGCGCTGCCCGCACCCAATCAGCCACGGCAACTGCGGGGTGGCCGCAATTGACAATCACCCGTTGTCCGCCGGTGCTCATCTCAAATGCCAGGCATCCTGCATGGGCTTTTTGGCTCACGGCGATGGGTGGCGGGGCACCGGTATCCACCAGAATAGTTGTTTTGCCAGCGGCCATGCGTTGATAGCCGGAATAAGGCGCGTTGCCGTGGGGTTTGCCGTGGCTATCATCATAAGCCAGCACCGTTGCCAACGTATCTGCCGGGGTGCAGCTCATGCCGTTGAAAAGTGCGAATGTTCCGTCGGTATGCCGGAAGAAACGCAGCATCGGCATTATCCGGTCGATGGAATTCAGCAATGCGGTTGGTGGTGGAATTTCCCGCGCTGTAAATGTTTGCCGTAATGGCAAAAGATCCAGCAACAATTCGATCAGCAAACCCGGGTTGCGGCTGATATGGCCACCATCCGGTAAAATCTGGCTGGTGAGTTCATCGTTCAGCCATTTGGCTGATTGTTTTTGCAACCGTGGCATGCCGGACAAACAGAGACCTGCAAAATTGAGGGCAATGATGGCGGTCATCCGTGCCTGACCCTCATTGGTATTGGCGATAGCGCGGCGTAGATACCGGACCTGACGGGTCAGGCTCCGCATGAAAGCGCGGTATTCATTCCTGTTGGCACCTTCAAGAATAACCGGGGAATGGCAGATCCACGAAATGATGCGCCGGGCAACAATTTCGGGGTCCCATGAGGGTAGTTGAAAGCGCCCATGTTGAGCAATCCAGTCGGAGACCAGTGAACGGGCGCGGGCGCGCGCAACTTCGCTGTCGGGTACACGCAAGTGTCTAAGCCATCCAAATCCCAACAAGGCATTTTGCCAGGCTAGCGATGGAGGTTCAATTGCGAAGGGAGATTTTACGCCGGCGACGATAGCTGACCCGCCAAGCGAAAATCGTCCGCCAAACAATTCGTTCGCCATGACCGGATCGCTGGTGCGGATATCCTGGGGTGCCAACAAAAGGCGATCTGCGGATCGCCCGCCAAAACGCCAGCGATAGGCGCGGGAGCGATATAACCCTCCCCGCAAATTATGGTACCAGCCAAGGCCCGCAATTTTAATGAGCTGTGATGATCCAGCCATAAAGCCGCCACTAATGTTTTATCCAGGGTCTATCCAAATTCAATTCCAACAGGAATCGAGGGAATCAACCACTTGCATCTCAATACACAATAGGTCTGTGACCGCCCTAGTACAAACTGAACTCATGCAGAAATTTATGTTTTCACCAACCGGGCGGCAAAAAAACCGTCGACCCCGCCAGAAAAAGATGATCCGTCGATTGTCTTTGGGGTCATAAATGGCAGGGTACGCAAATACCCGGTCTTGGATATCGCTTCGGACATCCCGCCAATCTCGATTGCTGTTATGGGTACGAGGCTGAAGTCGGAATGGCGCTCAAGAAAAGCTGTGATCTGGTCTTCGCCCTCGCGTGGGTCGAGCGAACAGGTGCAATAGACGATTGTCCCGCCGGGTTTAATAATTTCGGCGGAATGGTCGAGTAAATTGGCTTGAAGATCGACAAAAGCACCAGCGCGGGCCGGATCCCGGGTGCGCATAACATCCGGGTGGCGACGGATTGTACCGGTTGCATTGCACGGCGCGTCGATCAGGATAGCGTCGGGGGCAGTTTTCGGGGTCCATGTCACGGCGTCGGCGACCACAATTTCGGCGTTCAGCTTGGTTCGAGCCAGATTTTGGTGCAGGCGTTCGAGACGTATTTCCGCGCGGTCGATTGCGATGACCCTGGCACCGGCTGCGACCAATTGCATGGTCTTGCCACCAGGTGCGGCACAAAAATCCACAACATCCTTGCCGCGTATATCTCCCAACAACCGGGCGGGCAAAGCTGCGGCTGCATCCTGGACCCACCAATCGCCGTCTTCAAAYCCCGGCAGCATATCAATCGGACCRCGATGATCGAGYCGAACCGATCCGGTGGTYAGCAAAGTGCCGTTTAAACCKTCRGGGACTTTATCRAGRYCRCTTTTTGGCGTGAGATCAAGCGGCGCTTCTTGCAAATTGGCGGCTGCAATTTTCARGGCAATATCCTCACCCCATTGGTCTTGCCAAATTTCAAACATCCATTTTGGRGTGTTCAGTCGTGGTGCGTCCAGATCGTCCAGCAAGGGTTTCCCGGCTTCAGCAATGCGCCGTAACCCGGCATTCACCAAGCCTTTGCGATGGTGGGCGCGGCGATCATATCCGGTGAGACGAACGGCGAGGTCAACAGCTGCGTGATCGCTGACATCCATGAACAATATTTGAGCAATGGCATTCAATAAAATATAGCGCAGGTTTCCAGAACGCGGTGGAATGCCCTTTTTATAGAAGCGCCGCAATATCGCATTCAATTCACCGAGATGACGCAAGGTTGTTAATGCGATGGCACGCGCAAGTGCTGAATCGCGCTGGTTCAACCAGGTCGCGCCGATATTTGCGGAAATAGGTTGGCCATGTTCCGGCAGGGTTTTTTTGTCGCCAAGCACCGTGACGGTCAGCGCGAGCGCCAGCCGCCGGGCGGGCAAACCGACCTGGGCCGGGTTTTTGTCTGTTGATTTATGGGTCAAAGGATCAGGACCAGGGGCCAGATCTGGACGCGCCCAGATCTGCCAATGTTTGCGGGGCGGTTGTGCCCCATTCTTGCGCCAGGTCTCTCAACGCCGCGACCCGGCTTGCGGTATCCGGGTGGGTGGAAAATAACCGGTCCATGCGGAGGCCAAGAAGCGGGTTCATGATGAACACATGAGCCGAAGCCGGGTTGCGCTCAGCCGTTTCGTTCGTGATTTGCCCGGCCGTGCGAGACATCTTGTCCAGCGCCGATGCGAGCCATAAAGGCCGCCCGCAAATTTCAGCGCCAAGCCGGTCGGCGGAATATTCCCGGGTCCGGCTAACCGCCATCTGCACCATGGCAGCCGCCGCTGGTGCCAGAAACATAATGGCGATGCGGCCGATCATACCGAGAGCATTATTGCTCCGACCGCCGCTGAAAAGGGAAAAATTTGCCAGCATCGAGATCGCCCCGGCGATGGTCGCCGTAATGGTCATGGTCAGGGTGTCGCGGTTTTTAACATGCGCCAGCTCGTGCGCCATGACACCCGCAACCTCTTCAGGCTCGAGAACATCCAGTAGGCCGGTGGTCGCGGCGACGGCGGCGTGATCGGGATTGCGCCCCGTGGCAAAGGCGTTTGGCTGGGGGTTCTGGATCAGATAAACCCGCGGCATCGGCAGATCGGCTTCGATCGCCAGCCGCCGGACAATTTCATAATATTCGGGGGCGTTTTTGGCGTCCACTTCGACAGCGTTATGCATGCGCAATACTGCGTTGCCGGAATTCCAGTAACTGTACACGTTCATAGCCAGAGCAATGACAAATGCGATGATCATGCCGATTTGGCCGCCGATCAATTGGCCAATGACCATAAACAAAGCGGTCAGGCCAGCCAGCAGAATGGCGGTGCGGAAAAAATTCAAATCGGGTCTCCAAAGTTTCGGGTCGGTCACGATGCACCGAATGGGCGGTTCAAGCAGATTTTCGGCGGCGGTCCAACCTATATTTACAGATTATTAACCGTGAAGCCACGTCCAAAGGGCTGAAAAGGGCCAAAAACCCCAATATTTCCGCAAAACATCATGCGATGGCACAGGCGGTGCAATTCATCCGGTATCGGCAAATATTTGTGTCAGGGAGAAACATTTTTATGTTCCGCGCATTAAAATTTCACATTCAGAATAGCAGACCTGTTTCATTYCGTGGCAGTGAAAAGGGGTCAATTGCAATTGCTTTTGCTGTCATGATCGGATTTCTAATTTTCGCAGCCGGTGTGGCCATGGATTATGCCCGCGCCGCCCGCGTATCAACAATCGTGACAACCGCTTTGGACGCCGCTGTGTTGGCCGCCTCTCGCGACCTGGCGGCGGGTGCCAGCATGAGCGATGTTGAAAAAACTGCGCAAGACTATTTCAATGTCAATATCGCCAATCATAATCTGAGAGGCGTCAGCTTTTCAACTTTGCAAATTGTTCAAGACAGAGTGAATGATAGCATCGATGCGTCCATCCAGGCATCGGTTGAAACCGCCTTTGTGCGGATCGCCGGCATCAATAGCGTGGATTTTGGAGAACATTCGGTTGCAACCTATGCTTCCAAAGATATCGAACTGGCGATGATGCTGGATGTGAGCGGGTCGATGGGTGGAGCCAAAATACGGGATCTGCGTGATGCGGCCAAGGATCTGGTGGAAATTCTTCATAACGGGTCACCGCAAAATGATGTCCGGATCGGCATGGTGCCTTATTCAACATCAGTCAATGCCGGACGTTATGCTGATGTAGCAACGGACGGGGCTTCATTTCGCTGTGTTACCGAGCGTGCCGGATCAAACGCTTTTACTGATATATCAGGCCGCACAGATCCTCTTGGGAGTAGCGGCGGGGCTTTTTGCCCGACAAGCGAAATTGTACCGATTACGGATCGCGAGGGTCTGATGAAGCGGCGCATCAACCGGCTGCGTGCAGGTGGGTGGACGGCAGGGCATCTTGGTGTTGCCTGGGCCTGGTATATGATCTCACCTGAATGGAACAATGTCTGGCCGGCCGCAAGCCGCCC
>JAESRU010000128.1 GCA_016764455.1 Hyphomicrobiales bacterium | reverse complement strand
TCCGTATCCAGGATCAAGCGCCCTTGCATCTGCCCGCCAATACAGCACAAGGCTGCGGCTGCCAGAACACCTTCAGGCGCGCCGCCAATCCCCATATAAATATCGATGCCGGTCTCTGCAGGGTCGGTCGTATGAATGACGCCAGCAACATCGCCATCACCGATCAAGCGGATTGCAGCGCCCGCTTCGCGAACAGCCGCGATGATTGCGGCATGACGTGGCCGGTCGAGAATACAGGCAGTTATTTCATTGATTGGCACGCCTTTGGCCTTGGCCAATGCTTTGATGTTGTCGGCCGGTGCGGCGTCAATATCGATAATACCAGCGGGATATCCCGGCCCGATTGCAATCTTGTCCATATAGACGTCAGGCGCATTCAGCAGACTGCCCTTTTCCGCCATGGCAATTACTGCCAATGAATTTGGCATATCCTTGGCGCAAATTGTTGTGCCCTCAAGCGGATCGAGCGCGATATCGACTTCCTGCCCGGTGCCTTTGCCAACTTCTTCGCCGATATACAGCATCGGTGCTTCGTCGCGCTCGCCTTCACCAATCACGACCACTCCCTTGATCGACAAAGCGTTCAGTTCCTCGCGCATGGCATCCACGGCCACCTGATCGGCGGCGTGTTCGTCGCCGCGTCCGCTCAGTCTGGCGGCAGCAATCGCAGCGCGTTCCGTCACGCGCACAATTTCCAGTGTCAGGATGCGGTCTAGCACCATCTCGCCTGAATTTTCTTTACCCATCCGATTATCTCCCTCTTATTTTTATCGCTCTATTCGGATCATTTGCGGTTCGTTATCAATATGGCCGTCTTCGCGAATTGCGCTCAAAGCGGCCCGTACATGTTCTTCCATGGTTTCATGGGTGATTATGGTCACAGATTGCCGTCCGCTGTCAGCATCGTGGTCTTCGTGGTGTTGAACAATATGCTCGAGCGAAATGTCCTGCTCGGCCATTCTGGCGGCAATGGCGGCAAACGCACCCGGATGATCATGCACGTTGAGGCGAATGAAATAGCCACCTTCATGGGCGCGCAAACGGGCCTGTATATGCGGTTTCATGCTCGATTCCGGTTGCCCGAATACCGGCCTGACCTGTCCAAAGCCAATACCGATCAGGTCGCCAATTACAGCAGACGCGGTGGCATCACCCCCTGCCCCGGCACCGACCAGTAAAACTTCACCTACTTCGTCGCCATCAATGGCAACAGCATTTGTAACGCCGCTCACTTGCGCAATCAAAGCAGACCGAAGCACCAGGGTTGGATGAACCCGTTGCTCGATGCCGCTATCTGTCTTCAATGCCACGCCGAGCAATTTGATTGCGTAACCAAGACGGGCGGCGGCGATGATATCTTCCGGCGTAATTTTCTCGATGCCTTCGATATAGACGGCGTCCAGATTGATCTTTGTGCCAAATGCCAGGCTGGTAAGGATGGCGAGCTTGTGGGCGGTATCGTTGCCGGCCACGTCGAAAGTCGGATCGGCTTCCGCATATCCCAAAGATTGTGCTTCGGTGAGCGCGTCAGCGAAACTGAGCTGGTCTTTCTCCATCCGGGTCAGGATGTAATTGCAGGTTCCGTTGAGAATTCCGAAGATGCGCGAGACCTTATTGCCCGCAAGGCTGTCGCGGATTGCGTTGATAACCGGAATACCGCCAGCGACAGCAGATTCGTATCCAATCGCCAGATTTTTACGTTCAGCTTTTTCCGCCAGCATTTCGCCATGGGTCGCGATCAATGCCTTGTTGGCTGTCACAACATGCTTGCCACTATCCAAAGCGGCATTGATTGCATCCAATGCCGGGCCGTCTTCACCGCCGATCAATTCGACAAAAATATCGATGTCCGGGCTTGCCGCTAGCGCCACTGGATCGTCATGCCAAATGAACTTTGACAAATCGATGCCGCGGTCTTTTAAGCGGTCCCGCGCGCAGACGCTGGTTAGCTGAAGATTGCAACCCGATCGCGCCAAAAGATGATCGGTTTTATCGATCAAAATACGCGCGGTTGCAGCACCGACAGTGCCCAATCCTGCAATTCCAATTTTTAGACTTTTTCCCATCGGGGCGGCCCTGATTCAAATTTCAACGGGCGCAGCCGGAGGAATCAGTTGTTTGATTTTCCAGCCGCGATTGGGATGATGTTGTGCATGGTTTGACTGGCGGTTGCAAGAAACCTGCGGACATTTCGCGCTGCTTGCCGGATACGTTGCTCGTTTTCCACAAGTGCGACCCTTACATAGCCCTCGCCATACTCTCCAAAGCCGATTCCGGGCGAAACGGCGACGTCCGCCTTCTCGATCAGCAACTTGGAAAATTCMAGSGAACCGAGTTCKCGRAACTGTTCYGGCAGCGGYACCCAGGCAAACATTGTGGCYGATGGKGMCGGCACATCCCATCCGGCACGCCCAAACGCRTCGACCAAAACRTCRCGYCKGGTTTTRTARATTTCRCGAATATCATCRATGACCGAATCCGGTCCGTTGAGCGCMGCGGTRGCTGCSACCTGGATYGGTGTAAASGCWCCRTAATCAAGATATGATTTAACCCGCGCAAGCGCCGCGATCAGACGCTCGTTGCCGACCGCAAAACCCATGCGCCATCCGGGCATGGCGTAGGTTTTTGACATGGACGAAAATTCCACGGTTACATCCATCGCGCCTGGAACTTCCAGCATCGAATGAGGCGGGTTGCCGTCAAAATAAATCTCGGCATAGGCGATATCCGACAAAACGATCAGATCGTGCTTGCGGGCAAAGGCGATCACCTCGGTGTAAAAATCCAGATCAGCTGTGAACGCCGTTGGATTGGCCGGAAAATTGATCACAACCGCAATCGGTTTTGGGATCGAATGGCGCATGGCATTATCCAGCTGGCGCATATATTCTTCGCCCGGCTGCGCTGGCAAATGCCGGATGGCACCGCCTGACAACAAAAACCCAAACATGTGGATTGGGTAAGTCGGGTTCGGCACCAACACAACATCACCCGGCGCTGTGATCGCCTGGGCCATGTTGGCAAAACCTTCTTTGGAACCGAGCGTCGCGACCACCTGGGTTTCCGGGTCTAGCTTTACCCCAAACCGTCTGCCGTAATATCCAGCCTGGGCTTTACGCAGACCCTGAATGCCTCTGGACGCCGAATAGCGATGGGTGCGCGGTTTACGGACCGTCTCGACGAGCTTTTCAACGATATGTTCCGGTGTCGACATATCCGGATTGCCCATGCCGAAATCAATGATATCCGCGCCCTTGCTGCGCGCCTTGGCCTTGGCTTTATTGACCTCTTCAAAAATATAGGGTGGCAAGCGTTTGATGCGGTGAAAACGGTCAGGCATGAAATTTTGTCCAATTTGATCTCAAATTTAACGGCGAATGATTTGTCTTGTTCTGGTCTGTTCGTGGCTTGCTGACAAGTCTTCCAATTCCTTTAGCAAGGCCTCTTTCTCATCTTGTGTCATCCTCTCGGCAGGCCGAGGGGGTGCCTCACTTAATTTAGGAAATGCGGCTGGTATAGGTTGGGTTAGCAAAAAATCGTCATTTGTTGAACAAGCGGCGCCTAAACCCAATGACAGGAACAGGGCAATCCGTACTATCGTACGGGCTTTAATCTTAAAGCGGCCGTGATATTTCCAACATGTGGCAGAATTTTCAGACATAATATGATTTATGCAACTATTGAGATTAACTTGCGAAAATCTGTAATGATTTTGTGGCTGAATCATGGAATAATTAGTTAAGATTACTCATAAATCTTGCGGGAGGGACTGATGACAGATCAAAAACGGAATGAAGACACCCCCAGTGTGGTGGAGGATTATGCCCGTAATTTGTTCCGTTTGATGGAAGAAAGCGGCAAAGTATTTTCTGAACTGTCGGCGGCGCAGGACAATAAAGACAGCAAACAGTCGTTAGCGTCTGATGAAATGAACATGGTTGCCCAGACCCTTGGCACAGTTGCCGAGCGGTGGATGGACGACCCAAAAAAAGCAATCGAATCCCAAACCAAATTAATGTCCGGGTATGCAGACCTCTGGGGCAACACGATGCGTCGGATGATGGGAGAAGAAACCCCGGAAACTGCCCAACCAAACTCCGATGACAAGCGTTTCCGGGATGAGGAATGGACCAGCAACCAGTATTTTGATTTCGTCAAACAGGCCTATCTGTTGACATCAAATTGGGCGGAAAATGTAGTTGAAGAAACTGAAAATGTGGATGAAAACACCAAGAGAAAAGCTGCATTTTACGTAACCCAGATCATCAATGCTTTGTCGCCATCAAACTTTGTCCCGACAAATCCCGAGCTTGTCAGGGAAACCATGGCAACGCGCGGCGATAATCTTGTCCGGGGCATGAAGATGCTCGGCGAAGATATTCATCGTGGCAAAGGCAGCCTGAAAATCCGGCAATCGGATTATGACGCATTCGAAGTTGGCGGCAATCTGGCAACAACGCCCGGAAAGGTCGTATTCCAGAATGATCTGATTCAGTTGATCCAGTATGAGGCGACGACCGAAAAAGTTCTCAAACGCCCGCTGCTGATCGTTCCGCCCTGGATCAACAAATTCTATATTCTTGATCTCACCGAGAAGAAAAGCTTCATCAAATGGTGTGTGGCACAAGGCCATACGGTTTTTGTGGTTTCGTGGATCAATCCAGACAGCACGATTGCCGACAAGACTTTTGAAGATTATATGCGCGAAGGCATCATCGAAGCCTGCAACGCAGTTGAGACAATAACCGGCGAAAAATCGCTGAATGCGATTGGCTATTGCGTTGGTGGCACGCTTTTAACCACCACCCTTGCGCATATGGCGAATGGTCGCAAAAAGCCGATCAAGAGCGCGACTTTGTTTACGACACAAATTGATTTTACCCATGCCGGTGATTTGATGGTGTTTGTGGACGAAGAACAGATCCAGGCCGTTGAAAAAGAAATGGCGGCGGAAGGCTATTTGGACAGCAAACATATGGCGACCGCGTTCAATATGTTGCGCGCCAATGATTTGATCTGGCCGTATATGGTGAATGTATATGGCAAGGGCGAATCCCCCTTCCCGTTTGATCTGCTTTACTGGAATTCAGATTCAACCCGGATGCCTGCGACCAATCATTCTTTCTATTTGCGCGAATATTACCTCAACAACAATCTCACCACCGGGCGCATGGAGATGGGCGGCAAGAAACTCGATCTTGGTAAGGTGACGATCCCAATTTAYAACCTCGCGACAAAAGAAGATCATATCGCGCCGGCCAAATCGGCGTATCACGGAAGCCGCTATTTAGGTGGCGATGTCAAATATGTGCTGGCAGGCTCTGGACATATTGCGGGCGTTATCAATTCGCCGAACAAACCAAAATATCAATATTGGACCGGCAAGCCGCCGGTTGAGGGTACGCTTGAAGACTGGATGGAAACCGCGACCGAGACCCCCGGGTCATGGTGGCCGAATTGGCAGGAATGGATTGTTTCCCAGGATAGCAAAATGGTCGACGCCCGCGAGATTGGCGGCGGAGGATTGAAGCCGATTGAAGATGCGCCGGGTTCTTACGTGAAAATGAAGAGCTAGATCATGGTTCAGGAACAGCCGGTTTCGGATATCAGCAGCTATCACGCGCATATTTATTATGATGCTGAGACCAAAAATGTTGCCGAAACCATGCGTGGTCGGTTGGAAGAAATTTTTCCCGACCTCACCTATGGACGATGGCATGACCGGCCTGTTGGACCGCACCCCTCGTGGAGTACGCAGGTTGCATTCCCGGCTTCCGTGTTTCCTGAGATCGTGCCGTGGTTGACGCTCAATCGCGACGGTCTGGTGATTTTCGTACATACAAATACCGGCGACGATCTGGTGGACCATCGGGACCACGCTATCTGGCTCGGCGACAGTCAGGTGCTCGATCTCTCGATTTTCTAAACTGGATTATTTTTTCAAGGCGGCGCGAGCTTTCTGCAACAGCGCAAAATCTTCCCCGGCATGATGGGACGACCGGGTCAGCGGGCTTGAAGAGACCAGCAGGAAACCTTTGGTCCGGGCAGCAATCGCATAACTCTCAAACTCTTCCGGGGTCACAAACTCAGCAATCGCAATATGTTTCCGGGTCGGCTGGAGATATTGACCGATGGTCAGGAAATCCACGTCTGCACTGCGTARATCGTCCATCAATTGCAAYACTTCGTTGCGGCTCTCACCAAGGCCAACCATGATCCCGGATTTTGTGAACATGGTGGGGTCCAGTTCCTTGACCCGCTGTAACAGTCGGATCGAATGGAAATASCGCGCGCCGGGTCGTACTTTTAGATAATTGGACGGCACCGTTTCCAGATTGTGGTTGAAGACGTCGGGCCTGGCTTCGACGACTATTTCGAGCGCGCCGTCTTTGCGCAGGAAATCCGGGGTCAGCACTTCAATCGTCGTCTCCGGGGTTTTATCCCTGATCGCCCTGATGACCGCAGCGATATGCCCCGCCCCGCCGTCGGCCAGATCGTCGCGATCAACCGACGTGACAACCACATGAAGCAGAGCCAGCTTCCGCACGGCTTCGGCAACATTTTCAGGTTCACTGGCATCGAGTGCATTGGGGATGCCGGTTCGCACATTACAAAAAGCGCAAGCGCGGGTGCAGGTATCGCCCATCACCATGAAAGTGGCGTGCCGCTTGGTCCAGCATTCGCCGATATTCGGGCAGCCTGCTTCCTCGCAGACGGTGACAAGGCCATTTTCTTTCACGATTTTTTTTGTCTCGTGATAGATCGGCGACCCCGGTGCTTTCACCCGAATCCAGCTCGGTTTACGCAGCACAGGTTGATCAGGCCGGTGGGCCTTTTCCGGGTGGCGCGGACGCGCTTCAGCGGGGCTAATCGTATCTATCAATGTGACCATGGATGGTTACCTGTCCTTGACCGCGCGCCATACATAAACAAGGCCGATGGCGCCAATTGCTGATACCAGCAGATTGCCCCAGAACCAACCGGCAAAATGGACACCAAGCGCATCTGCTATCGCGCCGCCGACAAACGATCCGGCAATGCCGACAATCATGTTGGTGAGCAGGCCGTGATCGCTATTGGTGACCTTTTCAGCAATCCACCCGGCCAGCATGCCGATAATGAGCATGCTGAAAAATCCGGCGCCCGGCATCGCCATAATTCCCAAGGAATCATTCATCTTGTCGCTCCTCGAAAAAATCAGATATGGATGACGCGGCCATACGCGCTCAATACACTCTCGTGCATCATCTCACTCAATGTAGGATGCGGGAAGACCGTATGCATCAATTCTTCTTCCGTGGTTTCCAAATTCATGGCGACAACAAAGCCCTGGATCAACTCGGTGACTTCCGCCCCAACCAGATGCGCCCCCAACAATTGCCCGGTTTTGGCATCAAAAATGGTTTTCACCAACCCGTCTGGTTCGCCAAGCGCAATCGCCTTGCCGTTGGCAAGAAACGGGAAACGACCAATTTTCACGGCAATTCCAGCTTCTTTCGCAGCTTTTTCCGTCATTCCGACAGAGGCAATTTGCGGCGTACAATAGGTACAACCGGGAATTTTGCTCTTGTCTATAGGGTGCGGATGACCACCCGCGATGGCTTCAACGCAGACAACACCTTCATGTTCAGCTTTGTGGGCCAGCATCGGAGGGCCTGCCACATCGCCGATGGCATAAATACCTGGAACATTGGTGCGCCCGAGGCCATCGATCTGGATCGTGCCGCGGTCAGTTTTCACGCCCAGCTCTTCAAGTCCAAGATTTTCGATATTGCCCACAACACCAACGGCGGAAATGACCCGGTCAACTGTGATTTTATGCGCCTTGCCGTCTTTGTCGGTGATGCTGGCGGTTACACTATCCTTGCCCTTTGCAAGATTTTCAAGTTTTGCCGAGGTCATGATCTTGATGCCCTGTTTCTCGAATCTTTTCCGAGCTATAGCGGCAATTTCTTCATCTTCTACAGCAAGGATTTGCGGCAGCATTTCAACGATCGTAACTTCGGTTCCAAGCGTTGCATAAAATGACGCGAACTCGATGCCGATTGCGCCAGACCCGATCACCAAAAGCGTTTTGGGCATTTTTTCGGGCACCATGGCCTCAAAATAAGTCCAGATCAGTTTTTTGTCTGGTTCAATACCCGGCACCACGCGCGGGCGGGCACCGGTCGCAACGATGATATGTTTGGCGGTTACCTCGCCAGCATCCTTGCCGGTGACGGTAATTTTTCCAGCGGTCTTCAGTTTGGCCTCGCCGTCAAAGACCATGACTTTGTTCTTCTTCAACAAATGGCCAACGCCACCATTCAAACGTTTCGCGATGCCGCGCGAACGTTCGACAATTTTCGCCAGATCGAAACCGGGTTTCCCGGCCGACAAGCCATACTCCTCGGCGTTTTGCATATTGTGATAAATTTCGGCCGACCGCAGCAGCGCCTTGGTCGGGATACATCCCCAATTGAGACAAATGCCGCCAAGATGCGCGCGCTCGATCACGGCCGTTTTCAGGCCAAGCTGCGCCGCACGTATCGCCGCCACATATCCGCCCGGTCCGCCACCAATAATGGCTACATCAAACTTGTTTTCCGCCATCTATCCAACTCTGCTTCAGGGGTTAAGAATTTTGTTGTGAGACCATGCGCCGATTGTCGTCACAGCGATTGTCGCCCAGCCGAATAATTCTGACCCGCCGGCTAATGTAAACCCGCGCAATCCAGCCATTACCATAGCAATAAAGAAACCGGTAACAAGACCAATCAGAATGGCCCGCATTGAACTCATTTCACCCCAGCGACGGTTATGAATAATCCAGACCGGCAACCAGAGAAACAGACCATAAATCGAAGCCATAACCGGAAACACAACCACACCGGCCCCAAGACCAAAGCCGCCGCGATCAATATTGAATATTTTTGTTAGGACGAAAATCCAAATAGCTGCAACGGCAAAGCCAATGACCAGGAAAAGGATCAACCCGACTAGATGCCGCAAAATTGTGCCGGACGGTTTTTCTCCAGACGTGATGCTCATACAAACAGCCGGAGCGGCGTTTCAATAAAGTTCTTGAATGCCGCGAGCAATTCTGCACCCAACGCGCCATCTACGACCCTGTGGTCGCATGACAGCGTTACCGACATAACAGTGGCAATCGCAAGTGCGCCGTCCTTGACAATCGGTTGTTGTGCTCCGGCTCCAACTGCCAGAATGGTACCTTGGGGCGGATTGATGACGGCTGAAAATTCGCGAATGCCGAACATGCCCAGATTGGAAATCGCGGTCGATCCGCCTTGATATTCATGGGGCGCCAGTTTCTTGTTTCGGGCGCGCCCGGCCATATCTTTCATCTCGTTTGAAATTGTGGAGAGAGATTTCTCGTCTGCCTTGCGGATCACCGGGGTGAACAACCCGTCTTCGACCGCAACGGCAACACCGATATCTGAATGTTTGTGGATCAACCGCGCGTCATCGGTCCAGGTCGCATTGGCCATCGGGACCGCCCGCAGCGCCATCGCCATGGCTTTGATGACAAAATCATTGACCGAGATTTTGTAGGCGGGTTTGCCATCAACTTCCGGCGCGCCACCATTGATCTCCTTGCGCATTGCCAACAAGCGGTCAATTTCGCATTCAATTGTGAGGTAAAAATGCGGGACAGTCTGTTTGGATTCCGTCAGCCGCGCCGCAACAATTCTGCGCATGGCATTGTGGGGAATTTCTTCATACGACCCGTCTTCATACATCGCCCGGATAGCATCGGATGACATGCTGGGTGCTGGCGCTGACGCAGACGACGCTGCCATGGGAGCAGGTGCAGTTTTTGCTCCACCAGATTGAACCGCCTCTTCGATGTCGCGTTTGACGATCCTGCCCTTTGGACCGGACCCGGTGATTTTCGCCAGATCAAGCCCTTCGGAAGCCGCTATGCGGCGCGCCAGCGGGGATGCGAATATTCGCTCAGCGCCATTGGCCGGCGCGGCTATCGGAGCTGACGCGCTGGAAGCAGCAGGTGCAGGAATTGGTGTTGCGCTTTCAGTTTCCGTCGCTGGTGCTTCGGTACTTGCAGGCGCAGCCGGTGCCACCGAACTAATCGCAGAGGCGTCTTCGCCGTCTTCAAGCAGGACCGCGATCAATTGATTGACCGGAATATCAGCAGTGCCTTCGGCGACCAGGATTTTGCCGACGACACCTTCATCAATCGCCTCGATTTCCATGATCGCTTTATCAGTCTCGATCTCGGCGATGATATCGCCGGACGAGACCGTATCACCTTCCTTGACGTGCCATTTGGCCAGGTTCCCAACTTCCATGGTGGGCGACAAAGCAGGCATGAGAATATCAATTGGCATTGGCCGCTCCTACAAATATGAGACGGATTTCACCGCCTCGATAACATCCGCCACATTTGGCAAAGCCAGCTTTTCAAGGTTGGCGGCGTATGGCATCGGCACATCCTTGCCGGTGACCGTTGCAGGCGGCGCATCGAGATAATCGAACGCCTGTTGCGTGACACGGATAGCGATTTCAGCGGAGACGCTGGATTGGGGCCAGCCTTCCTCGACAATGACGATGCGACCAGTTTTGCGAACCGACGCCAGAATGGTTTCCATGTCCATCGGACGGATGGTTCTGAGGTCGATCAATTCAACATCGATCCCCTCACCCACAAGCTTCTCGGTGGCTTCGATTGCGTAATTCATGGCGTACGACCACGACACCAATGTAACGGCGTCACCAGCCCGGACAACTTTCGCTTTGCCGATCGGGACAATCCAGTCTTCGACGTCAGGCACTTCAAATGTCTGGCCGTAGAGGATTTCGTTTTCAAGAAATATCACCGGGTTGGGATCGCGGATTGCAGCTTTCAACAACCCCTTGGCATCAGCCGCATTGTGGGGTGAGACAACCTTGAGGCCCGGCACCTGAGAATACCAGGCTGAATAATCCTGGCTATGTTGTGCGCCAACACGGGCCGCTGCACCATTGGCACCACGGAAAACAATCGAACAACCCATTTGGCCGCCGGACATATATAGAGTTTTGGCGGCGGAATTGATGATGTGGTCAATTGCCTGCATGGCAAAATTGAAGGTCATGAATTCGACAATGGGTTTTAAGCCAGATAAAGCGGCCCCGGTAGCAAGGCCGGTAAAACCATGTTCGGTAATCGGCGTATCGATGACCCGTTTGGGTCCGAATTCTTCCAGCATGCCCTGGCTGATTTTATACGCACCCTGATATTCAGCGACTTCCTCACCGATCAAAAAGACATCTTCGTCAATACGCATTTCTTCACGCATGGCAGCGTTCAGAGCGTCGCGAACCGTCATCTCGATCATCGCGGTGCCTTCCGGCACGTCCATGTCGGGTTGCACAATTGAGACGGCGGGCGCAGCAACAGGTGCTGCATCAGGCGCAGCGACAGGTGCCGGTGCTGGAGCCGGTTCCGCGACAACCGCTGGCGCTGGAGACGCTTCCTCACCCTCACCAATCAATTCGGCAATCGGGGTATTTACCGGAACTTTTTCGGTGCCTTCCGCGATCAGGATACGGCCGACAATACCTTCATCGACCGCTTCGACTTCCATGGTTGCCTTATCGGTTTCGATCTCGGCGATAATGTCGCCGCTTGAGACCGTATCGCCTTCCTTCACCAACCATTTGGCAAGGGTGCCTTCTTCCATGGTGGGAGACAAAGCAGGCATGAGAATTTGTACTGACATCAACGCGCCCCCTAAACCAAAATATCTGTCCAGAGCTCAGCCGGATCTGGTTCCGGCCCGGTCTGGGCAAATTCTGCTGCTTCGTTCACAGTCGCGCGGATATCCTTGTCGATATCTTTTAGCGCGGCTTCATCGGCAATCTTCGCGTCAAGAATACGTTTCCTGATCTGTTCGATCGGGTCGCGCTGTTCGCGCATTTCCTGAACCTCTTCCCGGCTTCKATATTTGGCCGGGTCGGACATGGAATGGCCWCKRTAGCGATATGTTTTCATYTCRAGAATGTAAGGCCCATTGCCTTCACGACAATGGGAGATCGCCCGGCTTCCCGCCTCGCGGACCGCGCGCACATCCATGCCGTCAACCTGTTCGCCGGGGATGCCGTAAACAGAACCGCGGTTAAACAATTCTTCTGATTTGGCCGCCGCCCGGGTTACCGATGTACCCATGGCATATTGGTTGTTTTCGAGGACGTAAATAACCGGCAATTTCCACAGCGAGGCCATGTTGAAGCTCTCGTAAACCTGGCCCTGGTTGAGCGCGCCTTCGCCGAAATATGTCATGGAGACGGTGTTGTCGCCGCGATATTTATTTGCGAATGCGAGGCCGGTGCCAAGCGACACCTGAGCGCCGACAATGCCGTGGCCACCATAGAAATTCTTTTCCCGCGAGAACATGTGCATCGAACCGCCCTTGCCCTTGGAATATCCAGTGGAGCGGCCGGTCAGTTCTGCCATAACGCCTTTTGGGTCCATGTCGCAGGCAAGCATGTGGCCATGGTCGCGGTAAGACGTAATGACCTGGTCGCCTTCGTCGGCGGCCATTTCCATGCCCACCACAACGGCTTCCTGACCAATATAGAGATGGCAAAATCCGCCGATGAAACCCATGCCGTAGAGTTGGCCGGCTTTTTCTTCAAAGCGACGAATTAAAAGCATCCGTTTATAGGCGGCCAATTCGTCTTCGTTTGAAAAATCTATGACGGTATTTGATCCGGCAGCAGCATCGCTATTTTTGCTTTGCTTTTTACTGTTTTTGACCGGGGTTTTCCTCGTTGCCGCCATGCTTGCCTGCCCTGTAAATTGTAAAAGGCAAGCCTAGCTGATCCCTGCACGAAATTCCAGCCAAAGACACTGGATAACCAGTGACGATCTCATGACGAGATTAATCGCGGCGTTCTGAAAATAAAATCGTGATTTCGTCCGGGTGGGCAAGGTTCAAAATCTGCCGTGCCCGTTCATCCAGCATATCCGGGTCGAGGCTTTCAGGTTGCATCAAAGCGACCCGTTGTTCCAGAACTTGACGTTCGGATTGAAGCCGGGCCAGTTCCTGCTCCAAAATGACAGCTTCTTGCTGAAGACTGTACCAGGCGATCAGCCCCCTGCTTCCGTTGACCGCGTGATAAGCGAAATAGGCAACGACGAACGTGCACAAAGCCGGAAAGATTGCGCGCTTCATATACCTGATGATGGAGGTTGATCTAACCATTCTGATTCCGCTTTGGTGATTCCGGGCAATCGTGCCGGGAAATCGTAAACGAAACCTGAACCGTTAGCTCTTGATGACGGATTTTCCGGCATAAACAGCCTTTTCGCCAAGCTGCTCTTCGATCCGGATCAGCTGATTATATTTCGCTGTCCGCTCGGAGCGCGCTAACGACCCGGTTTTGATCTGGCCGCAATTGGTGGCGACGGCCAAGTCGGAAATCGTGGTGTCTTCGGTTTCACCAGAGCGATGCGACATCACGACRGTAAATTCAGCATCCTGTGCCATGCTTACGGCCCCAAGAGTTTCGGTCAGGGAGCCGATCTGGTTCACTTTTACCAGAATAGAATTGCCAATATTWWYTTSKMTSMCKMKCSMYAAWMRYSCTGTRWTRSWGAYWWWAWKWKSMTCRMMGACCAATTGGCAGGTTTTGCCAATGGCCTTTGTAAGCGCTGCCCAACCGTCCCAATCATCTTCACTCATACCGTCTTCGATCGAGATAATCGGATAGCGCGCTACAAGGTCTTGATAATATGCGACCATGCCACCGGCATCGAGCACCTTGCCTTCGCCTTCCAGATTATAGACACCGTCTGCGAAAAATTCGCTCGACGCAGCATCAAGCGCGATGAAGACATCTTCACCAGGCTTGTAGCCGGCGGTTTCGATAGATTTCATAATGAAGGAAAGCGCGTCGTCTGCCGAAGCAAGTCCCGGTGCAAAACCGCCCTCGTCACCCACATTGGTGTTGTGGCCGGCATCCATCAATCCGGCCCGCAGGGTATGAAAAATTTCAGCGCCGATCCGCACAGAATCGGCAAAATTGGCCGCACCTGCCGGCATGATCATGAATTCCTGGATATCAATCGGGTTATCCGCATGCGCCCCACCATTGACGATATTCATCATCGGGACGGGAAGCATCACTGCTTTGTCACCGCCAAGATAGGCGTAAAGCGGTTTGCCGGATGACGCGGCTGCGGCGTGCGCCACGGCAAGCGAAACACCAAGAATGGCGTTGGCACCAAGCCGCCCCTTATCGTCGGTGCCATCCAGATCGATCAAAGCGCGATCAATGTCGCTTTGATTGCTGGCGTCACGACCAGCCAATGCGTCAAAAATTTCGCCATTCACCCCGGCAACAGCGCGGGTAACGCCCATGCCATGCCATTCCTTGCCGCCATCGCGCAATTCAACTGCTTCATGGATCCCTGTTGATGCACCAGACGGCACCGCTGCACGGCCAAACGCGCCATCATCTAACATGATATCAACTTCGACTGTCGGGTTGCCCCGGCTATCCAGAATTTGTCGGGCGTGAATGTCCAGAATTGCGGCCATGAAAAAAGGTGTCCTGCGACTAGAGAAAATGAATTTTGTCGCCATCTTCTAAACGCAGGCGCGACAAATTTAAAGGTGTATCCACCCGCTTTGGGAAATATTGTTCTGCACTGAGGGCGCATTGCGGATATCCCTGTGGCTATGGGATAAGCGGCACAAATATTTAGTGGCGTGCTTGAGCATGTAGCAGGGAATGATATGAGGTTTGACAAGCGGGCGGCCATTCGTGCCATCAAGGTGGCGGCCATTGTGGGGCCTGTCCTCACTTTGATCAATCAATGGGAAGGCATGGTGGGTGCGGCTCCATTGGTGATCTGGAAGATTATTCTGACCTTTATCGTACCGTTCCTGGTTTCATATTTTTCTGCAATAATGGCGCAGCGCGAAAGTTGAGGATTGATGGAAAATAACGAATTGCAATTGAGCGCCGATGTGAACGCTCCTTCATCCCCTGAAACGGCTATTCTCGACAGGGTTCCTAATCCACACGAAGATTCAGACTATCTGGTGCGTTTTACGTGCCCGGAATTTACGTCAATTTGTCCGGTGACAGGACAACCCGATTTCGCCCATCTGGTGATTGATTTCGTTGCCGACAAGTGGCTGGTAGAGTCCAAATCCCTCAAACTCTATCTTTCGTCTTTTCGAAACCACGGCGCGTTTCACGAGGATTGCACAATTGCCATAGGCAAGCGGTTGGTAACGATCCTCGACCCACGTTTTTTCAGGATAGGTGGGTACTGGTATCCCCGAGGCGGCATCCCGATTGATATTTTCTGGCAGCATGGCGAAGTGCCCGCAAATCTTTGGCTGCCAGATCAGGGCGTCGCGCCATACCGGGGGCGTGGCTGAAACAGATGACATCTTTGATTATTACAAACGGCGATAGCGCTGCCGACTTGCTAAATGCGGCAGGCAAGCAAGGCGTGATCGAACCATGGCGCGATTGCCTTCATTTGGGGCCGGTTCCAGCGACGGATTCAGATGCGGATTTGCGAAACATCCGCGCCGCCTATCTGGCTGATATGAGTGACCGTGACAAAGCCGAAATCCTGACCGAACTTGAAGCCCGCGATGGCTTGTTTGAAATGCATAAGAAATTCGACACCATCGAGTTATGGTTCGAGCATGATCTGTTTGATCAACTCCAGCTCATCCAAATTCTGGATATGCTCGCCATTCACGGCAGGCTGGAAAATGTTTTCCTTGTGCAAGCAGAGACCTATTTGGGGATGAAAACGCCGGACAACATCCTGGATCTTGCCGACCTCACTCAACCGGTGAGCAAAACCATGGTCGCCGATGCTAGAGGCGTCTGGGCGGCGTTTCGGGAAAGTGATCCGAAAGATTTCGCCGCCTGTTTCCAACTCAAATATCCGGAAATGCCACATCTTCGCCTGGCCATTGGCCGGATGCTGGAAGAGTTGCCCGGCATTGACGGCTTGAACCGGACCGAGCGGCAAATTCTATTTTCCATCCAGCGTGGCGTGACCCGGCCCGGACCATTATTCGCGCGGACAATGGCGATGGAAGAAGGCGCATTTTGGGGTGACACCGGGTTTTTTGCCCTGCTCTCAAAACTTGCGACCGGAACAATCCCCTTGTTTAATGGTTTGAGCGAGCCCTTTACGCCGTCCCTGCTTGAAGATGACGAGCGGCGCAAGACCTTCATTACGTCCGAAATTGAATTGACCGATGCTGGTGAAGCAGTGTTAGCCGGAGACAAAGACCATGCCGATATCAACCAGATTGATACCTGGATCGGTGGGACGCATGTCACCAATGACAATTTGTGGCGGTGGGACCCGGCAAAGCGCACGCTAAC
Source organism: Hyphomicrobiales bacterium (assembly GCA_016764455.1). Lineage (GTDB taxonomy): Bacteria > Pseudomonadota > Alphaproteobacteria > Rhizobiales > NORP267 > NORP267. The sequence continues at coordinate 38,978 of JAESRU010000128.1, read as the reverse complement.
CACTTAAATTGCCTGAGAAAATCTAATTTTCAAAATTTGATCCAGATCAAAGATATGGCGAACCCGATGGTACACATTCAGGTTGTACCGAGTAGAGTTTCTTGCCGATTTCACTATTCCATATGCAATGGCGACCATCGCCCGCATGGTTCAGTTGCAGGAATATGAACTTCCCCCGGCGAGATACGCCGCCGCAATCCAACCGATTGCGGCGGTTCGGTTTTTTTTGGGGGCAATCCAACCGATTGCGGCGGTTCGGCTTTTTTAGGGGCAATCCAAAAACTGCACGGCAACGGATGTGCGTGCTTTTAAGGATTTTGCTAAAGCCTTTGGGGATAACCAAAAGCACCCCCATTGCGCGACCTCTTTTTGAGCAATTTTTGCATCGAAACCCGCAGCGGCAGCGATTGCTGCCAACCCACCTACCGGCAACCAATTACCTCTACCGTTTGTTGGCAATGGATCAGGACTGGCGTTCGGCTGGCTCCAAAGATTTTTGGAATCAGAGCAACCAAATATATACGATGCATTTCTATTAAGTTTTTGATTTTTTATAACAATATAATCTTGATTTTTTTATGTTGTTTGAGATAGTATTCATACATATCACAGTTATAAATTGTTTAAGTCAYCTGTATGAGAGATATCACTCTACTCAGCCCTCGTTTGCTGATCGCGTTTGTTGCTATTTTTGAAGAGCGTAGTGTTACACACGCCGCCGCGCGTCTAAATATAACTCAACAGGGTCTGAGTGGTGCTTTGGCACGACTACGCGTTGTCTTTGACGATCCGCTATTTTTACGTATCCCGTATGGCGTATCGCCAACCCCATATTCTGAAACGATTTATCCCAAAGTAATTGCAGTGATTGAAGGCTTAAAAAGCTTAACGCAGGTTRAAGMRTTTGATCCGAGTAAACTCAACGMAACCTACTGCATTGCCRCAAACGACTATGTACTTTCGGTAGTCATTCAACCACTTTTTCAGCATTTGAGACGAATATCACCAAATTTRARGATTACAATTGTACCGCTCCAAGTTGAKATGTTGMCTGGTCAGATGAACMATGGGCAGGTTGATCTGGCAYTGATGGTACCCAAGCTTCTTCCCGATAACCTCCATTCAAAAACGCTCTTTTCTGATCATTATCAATGTGCTGTCCGCAAAGGGCATCCACTTGCTACCAGGCAGCTGACAATCGATGAATTTTGCAAGGCTGAACACTTGTTAATCGCCCCTTACGGGGAAGACATACGGAGTGTGACTGATTCTGTTTTGGAGGAAACAGGCCACACACGTACAATTGGCATTGCGGTTCCCAGCTTTCTGGCTGCCCGGTCTTTGTTGGCGACAACCGACCTTTTAGGCATATTGCCGKCTCTCTTGTTAAAAGAAGAAACTGAAACGCTTTTCATTACAGACACACCGATCCGTCTTCCATCATTTGACATCGTTAGTGTTTGGTCGGCGCAATCAAACACTAATCCTGTAAATATCTGGATGAGAGAACTCCTTCACTTGCTCTTTGGAAGTCAATAAAATGCTTTGGGCATCGCTTAAACGCCGGGTACGACATAATCCAATGTGAGGAAGTCCTCAGTAAAAGGGTCGCAAAAAGAAACGAACTCGAGGTGCAACGGCGCGACCTTGTAGCTTGCGATATCCTCTTCGTTTGCAAAGGTCGATAAAATCGCCCAGTTAAACCCCTTGTTGCCGTCGGCCACATTGGGAACGATTTCGTAACTTTGAACTTCACTGATCTGGTCGCGAATTTTCGTCGCATAATCCTGCATCCTGGCGACGAATTTTTCATCTGCGCCGCCATTCATTTTCATCAGAACAATATGCGTGATCATTGTGCTACCCCTTGTTGCTGGATTGGGAAACCTCAAACCAACTCTGCCACCTTTTGAGTGATTGAAATAGGGTTTGGCTGAAACTGCATGGGTGCCATTTGATCTATGGTCACCAGGCCGGGCTGGGCAGCAACAACATCCTGAATTCGATTGACGACGCTTGAAACCGTAGCATGGCCAGTGTCGAGGCCGTGCAAGCGCATCTCTGCCGCGGGATTGCCATCAATGGACCAACTCATCCATTCGCCCTCCCCGCGCTGTGTAAGCCGAAGATCAACTTCTGCCAGCGCCGTTACATTCTCCTTGGTCTTGACCTCAATAATCGAACGCGTGCCAACACAAAAACCCGGTTCGATATCACGCTCCAGCACCGGACAATGGACAGGTTCGTCGAAATAGACAGGCTCCTGGCGCTCGGTCACCGACGTAACGGTCAACCCGAGTGATGCCACGACCTGGTGAACGAAGACCCGGTAGATGGATTTTTCTGGTTCGCTCGTTGAGTCCTGGCCTTGATCAAAGGATTCCGGCGCGTCGCCAATTCTGGCCAGTCGCACGACTTCCGGGCCAAACCGGTTTGCATCAGTTACGCTGCGATGGTGAAGACCGCGCAGCAACGTACACGGGCCACACAATGTCTTGACCGACCAGACACGATAAGTGTCCCACAACCCGCAACCGGTGAAAGTGACGCCATTTGCCCTGGCCATCCGATCCAGTGCGGCCGAAAGTTCAAGATCCACCGCTTGGGGATACGAACTCTCACCGCCAACGCAGATAACATTCAACCCGGCCTCAAGCAGCCGTTTATGATGAGGCGCGTTGTATTTCAAACGATCATTGATGGCGATAATCGCAATGTCGGCGTCAATGTCGGAAAAATTCACGGCGTCAGCATCTTCCACGATAATTCCAGCAAGCCCTGCGGCATCGGCGAGGCTTCCCAGATCCTTACCAACTTTGGCTCCAGCGCGATTAACCGCTGCCACCACCGGCCAGCCCCGGTCATTCAAAAGTCGTGCAATTGCAAGCCCTACGCCGCCAACACCGTAGATAAGGATACGTTTGGGTGCGTTCAAAACATCGCTCATGGCAGTTTTGCCTCCAATGAGTGTCGGTAAGATCAAAGTCTGTCCCGCGAGGCTAAAACATGCGCGCAGCAGTTGCACGTCAAGCTTTCTATGTGTTAGCCTCAGAAAAGCTAAGTCTGGAGGGATTGGGTGCAACTACCACCACTTAACGCGCTCAAAGCATTTGAAGCTGCAGCCAGGCATAGTAGTTTCGTACGCGCTGCTGAGGAGCTCCATGTTTCGCCCGGCGCCATCAGCCGCCATGTGAAACTGCTTGAAGRGCATTTTGGTGTTCTACTGTTTCACCGGTTGGCTCAAGGCCTGAAACCAACGGATGTCGGAAAAAATCTTTTACCCAAAATATCCTCATCGTTTGAGCTGATTGCGCAGGCTGCAGCAGACATTGTCGGTTCGAAACTCGAACTGAAGGTGATGTGTTCTCCTACGCTGGCCAACCGATGGCTCACCCCCCGACTGCAGCGCCTGGCCATCGCCGTGCCGCATACAACTATTTCAATAAGTGTCTTTCTCTCAAATATCGATGAGTTCATGCAGAGCGACCTCGATTGCGCGATTGCAACATTCCACAATCCASAWTGGCCMGACGAGCTTAGCGTYCAAYGGGTCAAAGAAGAACAGCTGACSCCGCTSGCAGCACCGGGTTTGGCACATGGAATGCAGCCTCTCTTGGCGCCCAARGACCTTAATTCACAGACCCTGCTCCACGTCGCGGCTTGTCGGCACGATTGGCCAAGTTGGCTCACTGCAAACGATTGCCTGAGCGCCGTTGATCATGAGAAGGGGCCAATTTTTGAAACTGGCGAACTTGCGATCAGAGCGGCGGTAGAAGGGCTTGGTGTTATTCTAATGGACCGTCTTTTGGTCGAGGATGAATTGAAATCTGGTCAATTGGTGGATCTGTTTCCAAAGAGTCATTTTTTGAACAACGGATATTATTTTTTCTGCAAACATGCCCGGTGGGACGAACCTAAAATCGCCCAGTTCAGAAGATGGCTCGACACAGAATTGGCAACTCCGCTTTGATAAAAATCGTAGCGATTTCACGCCTCCCGGTTAACCCCGCAAAAATGTTGTATACGTCCAGAAAAAAGAAACCGATGCAAAGGTCAACACGAAGATTGTTGCCAAAGCGAGGGGCGCAGGATTGGAATTTATGGGTGACCCAACAACATTCACACACAGGGCAATAACAGCCAGCGTGCCAAGAATATTCAAGACGTATCCCCGGATGGGCCATTTCTGATCGGGGGCTGCGGCTTTTCGGCGGATTGGATATGTCACAAGCCAAGGCACTAACACAACAAGCATCATTGCACTGGATATACGCCACACGAAAATCTCGTCAATTCCACAGATGGCGAGCGTTGGCGCCACCATAGCAAATGCAGTGGCCATTAGACCCAATTCGATGAACAGTCTCGTAATTAGCACGTGAAATGCCGAGAGCGATTTGCCCGTGTTTTGGTGGAGCACGACCACGATGGACGTAAAGCCTACGAACGCCATCGACAATGCTGCTATGGCATAAAAGTATCCCGCACCTGGCAATTCCATCGTTTAAAATCCCAATCAATAATTTAGATAGTGTGAAATTATTGAGGCATCGAGGTCAAGGTCGTATACGGCACCACGCGGAATTCTTGCCGTCCGTTTGGGACAAATATTGTCGAAGTAACAACGGACATTTTTTGCCAAGGGCTGTGCCTGCCTTGGAGGATGTTGCGTACACACCCATCGCACCTGAAGAAACGTGGCTTAGGGTAGGTGGTCAAAACCGGCCATTGGGCGCTGAGGTCCGCCTCAGGTTGAGCATCGGGTACCAGGGTCAGAATAACCAACCAAGTACAACGAAATCTGAGTAAAATTGCACTATTACTTCTGAGAACTGTATTATTACTTGTAACCGTGTAATCTGGTCRCTGCCCCTATCGATTGTGCAAACCCGGAAACGCGGAGACCTGCAAATGCGACTTACAGACAAAGTGGTGTTGATCACCGGCGGCGGCTCGGGCATGGGAAAAGCAACAGCCGAACTCTTCCACCTTGAGGGTGCGCGGGTCGCGATCGTTGGCCGCAGAGCGCAAGTGCTCGAAGAGGCTGCGCGTAATATAAGCGGTGATGTCTTGTGCTGCCCTTGCGATGTCACTGACGAAAAAGCAGTGCGTAGCATGGTGAAAGAGGTCATAGGGCGCTTCGAGCGCATCGACATATTGGTTCTTGCAGCGGGTGTCCTCCCAGATCGCTCGGATATTGCTACGACTGAATTAGAGACATTCAACGAGACGATGGCAGCCAGCGTGACCGGGACATTTCTCGTAGCCCGCGAGGCTGCAGCTGTCATGCCGCACGGCGGTGCCATCGTCTTGATCGGCTCGGTCGTTGCTCTGCGTGGCATGCAGGAGCGGTTCTCGATCACTGCTGMAAAAGGAGCACTCCATGCCATGACCCGGCAGATGGCGCGCACACTCGGCAAAGACGGCATTCGCGTGAATCTGATTGCGCCGGGCCTGACCCGCACGGAAATGACCGCTGCCGGGATTGATTCAATGTCCCCGGAGGTGCACGCAGCTGTACTTGCCAATCACCCTCTTGGTAAGATTGGCGAACCTGAGGACATTGCTCATGCCTGCCTTTATCTCGCAAGTGACGAGGCAAAGTGGGTGACCGGGGTCATATTGCCAGTTGACGGCGGTCTAACCGCCTAAGGCGTTCCGCGGCCTTACCGCCAGTGCTCAAATTAGCTTTTGCTGAATCCACCATCCATTTCGAATTTTGATGACGACGGGCGGACTATCTTTGCCACTGGAAATTGGTTCAGCAAGCTTCGATGAAACAATCCAGGCGCGACATTATAAAGCCCACTCTGATCGCAATGCTTATCGCGGGAATGGTCAGCCCCGCTGTGAGATCAGACGAGTGATAGTCATTCATCAAGAGAAATAGTTTGAGTAATTTTGATCATTAGTTTTATCCCAMCTAAGTTGGTTRGACAGCACACAAATCTGATCGTGTGAGAAACCTGAGACCTTCGGGAGCTTCAAGTGAAAACCCGGAACCACGTCCCACAACAACATCGATTGTCAGCATTGTGTGTTTCCAGACTTCATATTGGGAGCCACCGATATAGACCGGACAACCTTCAATATGCCCCAGAAGGACATCGCGTTCTCCAATGATAAATTCTGAAGCGGGATAGCACATGGGAGCGCTTCCATCGCAACAGCCACCGGACTGATGGAACATCAAATCGCCGTTCTGATCTTTCAGCTTCCGTATAAGAGCTGCAGCATCGGGTGTCACCGCAACCTGGTCTTTGGAGGTTTTTGTCATATGCTTTCCTTTGACTAAGTAACGCGGCAGGCGGAAAATCCGCCTGCCTGTTGTGGCCCCTTAAAAGAAACCCATCGGTTTGGGATCATAGCTCACCAACATGTTTTTGGTTTGCTGGTAGTGCGAAAGCATCATTTTATGTGTTTCGCGGCCAATGCCTGACTGCTTGTATCCACCAAATGCTGCATGAGCTGGATAGAGGTGGTAACTATTGGTCCAAACACGGCCAGCCTTTAGCCCGCGCCCCACCCGATAGGCAGTATTCATATCACGGGTCCATACACCAGCACCAAGGCCATACAGGGTATCATTCCCGATCTTCAATGCATCATCAAGATCGSTGAACTTCGTAACAGAGAGCACTGGACCAAAAATTTCTTCCTGGAATACCCGCATGGAATTGTCGCCTTCGAAAACGGTAGGCTGGACGTAATACCCTCCAGAGAGCTCTCCCTCAAGAATTGCCTGTTCACCACCCGTCAGAACTTTCGCACCCTCTTTCTTGCCAATATCCATATAAGAGAGGATTTTTTCCAACTGATCATTGGAAGCCTGAGCGCCCATCATTGTGCCGCTATCCAGCGGATGGCCCATTTTGATCTTATTCACACGCTCAATTGCTTTTTCCATAAAGCGATCGTAGATCGATTCATGCACAAGCGCGCGCGATGGTGCCGTACAAACCTCACCCTGATTGAGCGCAAACATGGTGAAACCTTCGAGGCATTTTTCGAAGAAATCATCATCCTCGGCCATGACGTCGCCGAAGAAGATGTTCGGTGACTTACCACCCAGTTCCAGCGTCACCGGAATGATATTTTCCGATGCATATTGCATGATCAAACGACCGGTGGTCGTCTCGCCGGTAAACGCTACTTTGGCGATGCGATTGCTCGATGCGAGAGGTTTGCCTGCTTCAACGCCAAAACCGTTGACGATGTTTATAACGCCCGGCGGCAATAAATCTGCAATCAGATCGATCATCGCCATGATACTTGATGGGGTTTGTTCTGCTGGTTTAATTATCACACAATTCCCAGCAGCAATCGCAGGTGCCAACTTCCAGGTCGCCATCAAAAGCGGGAAATTCCAAGGAATAATCTGTGCAACAACGCCCAAAGGTTCGTGAAAATGATAGGCGACAGTGTCTTTATCAAGCTCGCCGGCAGAACCTTCTTGTCCCCGGATCACCCCGGCATAATAACGCCAATGATCGACAACAAGTGGCATGTCCGCGTGAGTGGTTTCACGAATTGCCTTACCGTTTTCGATTGTCTCAAGCATTGCCAGCATCGGCAGATTTTCACTGATACGATCAGCAATGCGCAATAAAACGAGCGAACGGTCAGCTACCGATGTCGCGCCCCAAGCATCTTTTGCCTTGTGGGCCGCATCAAGGGCCAATTCAATATCTTCGTGATTTGAACGGGCAACCTGATTGAAAACCTGACCATTAATTGGACTGATATTGTCAAAATACTGACCGGATTTTGGCGCAACCCATTCACCGCCAATGAAATTGTCATAGCGGTCCCGTGTCCCCAGTCTGGATCTGAGTTGTTTGAGTGCATCTGCTAACATTTTTTGTTTCTCCCTTACGGTTTTATTAAAAGGAAGCCCGCCCATTCCTGAGCGGGCTTTGAAAATCAGGTAGCGTTGAAAAATTGTCCGTTGTCAGCGCCGTGCTTATCGCCGTTAAATTCAGAAACAATTGGAAAATCGTGTTCAGGGTCAGCTACATGCCGGATATATTGCAGCGTCGTGTAGATGCCGATCACGCCGATAGTTTCAAGCAAGGCCTTGTCACTAAAGCCCGCATTACGCACTTCCTGAAGTGTTGCATCGCTGACAAAACCACGATTGCGAACCACTTCATTTGTGTAGTTCAAGAGCGATTGCGCCTTAGGGTCAGTTGCTTTTCCCGCCATGGCCAGCAGCAGTTCTTCACGTGACAAACCTGCATTTTCACCCACCACCATATGTACGTTGACGCAATAGTCGCACCGGTTTAACGCCGATGTCAGCATCGCAACCTGCTCTGTTAGCTTGGCATCAAGCTCGCTTGACTGACTAACTTGCTTGTTGAGTGCAAGAACACCCTTCAAAACATTTGGTGCAGAACCAATAACCTTGAAGAGGTTGATGACGTCTCCAAATTGGGCTTTTGCTTCATCAAAAGCTTCCTTGGTTTCGCCAGTAGCGGTTTTTGGATCAATTTGTCTAAATCTTGGCATGTAAGGCTCCTTTTATCCTTTCGGCAACATCACCGTCCTTTAATCGATACCTTTAACTGACCGGTCAGTCTAGTACCCAAAGGAACTTTATTCTTTGCCTGTCCATCATATTTTTGTGAATTTCTTTTAGGCGCTCGCCAGCGCTCGTAGCGCGCCTTCGGCAGCCGGCGCAATTGCGTTAATCTGGTTTGGATCGTTGTTTGCCTTGGCCATCAACAAGCCACCCTGAATCATAGTGACAACACACCATGCCCCTTTAGCCGCATCAAGARATGCAAGGCCTTCCATATCAGAAAATTCTGCAATGATCGGCTCAATGGTCTTTGCCCATTTCCGTAATGCGGCTTGCGAAGCATGCTGCACACYCCCATCGACCGTGCCTAACTCCAGAGTCATATTCCCAACCAGACACCCCTGCGCAAATCCATTCTTTTCATTCCACAAGCGGTTCGCCTCGGCGGGCACATCGAAAAGAGCAGTAAGCTTTTTTGATGCACCTACATCGCTCTGCTCGATTAGTTCAAACGCGTCATTAAAGGACGTTGCATATTCCTCTATTGCTGCAATTAGGAGAGCCGATTTGGACGGAAAAAAATGATAAAAAGTACCCTTATTCACGCCCGCGCTTGCGCAAATTTGGCTTGTTCCAACAGATCCGTAACCCTTGCCAAGAAAGAGCTCGGTCGCGGTTTTGATGAGGCGTTCTCGTGTATCTGACATATCTAGAGCTATATAAAGACAACTGACCGATCAGTCGAGGTCGCTTTCTCGATCGCCAATGACGGCGAGTGTTTGCGTTTATCGCAAGCAAGACATGCAACAGCAAGCAATGCCCCTCACCCTTTCGATATTGGCCAATCCCCTGCATTGTGTCGCCATGGCTCGGAATTTGAAATCACAGGTATCCTGTACAGCCAGAATTGCCGTCCGAAACAGGCCGGACCTGTGCTCTCACCCCGTCCCTATATAATCCGGGCCACAGCAGACACTTGTCGGTTTGCTAAATGGGCACGTAACAAAACGAACTTGCTTTTGTAGTTTTTGCTGGAATGCTGCGAGCAATTTCGAAAACGAATTGGATTCAAAAACGAATTACGGCGCTAGGCAGCTCTTTGCATTTCAATGGTCGCCTTTTCATCCAACCCAGCAACAACAGAACGCATCGATTTCGCCATCATTCGTTTTAGCATTAAAACGTCCATTACTGCACCTAATAGCCCAAATTTTGGTCGGTAACTCATATCCATTTTCAAGATAGATCCAGTTCCATCTGGCTCGATACTGAGTCTAACTTGTGTGTCTTTTATTGGAACCGATCCTTCATAAATTGAAACGGTATAGGACTTCCCCTCCTGCCAATCAGTTATTCTTTCACGCAGGAAATTTTTTCCATCAGTTAGATCGCATTGACGCGTAGCGCCAACGCCCGCATTTTGGGTTCCGTTCAACAAGTACGATTTTGCGACACCAGGATTGAACACATCAATATTCCCAAAATCCGAAAGTAGGGTCCAACAGGTTGCTGGATCAGCTATAGACTTGTGTATTACGCTTAGATTTGTCATATATGCCTCCTGAGAATGACCGTTCTTAGGCAATAWGAGAACGATCGTTCTTCGTCAAGAGAAAAATTGAACATGAGTATATCAAAAGACCAAAACTTGACTGAGCATGTGGAGAAGGCACTCGGCATATTTTGGAAAAACGGGGTCAACGCCACATCGTACCGAGACTTGGTCGCGCATACGGGGCTTAGTCGTAAAGCGCTGTATTCAAACTGGGCAGACAAGTCGTTACTTGTTCAAGACACGATTCAATTTTATCGTGAACAGGTTCTGGAAAATGTTGTTTCGCTGCTTGAAATACCGTCGAAACATAGTTTGGAAAATTTTTGGGACGTTATTGAGATTTCAATGTCAGACCCAGAWTGGCATGGGTGTTACCTGTTTCGTTCCGCAACCGGCGAGTTGAGGGATGATCCCGTCGTAATCGAGACATTTGACAATTATATAAAAACGCTGAAACGCAGAATTGAATTATCACTGGAYGCGGCAAAATCTACAAACGAATTAGCCGATGAAATCAATCCTGCAACTGCCGCATGGCAAGTTGTGTCCCTGCTTTCCTTGATGTCTTCCATTGGAGGGCAATCCGGCTATTGTGATACAGTCCAAGAACTTCTTGATATCGGTCGAAAGACTTGCGGCATCAACAAATAAGAATACCGCAAGACGGTCCATGGAAGCGTTATTGAAAATGGTATATTGGCATTTTACATTCTTGGGATACATTCTTGGAAACAGAATGCTGAAAAGGAGATTTTGTGATTGTCGTTGAATTCCTCTGCGGAAACATTAAAATTGCACGCGGTAACTGGTGAAAAATCAATGACATACAAAATYTCTGAACTGGCCGATCTTGGTTGGAATAGTTTCTATTCTTCACAGCTCGATACAGCTGATCTGGACACACATATTCCCGTAAAAGTTAGCGAAGTTCATCGCAGCAAGATACGCGTGCTGGGACCTTCTGTGGATTGCTTTGTCCCGCCTTTCTACGTACCCGATGGTGATGAWGAAGCCCGCGCCACTGTTGGCGATTGGCTGCTGCTTGATAGYGAAACCCTTCAACCGCAACGTCTGTTGGACCGGAAAAGCCTGTTGAAGCGAGGCGCACCGGGAACTGAGCGAAAAGTGCAACTGATTGCTGCCAATATTGATACGCTTTTCATTGTGTCCTCGTGCAATCAGGATTTCAATATTGCGCGCCTGGAACGATATCTCACATTGGCGCGTGATGCCGATATCTACCCGGTCATCATTCTCACCAAAGCTGACTTGGCAGATGGATCCGAGGATTATGAAAATGAGGCCGTCAAATTGTTGCCCAATCTGGTTGTGGTCACATTGGATGCGCGAAATGCTGTCGATGTAGAACGCCTCCTCCCCTGGTGTGGGAAAGGCCAATGCGTTGCCTTTGTCGGGTCTTCAGGTGTTGGAAAATCAACCCTCATCAATACACTTACCGGAAGTGAGCAGATTGCGACACAGGGCATTCGCGAAGACGATGCCAAAGGGCGTCACACGACGACGAACCGCGAATTGCATCTGCTGCACACCGGAGGCTGGCTCCTGGACACTCCGGGAATGCGTGAATTGCAACTAACCGACGTGCAAGCCGGGCTGGGTGAAGTGTTTGCCGATATTACCGAACTGGCTCAATCCTGCCGGTTTCGTGACTGTGCGCACGAAACGGAACCTGGATGTGCCATCCGTGCGGCGTCTAAAGCTGGGGACCTTGAAGAAGACCGTTTGCAACGATGGAAAAAACTTGCTGCTGAGGATGTCTACAATACCAAAAATCTGACAGCGCGCCGCAACCAGCACAAGCGCGCCGGAAAATAATCAAGCGAGTCAAACAAGAAACACGGAAGTGGGGCCAGTTTCACGGTCATTTCACGCCAAGGTTCGCAGGATTTAGCCCTTTCTGAAGGAGCGACCAATTTTAAAAATTGGCAATGGCACTAGATGCCATCGGCGCAAATAAGCCGCATTGTTTTCACGTTCTCAAGTCGGTGGGGAAGTATTTCCTGGTATTCAGGCGAGGTGTAGAATGCGAGCGCACGCTCGTAGCTTTCAAATTCAATTACAACGGGGCGCTTGATGCTCTCCACGCCCTCAAGCAATTTCGCATCACCGCCCCGGACAAGATACCTGCCACCAAACTGTTCGGCAATCTTGGGGCTTTGGCGCCGATAGGTTTCATATCCAGCCAGGTTCGTGACCTCGATCTCACCGATGATGTAGCCTTTGGGCATGGCGAATATCTCCATTGGGTGCAGAAATGTGTCAGACCTCTACGACATGGCCATCCGACGTTGCATTTGATCAATCGCTCCGGCGGATCACTTTAATTACAGCAGCCGTTTCCTGTGATCCATACCCGGCCGCCTGGGCGCGCTTCACCCAATCGCAAAGCAGGTCAGGCAATTCGCTGTTTATACCAGCGTCAAGCGCCTGTTGCTGCATTCTCGTAACAGCACTGCCGGCAATATCGACCGAGGCTCCTGCGGCGGTAATGGTGTCGAAAGACCCGTCATTGATGGCCTGGGTCAGCGGAACCGCCCTGTCACCGGCTGGCAGGATCGCGGTAAATTCTGACACCGGCACCCCTTCAGCTTCGCAAATGAGGGCGCCGTGGATTGATCCGAAAATGATACCCACGGTACGTGACAGAAATGCCAGATCAATCGTGGCAGGCGCCCGAATATTTGCACCAAGATTGCGCAAGTCGCCCGCAAGGTGTTCAAGATCAGTCTGGCAGTCGGCAAATACAGTGTCTGGACCCGCAACAGCGATCTGTCCTGAGGGTGTGCCGATGTTGCCCGGCCAGCAGAGGATGGCGCCGTCCAGATAGGACGCGCCTTGATCGTTGAACCATTTTTCGCTGATCACCGCCTCTTTTGGCGTGGCCGTGCTCAGTTGAATTATGGTTCGCCCCGCCAGCAAGGGCAAGACATCTGGTTGTTCGAATAATTCTGCGGTTGAATCATAATCTGGCAGGCAGACAATTATCCGAGAGCTGGCTTTGAGAGCCTCGATAAAGTTTGACGCGGCATGCGCGCCCATTGCCACGAGAGGTTGCATTTTTTCAAGAGAGCGATTCCATACTGTCACGTCTCGCCCCGCTTTTATGAGCGTTCGTGCAAGCGCTGCTCCCATCGCGCCCAAGCCCACTATTGCAATGTCGCTCATCATCTTCACCCCGCTTGATGCTATTTCCTACCAAAACGATACACTCTTGGGGCAAACTGTCACCGARATACTGCCTGCAATCAGGTTTTGGTGGTCGACGAAGGGCAAAACTGAAATTGATATCAAACCAAGAATGTCCGCTTCTGGCTCTTGGTGGACGTCTGGGACGACCATTCGGCAGGACGCTTATCGATGTATCAACGGAGCCTTTTGGCAAAAATTCAAAAGGCATAAACACCTAACACAAAAGGCTTCAGATGATTGAGAAAAGCGCCGGGCAAAGCTTTCTGGAAAACGCGTACAGGCTCTCTACTCCAGACGACAATGCACGTTACTACGATGTTTTTGCATCCACCTACGATACGGATTTCGCCGACGCTTTGGGATGGCACTATCCCGCTGCGATAGCTGCAGCTTATCGTGACGCCGCCACCAAAACCGATACGCCAATCGCTGACATTGGATGTGGAACCGGGCTTGTGGCAAGCGCCTTGAATTTTCCGCMRGAGCAGATCGACGGGATTGATATTTCAGCCGAAATGCTTCGTGTTTCGAAAGAGAAGAAACTTTATCGTTCGCTGTACAAAGTGGACTTGATGAAAGCTCTGGATGTAATCTCAAATGACTATGGCGCAGTTATCTCCGCAGGAACTTTCACTTCGGGACATCTTGGTCCACAACCGCTTGAAAATTTACTCGATATCGCCCGCCCTCGCGCCCTCTTTGTTATCGGTGTCAAAAAGATGTTTTTCCAAGAAGCAGGGTTTGAACCCGTTCTCCGAGATATGGAAARTCGTGGRCKGATCAAAGACCTGCATGTGGTTGAGGTGCCGATGTATACGAAGGCTGGGCACGATCACGCGGCAGATACYGCATATGCGCTGGTTTATCGCAAGTGCTGAATGTCGCCTATTGGCACTAAGAAGTGCGGACAGACCGTTTGGAACGATTGCTGCCGATGCAACCACTGACATTCCTGCCAAAAATTCAGAAAGCAACGGGTTGCGGCGGTTCTGTTGATTTTAGGCGCAAAATCCAGGTCTTTCGACCCATCGTGTTAGCTTGCTTTCGCGAATGAAGTAGACGTTCCAGGGAAGAACCGCCCACCGCCTGCTTGATATTGGGCGATGACCGTTTGCTTTATCTTTGTGGAAGAGGTTTGGGGGTCATAACGAATTTGAACAATCTGCTTGCCAGCTTTTTCCAAATAGGCTTCCACAGCGAGGTTGTGGGGGTTCTTCCCCCAATCCTCGCCGATCACGAAAATATCGACATTCAGCTCTTTGCAAGCAGAAACATATTCAAGCTCATGGTAGGGGCGTACAATATCAACACAACCCAAGGCTTCCAGCATTTCCATGCGTTGATGCAGGGGGACAATAGGGACATTCGGCTTATAGAGGTTTACAACCTCATCCGAAGCCACCCCGACAGCGACAACATCGCCCAACGTTTTGCAATGGTTTAACAAAGCAAGGTGGCCAACATGCAATAAATCAAAAGTGCCAAGGGTGTAGACGATCATGCGTCAAATTTATCCTTTATCATGGTCATTTGCGGTGCTAACAGGTGTCATCAGTTTTCAGACCATAAGAAAACAATTCTGTTTTCCTGACCCACGAAATGAGTTCACACTAGGCTTGCAAAAAGTCTAAAACAGGGATTTTTTTGAAAGCTATGCGCTTTCAAAAGAGTTAGGCGAAACAAAGTTCGCACTTGTCATCCTGCTGTGATGTTCCTCATTATCTAACTTACAGGACTTGCAATGACAACCAAAAACTCAAATTCTCAGGAGCTGCAGCCCAAGCCAATTCTTTCTTATATTTGGGATATCCCCAATATCTGCTCACTTGCAGGACTTGGGTGCACCTTGCTGGCTATCTATTTTATCATTTTGGGCGCCTACCCTGCCGCAATGATTGGAATGATCTGGGCGGTTGGATTTGACTGGGCCGACGGCCTCATTGCACGCAGAATGAAAGGGAGAACGGGCGCTGACCAAATATTTGGCGGGCAACTTGACTTGCTAATTGATATTGTAAGTTATGGCGTCACACCTGCCATTTTAATTTTGAGCTATGGGAATTTCGACCCGATTTTTCTCCCAATAGTATTCGTCATGCTTGTCGCGGGTGTGATCCGGTTGAGTTATTTCAGCACGTTTGGTCTTGCCGATGGCTCTAAATACACCGGACTGGCTATTGATAATAATAGCATATTTCTTGTTTTCGTCTTTTTGTTCGAAGGATTGTTTAGCCAGGGTGTATTTTCTGCGATTCTTGCTGCCAGCGGTTTAGGGCTTGCGGCCTTGAATGTGTCGCAGATCAAAACGCCAAAGCTTTCCGGCAATCCCGTCAATGTTTTCATTCTTGCGGTCTATACGCTCGGAATAACGATTATCTATGGCTGGCAACTTTTGTAGAAAACAGCGGCAATGAAATTTCCACGGTATGAAGGGAATTAATGGGTCTGGCCCCTAACACAAGCGCAATGACCAATGTGGTGATTCCCTCCGCCCTTTATGTCTGTTATTGGCGAACGGCCGAAACGATTGCTGCTGGAATGGGAATTTTCCAGGGACCATGTGACCCGAATTCTTCTTTTACCGCTTCACCRATCGCAGACCGAATTGCCTCAGCATTTTYCTTGGGTTGAGATCTCAGCAGCAGCGCTCCTCTCACGGTACCTTCGAAAAAATAGTCGTACGGCTTGGCCGGGTCATCAACTTCCCAGTAACTGTCTGATGYCTCAATTTTTGTATCTGAAAAACCTGCRGCCTCTAATGCCGGATATGCAATATCTGGGTCTGCGTATGCATGGATATCAGGGGCAGATGGCAATGAGACATCTTTGCTTNCCAGCATCCCAATCGCACTAAACACAATCCGGAAAGCTGCCGATAATTTCGGTGAATGCCAGACTGAATAGACAAATTTTCCGCGCGGCTTCAATACGCGGTAGGCTTCCCTAATCGCTGCCTCGGAATTGGGGATATGCAGAATACCAAAACCCATCGTCACTGCATTAAAACTCTGATTTTCGAATGGCAGAGACGTTGCATCACCTTCAATGAACTCGATGCCAGGAACCCGAGCACGGGAGAGTTCCRGCATCGCCGGGGAAAAATCAAGTCCGATAACACTGGCACCAGTAGCAGACAGGCCTTGGGCCACAATCCCTTGGCCACAGCATACATCGAGGGTTTTAGATTCGTTATCCGCGCCTGATGCCTTCACCATGTCTGGAACGCACTGCACGGCAGCCGAAGCAAATCCATCTGCATAGGCTGCGGCCGTCTCTGGTTCTGACCAACCTTTAAGTTCGGCTTTTCCAAACTCGAAAAAATCGTTCATGATTCTTCCTTTCAAAGAGCATCAGTCTGATCTGTAACTATTCATCCTGATCGTTTTTCTGCGCCAACCAWTTTGCAGCGTTYTCCCGAATATCATCAGARATTTCAGTAGCGCGTCGGTCCGCAAGGCTCAAAAGTACACATTTGAATATCGTTTCAAAAGCCAACTGCCGATGTTCGGCCCGAAAAAGTTGATGCCGAAAAGTCATTGATTTAGAACCGATGGCGAKGATGTCGGTTTCCAAATAGATAGAATCRCCCGCGGCTAATTCCGCCTTGAAGTCAGATTCWTCATGAACAACCGCGAACGAAAGGCGTCTACCTTCACGCATATCCTTTGCGGTAAGCCCCATTTCGGATTGGATCGCCA
The DNA here is from genome assembly GCA_016764455.1 of Hyphomicrobiales bacterium. Lineage (GTDB taxonomy): Bacteria > Pseudomonadota > Alphaproteobacteria > Rhizobiales > NORP267 > NORP267. The sequence continues at coordinate 21,991 of JAESRU010000128.1, read as the reverse complement.
ACACACCATCTGAGCATGCTGCAAAATACCTTGAGACGTTCATGTGGCCGAGAAAATCGCAATCCGATGGGTCAACTACGGATCGGAATGATAAAAACTTACCCATTTTCGGAAACCCTTCAGACACTGATGCGTTGCTCAGAATTTCGAGAATGTCAGAAAGGCGATCACCGGGCAAGATTGCGCTCAGAAGCTCCTGAGAACTGCCTAACGATTAACAGGACTATTTTGAGTAAGACGTGGATGTGGCACTTGGCGATTAACACCCCATCGGCGACATGAAACCAATGACGTAAAAGGGTTCATTATGGAAATTGGGACAACACTTGTCGATACAATTACCGATATTCTGCCAAAAGTTCAGAAGGCGGCAGATTGCAACTGCTTTGCTTTTGAGTGGCGATCTAGCTGATCGCTCAGGCTCTGCTTTTTGCCAAAGCGTCGAACGCCATCAAATCGCTGATCAGGGCTTCAAACTCACTCAATGGCACCATGTTGGGGCCATCTGACGGTGCGTTATCGGGGTCCGGGTGGGTTTCAATAAAGACGGCGGCGCGCGCCAACACGGCTTCAATGCCAATACCGCGCGGGCTATTGATACTTGTGCGATTGCCTTTGTCGAACGAGGTTTTATAAATAAGGCCAATGCCACGGCGTGTCGAAATTTCTTTCAGTTTCCCTCAGACAAAGCCTCGGCGTTACCTGAGCGGCGTCAATTTGTGGCAATAAATTATTCTGATTGGCGGACTTCGGCATCCTGTTTAGGATCCTTAGACGATGCCATTTGGCCTCCAGTGAACATCTCCAGTACTGCCATGAGTTGTGCGCTGATACCCAGAAATAACGCAAACACACACATTAGTTTGGCGCTTTCTTCTGGGATATCCTTCCAGACGAAAGAGTTTGGGACAATACTGTCTATTCCGGTGTGGATAACGTAAAAGACGAAAGCAGTCGCAAAGAACACTGCAAATATACGGCATTTCAAGATTTCACGTCCAAACAGGGCCGCAATCGCYAATGCAATAATGCCGTAACCGATAACGATGAGATCGTTCCAATTGCGGAAGAATGTTGACTCCCCAATACCGGATTCGATTAAGTGCCCGCTTCGCTCATGGAACATGAGCTGCTCGTCTAAAGAGAGAAAAATACAGCCGGCGGATAGGGCAAGCCAGAACAAACTGCCGAAATTCAAATCTGGAATTCGCAGGTAAAAAATTATCGCGGCAATAGCGCCGGACATGGCCATAATAACTGAAGAAAGCGCGGTTATTGCTCCGTCCTCACCGAAATGAAACACCGGATCGGAGATTGGCGAAAAGATGATTGAGGCGACGATCCAGCAGAAAATGCCAATAGTGGATAGGATGGCAAATCCCCAAAAAAACGATGGAGGCGCTAGCTCTYGCATGTGCGCTGAAGTGACTGGATTCATATAATGACGAGTGGGATGCATATCTMSSKCRRWGATSWYSAKCWANRMAMWWGMWRTTKRKSWAKTSRTTGCNYRKCYYMTRSWMRCMGARGGNCWTTNYYTCGANMRWGGAWRTCNKGTTNCNTKCCNWWKKYYSAASWKRCCCGGCAAAATCTGATAATCCGGTTTCTGCCCTGTTTCACGACCCATTCAGCTGGGCAATTCCAGGATTACATAAAGTGGTTAACCTTGGGCGAAGACAAGGTTTTCGACCTTGTCCAGATCAGTCGCGAAAACTTCGTATGCCCAATGACTGGTGCCCTTGGGCTACACGCTTTCGACAACGAAAAGAATAATTGCGAAAGCCAAAATTAGAAACGGACCCAGTAGGGCTAAGATTGCAAATGGCCGCATTATCTTCACGAAACTGGTGATTTCCATATTTTTGATCCATATAATTTCTTGATAAAGCTTTCCGAGCAATTTCCATGCCATGCAAAATTTCATCAAGATTATCGGCAATTTTTATTATCCGCTCAGTCTCTGTTGGAACAAAATGAAACGTTCAGATGCGGATATATGTTGAAAATGGAACAAAAATCTTAAGTTTTCTGGTTAATCCAGAAACAATAGCTCAAACGAAAACTCCAACCGTCTGCTGCGACAGTATCTGCCGCGCTGAACCGACTTATCTATGCATTCCCAGGCAACGCTGGGTGCAATAGCAAGACAATTGAATGAGCGACCACGCAAGACCTTGCAATATCAAACCCCAGTTGAGAAATTTGCTGAGTGTGTTGCGTCGATCCGTTGAGCCCACCGCCCTTAGTGGACGTAAAAACGGGCCGGTCCAAACGGCAGATGATGTCACTTGGTAGAAATGCAGGCCGACCGTTTGTGATGGCTCTTGTTGATGCAATTACGAACATATTTGCCAAAACTACAGGGCAACAGGCAGCAGCTCTGCCTCTCAGAGGCAATCTAATTGGCAGTTGCGGCTCTGCTTTTTGCCAAAGCGTCGAACGCCATCAAATCGCTGATCAGGGCTTCAAATTCRCTCAATGGAACCATGTTGGGGCCATCTGACGGTGCGTTATCGGGGTCCGGGTGGGTTTCGATAAAGACGGCGGCGACTCCGACGGCTACTGCTGCTCTTGCCAAGACAGCAACGAATTCACGCTGGCCGCCGCTGGTGCCACCCTGCCCGCCGGGCTGTTGCACCGAATGGGTTGCATCAAAAACAACCGGGCACCCGGTATCGCGCAATACAGGCAACGCACGCATATCGGAGACCAGCGTATTGTAGCCAAAACTGGCGCCGCGCTCGGTAACCAGAATGTTGTTGTTGCCGGCATCGCGCATTTTCTCAACGACGTTGATCATGTCCCAGGGTGCTAAAAACTGACCCTTTTTGATATTTACTACTTTGCCGGTTGCCGCTGCTGCCAACAAAAGATCGGTTTGGCGGCATAGAAATGCAGGGATTTGCAATACGTCCACAGCATCCGCAACAGCGGCACATTGACCGGCATCATGAACATCTGTCAGCACCGGCATGCCAAAGGTTTCGCGAATTTCCGCAAAAATCGGCAAGGCTGCTTCAATGCCGATCCCGCGCGGGCTATTGATACTCGTGCGATTGGCTTTGTCGAACGAGGTTTTATAAATAAGGCCAATGCCAAGACGTGTCGAAATTTCTTTCAGCATCCCGGCGGTCGCAAGGGCGTGGTCCCGGCTCTCCATCTGGCATGGCCCGGCTATGATCGTCAGGGGCTTGTCGTTGCCTATTTCCAGCGGACCAACGGAAACTGTCATCGCGATTGCCTTTCGTGCAGAATGCGCTTTCTGCGCTGAGATATATGGTAATTTTTAATTAGATGCGAGCCGGTATCAGGCTTGTTCCAGAATAATCGCCACGCCCATGGCGTTGGACGCTGAAATCAGCAAGTGATCATTGCGATCTTCATGAGCCACATTGTTGCTGGCAAGGATTGATTTCGCGGCACTCATGTCTGCGACTGCGATCCGGAACCCGTTCAAGCAGGGTTTTTCCATTGTTCTATTAGGCTGACCCCAGACTTTTTCACTCAATGTCGGCGTTTGCACCGAAATTCGCCCTCTTGGCGTCTCGATCACCAGTTCCTGATCGCTGATCTTGGCCGTTTCCACGCCGGAATAACCTTTGAAAAAACCTTCGTGCATGGCTGGACCTTCAGAGACCTGCGATACCTCCCTAATCGCCAGCGCGGTGTTGGCATGGGTTTGGTATTCTTTTTTCCAAAAATATTGCGGTGCGTGTTGCTGACAGGAGAAAAACGCGGCGTTTGGGGCCAATGGATCTTTCGTTGCCGCGATGGAAAATGRAACCGTGACTTCCTCCCCGYCTGGCAATTTGGCTATTCTTGAAAAGCCARAAGGATCAAAGGCATGAATCCCGTTGTTGCTATAATCCTTCAGGTCGYYGGCCGCGTCCGYGCTTTCCAGCACCAGCATGGYGAAACCTTCGCTGGTTTYYAAAAAATCCCTGATGATGGTGCCGAATGAAAATGCGTTGCCTAAAGGTTCWGTCAGCAATTCCGGGCGGTCAACGCAAATGATTTCAAGGAAGCTGCCGTCCAATTGCACCAGACAATTGGTAGTTCCCCACGGATGTTGAGCATCGGGTGTTACSGTAAAYCCAAGGCTTTCGTAWAATGCCCGTGCGCTAGCGAGATCGTGRACCGCCARTACSAGATGATCAATTCCTYKGGCCATAGCAGGYGCTCCAATCAAACGAGACGGGATTGTTCAAGGGCTGCCGCGATGAACGACGCGAAYARAGGGTGCGGTTCAAAAGGCTTTGAYTTCAATTCCGGGTGATATTGAACGCCGATGAACCAGGGATGATCAGCCAGTTCAATGGTTTCCGGCAACAAGCCATCAGGCGACAGGCCGGAAAATACCATGCCGGCATCTTCGAGGGCTTTGCGATACGACATATTCACTTCGTAGCGATGTCGGTGGCGTTCAGATATTTCTGTGGAGCCGTAAATTTCGGCGATCAAGCTGGTTTCTTTAAGTGCCGCGTCATAAGCACCAAGACGCATTGTGCCGCCCATATCGCCGTCTTTGCGTCGTTGCTCTAATTCGTTGTCCTTCATCCACTCGGTCAACAGACCAACAACGGGCTCAGCCGTTTCGCCAAATTCGGTGGAATTTGCGCCGTCAATCCCCGCCATGTTGCGGGCAGCTTCGACGATGGCCATTTGCATACCGAAACAAATGCCGAAATACGGCACATTATGTTCGCGTGCAAATCGGGCGGCGGCGATTTTACCTTCAGCACCCCGTTTTCCAAACCCGCCCGGAACAAGAATGCCGTTGACGCCTTCCAGATATGGATTGGGGTCTTCGGCTTCGAAAACCTCGGATTCAATCCATTCCAGCTCGACCTTGACCGTATTTGCAATACCGCCATGGGTCAGGGCTTCGATCAGGGATTTGTAAGCATCTTTGAGGCCGGTATATTTGCCGACAATGGCAATTTTGACCCTGCCTTCAGGATTAGCAACCCGGTTTGAAATATCGTTCCAGACCTTGAGATCAGGTGCCGGGTCGGCATCCAATCCAAACGCTTCCAATACTTCCCGGTCGAAACCTTCATTGTGATAGGCCACGGGAACATCGTAAATGCTGGCCACATCGAGGGCCTGGATGACCGCGCTTTCACGGACATTGCAAAATAGCGCGATTTTTCTGCGTTCATTCTTCGGGATTTCGCGATCAGAGCGACACAGCAAAATATCCGGCTGGATTCCGATCGAGCGCAATTCTTTGACGGAATGCTGGGTAGGCTTGGTTTTCAATTCGCCCGCGCTCGGCAACCAGGGTACCAGTGTTAAATGCACATAAAGGCAATCGCCGCGTGGCAGATCATTGCCGATTTGTCGAATCGCTTCGAAAAACGGCAACGCTTCGATATCGCCAACCGTGCCGCCAATTTCGCACAATACGAAATCAACATCGTCATTCCCAGCAAGAACAAAATCCTTGAGGGCGTCGGTTACATGCGGGATGACCTGGACGGTGGCACCCAGATAATCGCCGCGGCGCTCCTTGGCGATAATATCCTGGTACAAGCGGCCTGTGGTGATGTTGTCGGATTGGGACGCAGGGTTACCGGTAAAGCGCTCGTAATGACCAAGGTCGAGATCGGTCTCGGCACCATCGTCGGTTACATAAACCTCGCCATGCTGATACGGGCTCATCGTGCCAGGATCAACATTCAGATACGGGTCCAGCTTTCTCAATCGAACTTTAAATCCACGAGCTTGCAACAATGCACCGAGTGCCGCTGAAGCGAGACCTTTGCCAAGTGAGGAAACCACACCGCCTGTTATAAAAATATACCGCGTCATGGGATTGCAGGATAACCGAGTCGCGCGCGYWTTGGAAAGCAAACTATGCAMWGCACACAGAAAWTTNTMTTCNMGSSWRRAATWTCTNGCCRTTWGGCGAAWTTCYMKAYCTGAAWAAGNYRGWAATTACTCGGATTGMGGAACCTGAGGAMYMKTYGGYTGASTTTGCTGRCGCAAAATATCCAGAACACCGCCGCTWCCWGTRCCGGGCGYTTCKCCKTCWCCAGATAKTGGMGCTTCYTGTTCGGTATTGATATTATTGAAAATGGCGCCAGGACCCTGATCCGAAGTACGCGTATACAAAGTAAGGCCAATGCTGGTAGCAAAAAATGCCACGGCCAAAATTGCAGTTGTCCGGGTCAATAAATCACCCGCCCCACGGGCGCTCATGAATCCGCCACCGCCGCCACCGCCGCCGCCGATACCTAAAGCTCCGCCTTCTGAGCGCTGCAGTAAARTGGCTCCAATAAGCGCCAGCACCACCATCAGGTGAATTGTAATCAATACGGTTTCCATGGGAATTCAGTGTCCGCTGTCAATTTTTAGCAATGTTGCAGTTTCTATATAGGTATCTTTCAGGAAATACCAGATTCACATCGGCTTTTTCTACCTTTGAGAGAATGTTGCAAAAAGACCCGCGTCACTACCCTTCGGCGGTTCTGTGGGTCAATGAACTTGTTCCATGAACGAAATAATTATTGTGATCTCCCCCGAAAGAGGTAATCTCGGATTTTAAGACCGGGAAAACTGGCAAAATGGCTGAATTCAGCCACGTCGACTAGTGAGCAAGAGGGAGAAGTTAAGTGAATTTATCATTCAAAGGACTGATTGCAGGTATCGCTGCTTCCGTCGCAATTCTTGGTGGCGCAATGCCTTCAATGTCTGAAGAAGTGACACTGACCGCWGCGAGCTGCTTTCCAATCGGGAGCCCACCATCAGCACCRTTTGAGCGGGTTGTAGAYGCAATCAACGAACGTGGTGCTGGAATTGTCCAGATCGACCTCAAAGGCGGCGCGCCGGCAATCGGCAGTCCTTTCACGCTGACTCAGAAAATGTCTCTGGGTGTTTACGACGTGGTTGGTTGTACCGAAGCTTATTTCGGTAATGTGCTGCCGGAAGCACCGGTTTTCCGTTTGGCTGAATATTCCTATCCTGAATTGAGGGAGAATGGCGGGCTGGAAATGCTGGCTGGCCTGTTGGAAGAAAAAGGCATCCATTATGTGGGCCGCCATCATGATTTTGGCCCCTTCCATCTTTGGTTGAACCAGGAAATTGACAGCCCGGACCTGACCGGATTGCATCTTCGTGTTTCACCGGTTTACACAGCGTTCTTTACATCTCTTGGTGCCACCGTACAGACGTCTAATATCGGGCAAATCTATACCTATATGGAAAACGGCACGGTCCAGGGTTACGGCTGGCCAGCTCTTGGGTGGGTTCCGACCTGGGTTGAAGTCACCAAATACCGCGTGGAGCCAGGATTCTACACTGCACCACTTCATACAATGCTGAACCAGGCCAAGTGGGAAACCCTGACGGAAGAGCAGCAGAATTTTATCACCATGATCGTGATGGAGTTTGAAGCAAATTCCGAACCTACCAGCGATGAATTCCAGGCCGCTTTGGCAGCCCAGAATGCAAAAACCGCTGAACTGGGCCTTTCTGCCATCACCTTCACGGGAGCAGATGCCGAAGCATGGTCAGGTGCTGCGCGTGATGCGGGTTGGGCTGAAGTGCTTGAAAGAAGCCCTGAACATGGTCCAGCTTTGATGGAATTGTTCACCAAATAGGGCAATCAGACTTTTCGTTTGAGGCGGACTGGCCTCCTGAATATTCAAGGATCGGCCCGCCTCAGCACGCACTATACTGCCAGCATGCTATTTAACGGATCGAGTGCGGCCTTTAAGCATGTTTGATGAGTAAAATAGTTTTTTTCCGAAAGGGAAATATATTGTGCTCTTCCCCGAATGGGGTAACGATGAGCAATTAGACTGGGAAATTCTGGCGAATAGCATGAAATTTACCGCATCGAAAAATGAACAAGAAAATGAACAAGAGGGAGAAGTTAAGTGAATTTATCGTTTAAAGGACTGGCTGCAGGTGTTGCTGCCACGATTGCAATTCTTGGAGGCGCAACGCCTTCCATATCTCAAGAAGTGACACTGACAGCAGCAAGCTGCTTTCCGATCGGCAGCCCCCCGGGTGTACCGTTTGAGCGGGTTGTAGAAGCGCTCAACGAACGCGGCGCTGGCATTGTCCAGATCGATCTCAAAGGCGGCGCTCCGGCAATCGGTAGCCCCTTTACGCTGACCCAGAAAATGTCTTTGGGCGTTTACGACATGGTTGGCTGCACCGAAGCCTATTTCGGTAACGTTTTTCCAGAAGCTCCGGCTTTGAGGCTTTCCGAATATTCTTACGCTGAACTGCGTGAAAATGGTGGATTGGACCTCCTTAGCCAGATCATGGAAGAAAAAGGCATCCATTATGTTGGTCGTCATGAGAATCTTGGACCTTTCTATCTCTGGCTCAGCCAACCGATCGACGGCCCGGACCTGACCGGCCTGAACCTTCGGGTATCTCCGGTTTACACGGCGCTTTTCACCTCTTTGGGTGCAACGGTACAAACCTCCAATATCGGTCAAGTTTATACCTATATGGAAAATGGCACCGTGCAGGGCTATGGTTGGCCGGCACTTGGCTGGGTTCCTACTTGGGCTGAAGTCACCAAATATCGTGTTGAGCCTGGTTTCTACGAGGCTGTGCTGCACACCATGGTCAATCAGGCCAAATGGGAAACGCTGACAGCTGAACAGCAAGAATTCATCACGACCGTCGTGCTGGAATTTGAAGCAAATTCCGAGCTTGGCAGTGAAGCTTTCCAGGCCCGGCTTGCCGCTCAGCATGCCAAGACCCTGGAAGGTGGCCTGACGGCTATCGTCTTTGAAGGCGACGACGCTGAAACATGGGTGAATGCTGCCCGGGACGCCGCATGGGCCGAAGTGCTTGAGCGTAGCCCTGAGCATGGTGCCCGGTTGATGGAGCTATTGACCAAATAGCCTCATTTGATTGAGCGATTGGGGTGAGACGCTGTTCTTGAAGAACAGAATGGGCTCACCCCAATCGTAATTCCCACATCTCAAAATTATGGCAACTGGCCTTATGACGCATTTCCTCGACTTGCTGGAAACCGGCTTTAACCGGTTCATTACATTCCTGATTATGCTGGTAGCGGCATCGATTGGTTTGTTTGCAGTTATGATCCCTCTCAACCTGCTAATTATCAAAATGGGCGTTGGGGGCATCTGGTGGCTGAACGAAGCTATTGAATATTCCCTCTATGTAGGGGTCTTTATCGGATCGCCCTGGGTTTTGCAGCAAGGCGCTCATGTGCGCGTGGATGTGCTCGTCTCAGCGTTGCCAGACAGGCTTGCGGTTCCTGCTGAAAAGATTCTGGATCTGATTGGCGCTGGAATTTGCAGTATCCTTTGTGTTTACGGATTTCGCGGCATGTCTCTTGAATATATGTTCGGCACCTTGCCAGACAAAGTATTGCGCATCCCCAACTGGATGATGCTCGCGGTATTCTCATTGTCATTTTTCCTGCTCGCAGTGGAGTTTTTGTTTCGCGTCCGTCGCGCAAGCTCCATTGTTGAAGAAGATAGTTCCAACCATACGAAAGCATCGTTTTAAATTATGGAATGGTATTTTGCGCTATCATTGTTGTTGGGAACCGTTTGCGTCCTGATGTTCATGGGACTGCCGGTTGCTCTCGCATTTTTTGCGGCCAATGTTGTCGGCACCGCCCTCTTCGTCAATGGTGATATTGGCCTTGTATTGATGCCGATGGAATTTCATAACGCCATCAAATTCACCCTTGTCCCGATCAGCCTGTTTCTCCTGATGGGGGAAATCTTGCTGCAAACCGGCGTTGCCTTCAAGGCAATTGGCGCGATCGACAATATGATCGCCCGTGTTCCCGGCCGGTTGTCGGTGGTATCGGTTGTTGGCGGTACAGTATTTTCCTCCCTTTCGGGCTCAACAATCGCCAATACCGCCATTCTTGGTTCGGTATTGCTGCCGGACATGATGAAACGCGGCTATAAACCATCCATCGCGATGGGGCCGATTATGGCGGTTGGCGGCATTGCCATGCTGATCCCGCCCTCGGCGCTGGCTGTATTGCTTGCAAGTTTGGCTGAACAATCGGTCGCAAAATTGCTGATCGCGGGGATCGTGCCTGGCATTCTGATGGCGGTCCTGTTCTTTGCCTATGTGATCGGCAGATGCATCATCGATCCGACACTGGCACCGGCCTATGATCCGGACGAAAGCAACCTTGATGAACCAATTACGATGGAAATCAATTGGGGTGGTCGTCGGCGCTGGTACGGCAAATACGACGGATCGATGAAGCGCAAGCTCAATCGCCTGTTGCCATTCTTCCTCTATATCCTGCCTCTGAGCATTATCTTTGTTGTTGTGGTTGGCAGCATCTTCTTCAAAATCGCAGCCCCCACCGAAGCAGCCGCGATGGGCAGCCTTGCTGCCCTGGCGGCGTGTTATTTCTTCCGCCTGTTCAAAAACAAAATCAAGATTTCCGGCATTGAAGGCGCTGATTTCGGTTTTGCTGCAATCTGGAAAGCGCTGTTTGAAACCGCCAAGATCAATACCATGATCCTGTTCATCATTGCCGGATCGCTGGTGTTTAGTCAGGCGCTGTCAAATTCCGGTGCGACCAATGGTTTGCTGCAACAAGTAGCAACCCTTGACCTGAGCCCCTTCATGGTCGTGATCATGATGATCGGTGTGTTGCTGTTTCTTGGCTCCTTCATGGATCAGGTCAGCATGTTGTTGCTCACCCTGCCCTTCTTCCTGCTCGGTTCAACATCGCTGCAAGCCATGTTCGATATCGACGTAATCTGGCTGATGGTGTTGATCCTGATCACCATGGAGATCAGTCTGTTGACACCGCCATTCGGGCTATTGCTATACGTCATGAAAGGGGTGGCGCCGTTTGATGTAACGCTCGGCGAAGTCATCCGCTCCGCCCTGCCCTTCATCGTGATCGAGATGGCTGTATTGGCATTGTTGATTGCAGTCCCGGAGGTGGCGACGTGGTTGCCAAGCTTGGTCCAGTAGCAAATTTAGCCAGAACCGGATTCTGATTTTCGCCTGCTGTTATTTGTCAGCCACGCCAGAAACACGCCTGATATTGTAATGATTGTCATGCCGATAATGGCCTGAACGCTTGGATATTCTCCAAATACCATAATGCCGATGAGCACACCGAATACAACGACGGTGTAGCGCATGGGGACGATGATGCTGGATCGCGCCCGGCGCAGTGCTTCCATRTTGCAGACCTGGATCATGACCGCGATTGGCCCCAAAGGCAGCAAAAACCACAGATTTTCTGGTGTCACAGGTGTCCAGAGGAAATATGCCGGGATCGAAGTGAAGACCAACGCGGAGCAATTGACGACAAAAAGTATCCGCCGGTTGTGATCACGTTCCGCTGTAAATTTGATGATCACGGATTCCAGGCCGTACATCACGGCTGAGAAAAACGATAATCCGGCGCCAAGAGAATACCAGCTGGTTGGGTCGCCAAGATCAGGATCAGCTGCTAAAAATCCACCGCCGAGGCATGCTGCACCAAGCCAAATGGCAGCAGCGGGCACCTTTTCGCCAAGGAAAATGGCGGCGAACAGCATCATGAAAACGCCATTCGTCAACATTACAGCTTGGGCATTTGCCAGCGGGATCAGAGATACAGCGGCAAAGGCGCTGGTGACGCGGGCGGTTGCCATGGCGGCGCGGATGATGTGTAGCCAGGTCCAGTTTTCATAGGGCTGCGAAAACCGGTTGCGCTCCCCACTTCGATCAACCCCCCACATGGCTTTGACACCATAAAAAACCAGCAACACTGTCAGTCCGGTAACATAGCGAAAAAAAGTGATTTGGAACGGATGGATACCCGTGGCCGCATATTTTGGCATGGTCAGCAAAATGGCCGCCAAAAATGCGGCTGCGAGGGTTAGGCCGAGCGCAAGCCCTGCTTGTTCAGCCGCCTTGGCCGGTCTTTTGGTATTTGTACTGCCTGACAATTATTCAGGACCGGTAGGCGGCAATGATGCCAAGAAAATCTTCCGCCTTCAAGCTGGCACCACCAACAAGCGCGCCGTTGACATTGGCGATCCCCATCAATTCGACCGCATTGGCGGGTTTTACCGAGCCGCCATACAAAATTTTGATTTCTGCGCCGTTATCACCAAATCGTGAGATAAGATTTTCACGGATGGCTGCGTGAATTTCAGCAACGTCTTCAGCTGTTGGAGTTAGGCCGGTACCGATTGCCCATACTGGTTCGTATGCAACTATTGTATCTGCGGCWGTCAACTTATCAGGTAGTGATCCATCCAGCTGCCCGGACACAATTTTCACCGCGTCGCCAGCCAGGCGCTCCGCTTCTGTTTCACCAACGCATACAATCGCCATCAACCCGGCTTGATGCGCGGCGTCTGCCTTGGCCTTCACCAATGCGCTGGTTTCACCATGATCGGCGCGGCGCTCTGAATGCCCGACAATAACTGCATTTGCGCCACTATCTGCCACCATTGCCGCTGAAATATCGCCGGTATGAGCCCCCGCCTTTGCTTCGTGGCAATCCTGCCCACCGATCAAAATTCCCGAACCAGTTACCCGCGCAACAGCAGTGGCCAGAATTGTTGCGGGCGGACAAATCATGACATCGCATGCCGGAGCTGCACCCTCTGCCAACCCTTTGGCAAGCTCGTCAAGCATTTCCAACGATGCGTTGAAACCGTTCATTTTCCAATTGCCTGCCACCAGGGCGCGAATATTTGCCATCCCGTTTTTCCTGCATTCCATTGTCAGCGTAAAAARATATTTCCAAAATGTCTTAACCAGACTGGCGCACAAGCGCAAATGCTGACACGGAATTAGTTGCCGCTCTTAGCTTGGCACATTAAGGTGCTGCCAATTCGAGAGACCGTCGTCAATATTCCGATGTGTTTCTAATATCACTTCAACGATTATCTGGAATTTCTTATGCTTGATGCACTTAAACGATCTGTTGGCGGATGGGCTGCTAAAATCCTTTTTGGGATGTTGGTCCTTAGTTTTGCTGTTTGGGGAATTGCGGATATTTTTGGTGGCTATGGTCGCCGCGTCATCGCGTCTGTTGGCGAGGCGGATGTTGGAGTTGAGACTTTCCGGGTTGCGTTTCAGGCTGAAATCCAGAATGCCGGGGTGCGCGTTGGCCGTCCTATCGCGCTGGAAGAAGCCCGCGCCGCCGGATTGCACAGTCAGGTGCTTGGCAACCTGATAGCTGAAGCTGCGCTTAATAACGACGCGACAAATATGGGCCTTGGCGCCTCAACCGAAACGATTGCACAAAATATCGTGGACGACCCAACCTTCCGTGATTCCTTTGGCAGTTTTTCGCGCAGTGCTTATGARCAATTCCTGGCGATAAGCGGGTTTAGYGAAAAGGACTATGTGRATGAGCGCCGGTTTGCCCGTTTGCGTCGGCAAATCGCAAACGCCTTGACCGTGGGCGCTGTTGCGCCCGGGCCGCTGGTGGCAGCCTTCAACCAGTTTCGTAATGAAACCCGCACAGTCAGATATCTGGTCCTTGGCAACGATGTGTTTGAACCGTTCGCCGATGCAGATGACGCAATGCTCCGGAGTTATTTTGAAGAAAACCGGTCCAGATATATCGCGCCGGAATATCGCAAGCTGGAATTGATCCTTGTGCGGGCTGAAGACCTGGTGACGATTGTCGATATAAATGAAGAAGATTTGCGCGAAGAATATGAATTTCGCAAGGATAGTCTCGCCACAAATGAACGTCGCGAAGTTCAGCAATTGCTGTTTGATACTGAAGAAGATGCCCGCGCCGCTTTGGTGAAAATCAGCGAGGGAACTGATTTGAACCAGATCGCTGCTGATCGTGGTTTGTTTGAGAGCGACATTACCCTTGGGCTGATCCAGCAAGGTGAAATTCCTGATTCCGTTATTGGGGCCGCTGCATTTGCGCTTGAAGTAAATGTTGTCAGCGAACCGGTTGAAGGTACCTTTGGTTTTGTCTTGTTGCGGATMTTGAATATTGAGCTTGCTTCCACCCCCTCATTTGAAGATGTGCGAACCACGTTGAAACTGGAACTGGCCATTGGGCGCGCTGAAGAACGCGCCATGGACCTACTCGATGTAGTTGAAGATGACCGCGCTGCCGGGCTGACCTTCGCTGAAATTGCCAACAAAAATGACCTGCCGATGCGGACCATTGACGGCATCGATCAAACCGGATCAGACATGGACGGTGTAGCAATTGAGAATATCGTTCAACAACGGGACGTTATTCAGGTGGCGTATGAAATTGACCCTGGTGTTGAAGCTGATCCGATCCAGCTTGTTGGATCCGGGTTTCAATGGGTGAATGTTGTAGACGTTATCCAAACCCGCGAGCGGACTTTTGAAGAAGTTCGAGAGCAACTGGCAATTGATTGGCGCAATGGAGAAGAGGCGCAACGGTTACGGGAACGCGCCGATACATTTTTGCAGGCGGTCAACAATGGCCGGTCGCTTGAATCGGTAGCCAGCCAGGTCGCTGGAACCGTATTGGTTAGCCAACCCATGAAACGTACCGAAACACCWGATGGTTTTTCMAGGGAATTGGTACAGGCCATTTTCGCAACCCCCAAAATTCGGGCAGCGAGTTCCCTGCACAGCAACGGTRCAGACCGGGTCCTGTTTCAAATCAGCGATATTGCCGTGGCGGCACTTGCAGACAATACAGATGAGGCTGAACGGATTAGCGCGGGGCTGCGTTCCAGCATCGCCGAAGATATTCTGGCGACGTATGTGCAAGCGCGGCAAAATGAATATGGTGTCAGCGTAAACCAGCCCGCACTGGATATTTTGATTGGTCTGGCCACACCGGACAATCAGCTTAGAGGTTACTGAGGTTGATGGAATTAGATCCGGATTTTGGTGCGTTTGAATCCCGCTACCGATCCGGCGCAGCGCAAGTTGTATCCACCAAGCTTGTGGCTGATCTGGAAACGCCGGTATCTGCTTTCCTGAAACTTTGCGATACGCGCGACTATTGCTTCTTGCTGGAATCAGTTGAAGGCGGCGCTGTTCGCGGTCGCTATTCTATTATCGGGTTTGAACCGGATATTATTTGGCGGGCTACAGGTGATAGCGCCGAAATCAATCGCAATGCGATCGAGAATGCCGACCAATTCGAAGCATCATCAGAGCCTACATTAGCATCCTTACGACGGCTTATTGACGAATCCCGCATTGACCTACCTGATCATCTGCCGCCTATGTCAGCCGGTGTTTTYGGCTATATGGGCTATGACACGGTTCGCCTTGTGGAAAACCTGCCAGAGAGCAAGGGCGACCCTCTTGGGCTCCCTGACGCTATTTTTATCCGCCCTACCCTAATGGTCATATTTGACGCGGTTCACGACGAGATCACGCTTGTAACGCCAGTGCGGCCTGTGTCGGGGATAGATGCCAGAACCGCTTATGCCGAGGCACAAACCAGAATCAGTTCAGTGGTTGAAACACTGGATTGGCCCCTAAAACTGGAAGCCAGGACCAGCGAATGGAATGCTGAAATTCCAACAGTAAAATCCAACATGCCCAGTGCGGACTATCTTGCCATGGCAGAAAAAGCCAAAGACTACATCACTGCGGGTGATATTTTTCAGGTGGTCTTGAGCCAGCGCTTTGAAGTGCCGTTTGATCTGCCGCATTTCTCGCTCTACCGGGCYTTGCGCAGGGTCAATCCAGCGCCGTTTTTGTATTTCTTGAAATTCGGCTCGTTTTCGGTGGCAGGCTCCAGCCCGGAAATTCTAGTGCGTACGCGGGCTGGCGAAGTTACGATTCGCCCCATTGCCGGCACCCGCCCRCGCGGWGMMAMKSCMGMSGAAGACCGGGCSWWWGMRGMRGAATTGYTGGSYGAYMMRAAAGAAYKSGCYGARCATYTGATGCTGCTTGATCTKGGCCGCAATGATATCGGCCGGGTCTCAAAAATTGGTAGTGTCAAAGTCACCCAGTCATTTGATCTGGAATATTACAGCCAGGTCATGCACATCGTCTCGAATGTGGTCGGGACGCTTGACCCATCTAACGATTATATCGATGCCCTGCTGGCCGGAYTTCCTGCCGGGACTGTTTCCGGTGCGCCGAAAGTACGCGCCATGGAGATTATTGATGAGTTGGAATCGGAGGGCCGCGGTATTTATTCAGGATGCGTTGGCTATTTTTCAGCATCCGGCGACATGGATACCTGTATCGCGCTCAGGACGGCCATCCTCAAGGACGGCACGATGTATGTTCAGGCAGGTGCCGGGATTGTCGCGGATTCGATTCCTGAAGCCGAACACCGGGAATGCATTGCCAAGGCAAAGGCATTGTTTCGTGCTGCAGAAGAGGCTGTGCGCTTTTCAGCGAAATCAAATCGTTGAGAGGAGCGCGATTTACGCTTGACGCATCGCTACCTCCAATCGCAAATAGCGCCAGAATAGTTTTGATGGACCGCCATGATCCTGCTGATCGACAATTACGACAGTTTTACCTACAACCTCGTCCATTATTTGGGTGAGCTTGGGGCGGAAACACGCGTTGTGCGCAACGATCGTATCAGTGTCCAAGACATTATGCAGGACGCCCCGGATGCGATTTTATTGTCGCCAGGCCCCTGTACGCCGGATAAAGCCGGTATTTGTCTCGATTTGATCAAAACAGCGGCGGGCAAAATTCCTTTATTCGGCGTTTGCCTCGGGATGCAGGCCATGGGGCAGGTATTTGGCGGCAATGTGGTCCCCGCACCAAAACTCATGCATGGCAAGATCAGTGAAATTCAGAATAACGGTCAGGGTGTGTTTACCGGCTTACCGCCGACATTCTCTGCAACTCGCTACCATTCTCTGGTTGTAGATCGCGCATCGTTTCCAGATGAGTTGACAATCACAGCCGAAGATAGTGATGGAACAATCATGGGGCTGGCTCATAAAAACCTCGCTGTACACGGGGTGCAGTTTCATCCAGAAAGTATAGCGTCTGAACATGGACACGATATTTTACGAAATTTTCTTAACATTGCCACGAACTGGCGGTAATTAAGTGGTACGTGGCAATTCTGAATAGAGATTGAAAGAAGCGGGATGAAATTTGTATTTTCACATGGGCTAATCGGCGCTCCAACAGATTGGACGAAGGTCATTGCTGTATTGGAACCGCAAGGTCACGAATGCATTTCTCTGAACCTTCCCTATTTCAAGGACCATATTACGTCCATCAAGGATTATTCTGACCAAGCCTTTGACGCCCTGCCTTCTGAATTCAAGGATGGTTCTGCTGTCGTCGTTGGTCATTCACTCGGTGGATTGATCGCATTGAGTTTGTCTGAATTCTTTTCAGATGTTTTTCTTGTCGGCACCTATACAGGGTTCGGATCCTATCCTTTGCCGCGTCGCAAGGAGAAAGTCGTCGATTGGCTAGCCGAGTTGGTTTATGACCCGTCGGCATTCACCCAAACCGAGATCGATTCATATCTGGATTTGTATTTTTCGGTCATGAAATCACCCGGTGTTTTACGGAAAATGAAAACACTGAAAACGGCGACTGCGGATTTACAGCACGAAGATTATTACGAGCGGTTTCAGGAAAAAATCCACCTTGTTCTTGGCGCGCAGGACAGGCTTAGCCCGCCGGAAATATACTTTGAACTGAAAAAGCGTTTCCCGGGTTTCAAAATGCATGAAATCAGCGAATGCGGCCATGCCATCCCGTTGGAAAAGCCCGAGAAACTGGCTGAAATTCTTCATAATTTTGCTGTCGAAAAAACAGCAGCTGCACAAAATATTAGTCTTAAAGCCTCCTGATTTTTGCCCATTGAAACATTGTTGCGCCGCATTAACCTTGCTTTGATCCTGCAAAACCGAAGCGTATCGCGGCATGATATTTCGCTTTGAACCTGTTAAGCTACATTGTGACAGCGTAAAAATCCGGAGATCCATTCATTATGTCTGATATGAAAGCTTTGTTGGCGATTGTTGCCGACGGCAAATCTCTCAGTTTTGAAGATGCCAAAACCGCTTTCGAGATCGTGATGTCGGGTGCAGCCACACCGTCTCAAATTGGCGGGTTTCTGATGGCGCTCCGGGTGCGCGGTGAAACCGTTGATGAAATTTCCGGTGCGGTTACAACCATGCGCTCAAAAATGCTGGAAGTGGACGCGCCAGATGACGCCATGGATATCGTTGGCACTGGCGGCGATGGAGCTGGCACCTACAATATTTCAACCTGCACCGCATTTGTGGTTGCCGGTGGCGGCGTCCCGATCGCCAAACATGGCAACCGTGCACTTTCGTCTAAATCTGGCGCAGCTGATGTATTGATGGCACTTGGCGTCAATATCGAACTCGACCCTGACAGGATTTCAAAATGTATCCGCGAAGCCGGTCTCGGTTTCATGTTTGCCCCGGCCCACCATTCCGCGATGAAACATGTAGGCCCGAGCCGGGTCGAGCTTGGGACGCGCACGATATTTAATTTGCTCGGCCCCCTATCAAACCCCGCCCGCACCCGTAGACAGTTGATCGGCGTCTTTTCCAGGCATTGGGTTGAGCCAGTGGCCGAAGTCATGAACAAGCTCGGCGCAGATCGTATCTGGGTGGTTCACGGTTCAGATGGCCTTGATGAAATCACCACAACGGGTCCGACCCATGTGGCGGAAATGATCGACGGCAAAATTCGCAGCTTTGAAATTTCACCGGAAGAATTCGGGATCGCCATCGCCTCCCCCGAAGATCTCAAAGGCGGCGAAGCTGATTTCAACGCCGCCGCCATTCGCGACGTGCTGAATGGTGCCAAAACCCCGTTCCGCGATATTGTTTTGATGAATGCTGGCGCATCCTTCATTGTCGCTGGCAAAACCGACAACCTTAAAGACGGTATCACATTGGCRATYGCCAGCATCGATAATGGCACCGCGAAAGACCGGCTCGACCGSCTTGTTGAAATCTCCAATCAGGRCGCGRMATCRTGAGCRATATTCTCGCTAAAATTGCTGCTTACAAACGCGACGAAATCGACGCTGCGAAATCCTGCCACCCCCTGGCGGAAGTTGAAGCACGCGCACAAGACCAAGCACCAACGCGCGGATTTGCAAAACAATTGCAAACCAGAGTTTCTGCTGGTGCCTACGGCCTGATTGCCGAGATTAARAAAGCCAGTCCATCGAAAGGACTGATCCGTCCTGATTTTGACCCGGGCAACATCGCCGCCGCTTATCAGGCCGGGGGCGCTAGCTGCCTGTCTGTCCTGACCGACAAACCGTCATTTCAAGGTGATCCGGAATTTATAGCCGAAGCCCGCGCCCGCTGCATTTTGCCTGCTTTGCGCAAGGATTTCATGCTTGATCCCTATCAGGTCGCTGAGGCCCGGTCGTGGGGCGCTGATTGCATTTTGATCATCATGGCGATGGTGGACGACGATATTGCCAAATCGCTCGAAGACGCGGCGTCAAAATGGAAGCTGGATGTCATCGTTGAAGTTCACGATGAAGCCGAGATGGAACGAGCGCTCCGTTTGAACACCCCGTTAATTGGGATCAACAACCGAAATCTGAAAACCTTTGAGACCAACCTTGCGACAACCGAACGCCTCGCCCCGCTGGTGCCGAGCGACAGAATGGTGATCGCGGAAAGCGGCCTTTCTGGTCCAGGCGATCTGGCGCGGAYGTCTAAAGTTGGCGTGAACATTTTCCTGATCGGTGAAAGCCTGATGCGCCAAAGCGATGTTGAAGCCGCCACCCGCACCCTGCTTGCGCCGCGCCCAGCACAAACTGCGGCKGAATGATCATGGGCGGCAAGCTAACCCATATCAACGAGCGCGGTGACGCCCATATGGTGGATGTCTCGGCAAAAGACGTAACCACCAGAATTGCGGTTGCCGAAGGTTTTGTCACCATGGAACCTGCAACCCTTGCATTGGTAATTGAGGGCAATGCCAAAAAAGGCGATGTGCTCGGAACCGCCCGCCTCGCTGGCATCATGGCAGCCAAGCGCACCCACGAACTGATCCCGCTTTGTCATCCKCTTGGGTTGACCAGCGTGACTGTTGATCTGACCCCGGATCAGGACCAGGACCGTATCCATGTGGTCGCCACTGCCAAAGTCACCGGCCAAACCGGCGTCGAAATGGAAGCCCTGACGGCAGTATCTATCGCCTGCCTCACCATTTACGACATGGTGAAAGCGGTCGATCGTGGCATGCGCATTGGCGATATCCGACTGCTGGAGAAATCCGGCGGCAAGTCTGGCAAGTTCACCGCCACACCTTAAACGAGCCAAGAAAAAACCAAGAAAGAGGATTGTGAAACCGTGAGCCTGATCCCTGTCAGTGAAGCCCTGGAACGCATCCTTGATGGTATAAATGTCCATGGGGGCGAGATGGTTCCGCTGATCGACGCGCTCGAGCGCATTTCCGCAAACGATATTCAGGCACGCCGCACCCAACCCCCTTTTGAAGCCTCGGCCATGGACGGTTATGCGGTTTGCAGCAGCGATTTTCCTGATGGGGCGGACTTGCCCATAAGCCTGCGGCTGGTTGGCGAATCCGCTGCCGGTCATCCATTTGGCGGCAAGATGGGCGCGGGCGAAACTGTTCGCATTTTCACCGGCGCGATTGTGCCTGAAGGCGCTAACGCCATCCTCATTCAGGAAAATGCTGACGCACAGGGTGCTAAAATTCTGGCGCGGGAATTGGTTGCGGCTGGGCGTTATATCCGCAAACGCGGCCTCGATTTTTCCAAAGGCGATACGCTAATCGAGCGCGGCACCAAATTGCGCCCGCGCCATTTGTCGCTTGCTGCTGCCATGAACCACGCTGAAGTGAATGTTGTTGCCCGGCCCCGTGTGGGCATTCTGGCAACCGGGGACGAATTGGTGCCGCCTGGACAGGAACCCGGCCCCGGACAAATCATTTCGTCCAACAATATCGGCTTACAGGGTTTTGTTGACCGCCTCGGCGGGACCGCGATTGACCTTGGCATCGCGGCAGATACGGAACAGTCTCTCGCCGCCTCAATCGAAGCCGCGCAAAGCGCCAATCTCGACATTCTGGTAACCATTGGTGGCGCATCTGTTGGCGACCATGATCTGGTTCTAGGCGCGCTGGAAAGCGGCGGGATGGAGCTTGGTTTCTGGAAAATAGCAATGCGCCCCGGCAAACCACTAATGTTTGGCCAGATGGGTTCTATGCGCGTGCTTGGCCTTCCGGGAAACCCGGTATCTGCCATGGTCTGCGCTGAAATTTTCCTGCGCCCCCTCATCCACACCATGCTTGGGCGCAGCGCAGAGCGCATTGAAGAGACCGCAATTTTGGAAAAAGATTTGCCGGAAAATGACCAGCGGCAAGATTATCTGCGGGCGCGGATTACCGGCACCAAAGACGGCCTGGATATAGTAACCGCATTTACCCGCCAGGATTCATCAATGCTAGGCAACCTGGCCCGCGCCGATTGCCTGATTTTAAGACCCCCATTTTGCCCGGCAACAGAAGCCGGCGACCGGGTGAAAATCCTGCGACTCGACGATACCTGATCTGGAATACCCTGAATATGGCATGTAACCCCTCGGGGCATGTATAGGGAATCGTGATATAATCCCGATATGCAAACGCTCAAAGAATTTTTCAAAAACTTCGAATGGAAGCTGTCTCTTATTTTGCAAATGGCTGGTTTGATTGGGTCATTTGCAATACCAGCATGGGCTGTAAAGACAGCCGAATTGTTTAAAGAATACGAACCATTTTCTTGGGTCGTAGCTGGATTTGTTGGTGTTGCTATTGTAGTTTTGTTGACTTTACTTTGGCGGCTGGGATTTTTGCTTCTAACAAAAGCGCAATTCACCAAACTATTTATCGACAAACATCCGAATGTTGATCCGATGAAGGATACATTTGAAAACCAACGGATTTTTTTGAATGAAATTGTGCTACCAACTGATCCTTGGATCGAAAATAAGACATTCATAAATTGCGACATTATCGGCCCAGCCAATATATTCTTTGGTGTGGGCGTTACAATGACCGAAACTCGTGGGCCAAATATTGATGTTGTGTATCTGCCGAC
>JAESRU010000216.1 GCA_016764455.1 Hyphomicrobiales bacterium | reverse complement strand
TGATGAAGAAGGCCCGGCGATCAACGGCACCGTGAAGCTGCTCCAATGGGCCAAGGAAAATGGCCACAGCTTTGATCATTGCATTGTCGGCGAACCGACCAATGTTGAAATGCTTGGCGACATGATCAAGATCGGGCGGCGCGGCAGTTTTTCCGGCACCATCACAATTACCGGACAACAGGGCCATGTGGCCTATCCGCATCTGGCGAAAAATCCGATTTCCGGAATGGCCCGGATGATCGAATTACTGACCTTTGAGCCGCTTGATGCAGGCAGCGAACATTTCCAGCCGTCTAACCTGGAGATTGTCAATCTGGACAGTTCCAACCGCGCCTGGAACGTAATCCCGGGCAAGGCGGAATTGCGCTTCAATATCCGCTTCAACAACCATTGGGACGCAGGCAAGCTGGAACAGATAATCCGGCAGCGCATGGCCGATTGCGCTGGCGAGACCGGACTTGAAATAACATTGGCGCTGGAGCCTGTCGTCAGCGATGTTTTCCTGACCGAACCCGGCCACCTGGTGGATATTCTAACAAACGCAATTCATGATGTGACCGGCGTTCAGCCTGAACTCTCAACCAATGGCGGCACATCTGACGCCCGCTTCATCAAGGATTATTGCCCGGTGATCGAATTCGGCCTCGTCAACAGAACGATCCACCAGACTAACGAACATGTCTCGCTTGATGACCTGAAACATTTGACCGAAATTTATTACCGGATGATCGCCGGGTATTTTTCCAACTCTGAAGCCTGATTTTCTCATGCCCGGGTTGAACGAAATTATAGCTGCTCTCAAAGGTTCGTTCGCGTTGGCGATAGGGCAGGATTCAGGCCTTGCCGGGTTTGAGCGGTCGTTTGATGCCTTTTGGCGCTCCTTTGCCGCAATATTATTGATCGCGCCGCTTTACCTGATGCATGTGCTGGCCGAACACAGGATCATCCTGGCGGCGGATGATTTCGACCCCGCGACCTTTTCAGCCGGGTTGTATTTTGGAGTCAAAGCTTTTGTGCTGATCATCGATTGGTTCGCGTTCCCGATCCTGATGATTTTTCTAGCGCGATTGCTGCGCCTGACCGCCGGGTACGGGTTGTATATTACGGTTTTTAACTGGGGCACCGTGTTGATTGTCGCGGCGCTAACGCCACCCTTCATCGGCTGGTCGCTTGGATATATCAGCGATTTTGCCGCCAACATCATGTCGCTTGGGATTTTGATGATTGTGCTGCGCTACCGCTGGTTTATCGCCCGCGTCGCGCTTGAGGCTTCACCGCTTGTTGCTACGGGATTGGTGCTCGCAGAATTTCTGATGTCTCTGCTGATCACCCAATCTGCCAACCAATTGGTCGGGCTCCAGGCGGGCTATTGATAATCTACGCCCGCGAAATAGAGCCCGTCGGCGGGTGCCACCGGGCCGCAGGCTGCGCGGTCGCAAGCTTCGAGCGCTTTGCGCATATCATCTGGTTGCCACTTGCCGGCGCCGACGCATTTCAGGGAGCCAACGATTGAGCGTACCTGATGGTGCATAAAGGACCGCGCCTCGGCATGGATTAGAATCTCGTTGCCATGGCGTTCTACATCCAGCCGGTCGAGGTTTTTGACAGGTGATTTTGCCTGACACACGACGGAGCGGAAGGTTGTGAAATCATGCTTGCCTAAAAGATGTTTGGCACCTGCCGCCATCGCCACCACGTCCAGCGGAACAGGGACCCGCCATGCCAACCCAGCTTCTAGCGCCAAAGGGCTGCGGCGATTGATGATGCGATACAGATAACGCCGCCGGATCGCGCCAAACCGGGCCTCGAATTCATCCGCCACGGCTTCAACATGCAGAACCGCAATCGGTTCTGGCTTCAGATAAAAATTTATAGCATCGCGAATTGTTTCTGGTTCGCGTGCGCTTGCAAAATCCACATGAGCCACCTGACCGCGAGCATGGACGCCTGCATCGGTACGCCCGGCTCCATATACAGTCACGTCTTCGCCAGAAAAAGCGCTCGCTGCTTCCGCCAGATGTTGTTGCACTGAAGCGCCGTTATTTTGTTTCTGCCACCCCACATAGGGGCCGCCGTCATATTCGATGGTGAGTTTGTAGCGGGGCATCAATTGAGCTGCGTGCCAGGGGCCAGCGCCATGCCGCGCTGAAAATCGTCTGCGCTCATGGGCTGCTTGCCCGCCCGCTGGAGCCTGACAAGGCTGACCGCCCCCTTGTTGCAGGCCACAATGATCCCGCCTTCCAAAATTTCACCCGGCGTCCCGGACCTATCTGGCAGATACCGGCTCTCAAGCGCCTTGACCCGCTGCATCTTGCCATCAACTTCAATCTCAAACCAGGCGCCGGGAAACGGCGACAGGCCCCGGATCATATTGTGCACCTCCTGGCCGGATCGATGCCACTCTATGCGGGCTTCAGATTTTTCGATCTTTTTGGCATAAGTCACACCCTCGATGGGTTGAGGAATGCAGGTGAGACTATCTTTGGCAAGCTTTGCAAGTGCCTGCGTCATCAGGCCAGCACCAGCCTCTGCCAATTGATCATGGAGCATGCCAGCTGTCATATCCGGGCTTATGGCTATAATTTCTTCCAGACAAATCGGGCCGGTATCGAGGCCCGCTTCCATGCGCATCACAGCGTTTGCGGTCTCAACATCACCCGCCATGATGGCCCGCTGGATCGGGGCCGCGCCGCGCCAACGGGGCAGCTTTGAAGCGTGCAAATTAAAACAACCATGCTTGGGCATGGCCAACAAAGCGGCGGGAAGGATCAACCCATACGCCACCACAATCGCCACATCTGCTTCAAGCGCAGCAAATGCTTTTTGGTCGTCTTCGTTTTTGAAATTTTCGACCGTAACAATGGGCAAATCGCGGGCGTTGGCGCATTCATGAACAGGGCTCAGGCGCTCTGCCATGCCGCGACCTGCTGCGCGCGGCGGTTGGGTATAGACGCTTACAACCTCATGACCCGCACTATGAATGGCTTCAAGCACCGGTACCGCGAAATCAGGCGTACCCATGAATATAACGCGGAAGGTCATCAGATAATCCTGTTCACGAAACCATGATGCAGACGATCACGCGGCGTTTTCCCGCTTCTTCGCCTTGGTGAATTTCTTGACGATAATATCGCGTTTCAGCTTGGAAATATGATCGATGAAAAGGACACCGTTCAGATGATCAACTTCGTGCTGAATGACGGTTGCGAGCAACCCTTCGCAATCCATCTCTTGGGGCTTACCATCATAATCCAGATAACTGACGCCGCAGCGGGCGGGACGCTCGACGGTTTCAAAA
Source organism: Hyphomicrobiales bacterium (assembly GCA_016764455.1). GTDB lineage: Bacteria > Pseudomonadota > Alphaproteobacteria > Rhizobiales > NORP267 > NORP267. The sequence goes on along the minus strand of JAESRU010000216.1, from coordinate 4,598 downwards.
AATTCCGGGATCGACAGACATCCTTCTTCATATTCGGCCATCTCGTCTGACACCCAGGTAATTTCCGGGTTGCCAAAACAAAGCGGGATTTTTTCGTCATCGTCCCTTGCCGCATCCGCAACCACGACCCGTTTGCGCACCGCAATCTGGATCGCTGCCAGGCCAACGCCGGGGGCGTCATACATGGTTTCCAGCATGTCATCCATGAGCGCGCGGATTTCGTCGTCAACCTCTTTGACGGGGTCGCATACCAGGCGCAGCTGCTTGTCCGGCAGGATTATGATATTTCGTAATGTCATGGGGTTCAGATAGGGGTTTGCGCCAACGAGGTCAATCGCCCGAATTTCTTCTGTTCATGTTTTGRTCCTGAAATGCTGCGAATCAGTTTAGTTTGCCAGCCATGTCTGACATCGTCTTCCAAATAGGCACCCGTCCGGTGACCGTAACCGAATTATTGTTGGCCCTGGCCGGGCTTGGCATTGCCGGTCTGTTGTTGATCGCAATTATGCTTGCGCGTTCGGCACGGATACGCCGGGAGGTGAGCGATATGGCAACCCACCGCGCCCGCGAACTTGAGGGTAGAATCGCGGAATTGATGCAGGCCCATAGCGAGATGAACGGCAAGCTGCAGACTGTTGCTGAAATTTCCGTTTCGCGCCAATCCGATTTGACCCGCACCATGAATGAGCGGCTCGACAAGGTATCGCACCGGCTTGGTCAAAACCTGCAACAACAAACCCAGACAACCGGGGAGAGCCTCTCRAAACTTCACGAACGGCTGGTACTGATTGATGAAGCCCAGAAAAATATCACCGGCCTTGCCAGCCAGGTGGTTGGCTTGAAGGATATTCTCGCCAACAAACAAACCCGCGGGGCGTTCGGCCAGGGCCGGATGGAAGCGATTGTCGCAGACAATYTGCCCAAAGGGTCTTTCTCATTCCAGGCAACGCTTTCCAACAAGACCMGGCCYGATTGTATCGTGCATATGCCGAACGGCGAGCCCGGCGTGGTGATCGATGCCAAATTTCCACTCGAAGCCTAYGAAGCTTTCAGGGCAGCGCACAACGCGCAGGAAATCAAGGCGGCCAGCGCCCGTATGCGCACCGATATCAGCAAGCATATTGCTGATATTTCCGGCAAATATCTGATTTCCGGCGAAACCCAGGATACCGCGATCATGTTCGTGCCCTCAGAATCGGTCTATGCGGAACTCTATGATTCCTTCGACGACCTGATCCAGAAGGCCTACCGGGCGCGGGTGGTGATCGTCTCGCCAAGCATGTTGATGCTGGCGGTGCAGGTCATGCAGGCGATTTTCAAGGATACCCGCATGCGCGAACAGGCGCATCTGATCCAAGGCGAAGTGGTCAGGCTGATGGACGATGTGCACCGCCTGCGCGACCGGGTTTTGAATTTGCAGCGCCATTTCGGGCAAACCCAAAAAGACCTRGAGCAGGTTTTGGTCTCGTCCGACAAAATCTCCAACCGGGGACGCAAAATCGAGCAGCTTGAATTTGAAGAAGAAGCTGGTGAGGCCAAAGCCAAGGAAAAAATCGAATCGAGCAGTACGGCAGCCCAACCGGATTTGCTGGCTGGTGAATGATTATGGCCCGAAATTCCAGGCATAATTTCTTCGTCATCCCGGACTGCGTGCGCGGAGCGCATCGCSTGATCCGGGATCCAGCATAACAAGTGGCRAAGCCGCACCTGGATTCCGGCTTTCGCCGGAATGACRAATGWTGATGTTTRGCTCYMSTCRMTCAGCCMTTGGCGTKTATKTCGAGCGCCGGGTGTTGATCATCCTGTTTCTTGGGTTTTCGGCCGGGCTGCCGTTGGCGCTTTCGGCGTCGACGCTGGCGATCTGGATGGCCGACCGGGGTGTCGATCTAGGCTCAATCGGTCTCTATTCGCTCGTTGGCCTGCCTTATACGCTCAAATTTYTRTGGGCRCCTGTGGTCGAYGCGTTCCGYGTKCCGATCCTCTCRAAGCTRCTYGGGMGGCGGCGGAGCTGGTTGRTYTTTTCACAAATCCTGTTGATCGYYGCGATCCTGATGCTCGGKTCRYTGGACCCKGTGGCGTCACCATTGGGCATCGCGTTGGCAGCGTTGCTGGTCGCCACGGCGTCCGCAACCCAGGATATCGTGATCGACGCCTTCCGGGTCGAGAGCCTGCCCGATGACCGGCAAGCAGCCGGCATGGCTTATTATGTCAGTGCCTACCGCGTCGCGTTGCTGGTCTCCACTGCGGGTGTGATCGCGCTGGTWGCCTATCTGAAAAGCGCAGGGTTTGCCGACGAGGCCGGGTGGCAGGCGGGCYATTCCCTGATGGCAAGTCTTGTGTTCATTGGAATGGGCGCAGCGTGGTTTGCGGTTGAGCCGGAGAATGGCGAAGATCAAAGCGCCCCAGACGGCAAGCCTGCGCTGCAGCGATTTTTTCAAACGTCGCGCACGGCCTTTGCCGATTTTCTGAATAAGGAAAACGCCCTCCTGATCCTGCTATTCGTTGYGTTGTTCAAACTCGGCGACACCCTTGCCGGCGTCATGACCGGGCCGTTTGTGCTGGCAATCGGGTTTGATTTGGCGACCTATGCAGCCATCGTCAAAGGGGTTGGGTTGGGGGCTGCGTTGGCGGGCGGATTTGTTGGCGGCTATCTGGCACTACGGATGTCGCTGATCACCAATTTGTGGATCGCCGGGATATTGCAAATGCTCTCCAACCTGGTGTTTTGCTGGCAGGCCTGGGTTGGGCCAAACCCGCTGGCACTCAGCGTCACGATTATTGCGGAGAATTTCTCCGGGGCCATCGGTACCGTGATTTTTGTAGCCTACCTGTCTGGCTTGTGCACATCGAAAGCCCATACCGCGACCCAATTCGCGCTACTCACGGCTTTGGCTGCGGTCGGCCGCACCCTCCTCGCCTCCGGCTCTGGCTTTGCAGCAGAGGCCACCGGGTGGGCATGGTTCTTTGCACTAACCGCACTCGCCGCCCTGCCAGGGCTAGGGTTGCTCTGGTGGCTACAACGACGAGGTCGTTTTGTAGTGGAGTGATGAAATTAGTTAGTTGAACGCCAAATCGTCATTCCGGCGAAAGCCGGAATCCAGAGCGGTGGTGCCAAACACGAAATCGTAAAGACTGGATCCCGGATCGCGCAGCGGATTTACACCGAGACATGTAAACCATCCGGGCCGCCGCTTGTCCGGGATGACGGGTGTGGATATTACCCCTCGCCCATTCCACCAATCCTCTTCCTCATTCCCGTGCTCGTCACGGGAATCCATTCCGCTGGGTTTTACCCTTGCCGAAATGCCTCAGGCATGGGCCCCGTAACAAGTCCGGGGTGACGAAATTGATAGGATGATAGATGCCTCTAAAAWGGCCGCCTAGACTTGATGGCTGCTGCTAGTGTGCCTTCATCAAGATAATCCAATTCACCACCAACCGGCACGCCGTGGGCGAGGCGGGAGACGGCGACATTGGCGCTGTCCAGATGGTCGGTGATGTAATGGGCTGTGGTTTGGCCATCGACGGTGGCGTTTACGGCGAGGAGGATTTCTGTAACTTCTTCAGCGTGGGCGCGTTCGATCAATTTGGCGATATTGAGATCATCGGGGCCGATGCCATCGAGTGGTGACAGGGTGCCGCCGAGCACGTGGTAGAGGGATGAAATGGCGCTGGCGCGCTCCAGCGCCCAGAGGTCAGCGACGCTTTCAACGACGCAAATCACGCTTATATCCCGGCGCGGATCGGTGCAGATTGAGCACGGATCGATGCTGTCGATATTGCCGCATTGGGCGCACACGACCACATTGTCGGCGGCATCCCGAATGGCGGCGGCCATCGGTTCCAGCAGCTTTTCGCGGTTCTGGACCAGATGCAAAGCGGCGCGGCGGGCCGAGCGCGGGCCGAGGCCCGGCAGCTTGGCAAGCAACTGGATCAGGCGTTCAATTTGGGGAGCTGAGACATTTCGCGACATTGGCGGATCAAACTCTTGGCATTACATGCCGGGAATGAGGCCGGGCGGTAATTGCAGCCCGCCGGTTACGTCTTTCATCTTCTCCGAAACCGCCACTTCAAGTTTTGATTTGGCATCGTTATGGGCGGTCAAGATCAGGTCTTCGACAATCTCGGCATCTTCCGGTTTGAAGATCGACGGGTCGATTTCAACGCCCTTCATGTCGCCCTTGCCGGACAAAGTCACTTTGACCATGCCAGCGCCGGCCTGGCCGGTAATTTCTATTTGTTCCAGTTCGGATTGAACTGCTTCCATGCGGGCCTGCATTTCTTGGGCCTGCTTCAACATGCCGGTAAAGCCTTTCATGACCTTGCCACTCCTTGATTATTGTCTGGTATCTCATCTGAACCCGCATCTTCATCGCCAGCCAGGCTGTTGGTGCGGACATCGGTGATTTTAGCGCCTTGGAATTTCTCCAAAATGGCCTTCACGACAGGCTCTTCGCTGGCCTGGCGCAAAACTTCCTGGCGTGCCTCCGCTGCTTTTTCAGCGATTGTCTGGCCGCCCTTACCCGCTGCGATGCCGGTCATCCAGCGCTGGCCGGTCCAGCCAAGCAGGGCGCTTGAAAGCCGATTGGCGAGATCAT
>JAESRU010000110.1 GCA_016764455.1 Hyphomicrobiales bacterium | reverse complement strand
ATACCGCAAATACGCCGCTTAATATGATCAACCAGATGAGCCAGATCCTCCTTTAGATCAGCCCGTTGATTGTTCCAATTTATATGATGACGGACAGTGGACACCTTGCGCACCGGTTATCTGCAAACCAGCCCCACCGCATGCGCGTGCGCGATGATAGGCAACGTAACTGTCGGAGGGAAGATTGTTTTCGGCCAGACGCGGAACGTGACCACTCACAAGCACACGGTTTCTCACAATTTTCGGTCCAACACGCAGAGGACTTAGCAAATATGGAAATTCTGTGCTCATCGGACCACACTATCAGTGATTTCAGAGGGCGAAAAGCTGAAGTTGTTTTGAAGGTGGCGATGGCGCTGAAAAAGTTATCGGCGTGACCGTTCTCATCCCATTTCTAGAATTTCCCGGGTTTCGGGGGCAGGGTGACATTTCTGCCAACAAATATTCAACATCTCTGTAGCTGGCGGAAAACGAAAATATAGCCAAACTGCCTTTTGAACGATCACCGATGGAAACCGATAGCGTTTGTAAGAAATTTTACTCATTTTTCAAACGTAAAACATATTGATAAATCTAGCCAGCAAGTTAACCTGACATTACCATTGCAATGGTGCAGGAAAATCCATACCGGGAGAACATGTGATGCCTCAGACTCTCGAAGTTCGCCCCATCGCCGGCGCACTGGGTGCAGAAGTTGGCGGCGTCGATCTCTCTCAGGAATTGTGCGATGGCACCATTGCGGAAATTCGCCAGGCTCTGCTGGATCATCTGGTGGTTTTCTTCCGCGATCAGGACCTAACACCTGACCGGTATCTGGCATTTGCAAAGCGTTTTGGCGAACTTGTCGAATATCCGCTGGTCAAAGGTCTTGAGGGTTATCCCGAAATCATGAACGTGGTGAAGCTTGAACATGAGAAACATAACTTCGGCGGCCTCTGGCACTCCGATACAACCTACCTCGAAAAGCCTCCCATGGGTTCAATTCTGCTGGCGCGTGAATTACCGCCCTATGGCGGTGATACAGAGTTCGCCAACATGTACTTGGCCTACGAAAAATTGTCGGACGGCATGAAGTCGCTTCTTGCACCCTTGAAAGGTGTCAGTGTCTCAAACCTTTCCAAGGTGCAGAAAACACGTCAATCGCGTTTGAATGACGGCGCCAAGTTAGCACAGGAAACAGTGCTGACAGCCACACACCCTGTTATACGGATTCACCCGGAAACGGGCAGGAAGGCGCTTTATGTGAACGGAGCACACACGATCCGATTTGAGGGCTTGAGCGATGAAGAAAGCGCGCCGTTGCTGGAATATCTGTTTAAACACCAAACACGGCCCGAATTCACATGCCGGTTTCGTTGGGAGCCGGGCTCCATTGCTTTCTGGGACAATCGCGCCACACAACATAATCCGATAAACGACTATCATGGCTTCAAGCGCATCATGCATCGAATCACACTGGCTGGCGATAAACCGCATTAAATTTCCAAAGGCATATAAGTAGTTGAGGCTTTTCAGCTATCATATGCCATGACAGCGGTGTCCGAGAAACCTGAACACTTCCAGACATTGAAAAGGTTTTTTCAGGTTAACTTGCTGGCCAGATTTATCAATATGTTTTACGTTTGAAAAATGAGTGAAATTTCATACAAACGCCATCGGTCCCCTCCCATGATTATCCAAAATGCAGTTTGGCTATACTTTCGTTTTCCACTCAGCCATCGGAATGTTGAAGATTTGGTGGCTGAACGTGGTATCGACGTTTCATACGAAACGGATCGGTGTTAGGCTTTGAATCTTGGTCAGGCTTATGCTCAAAAATTAAGAAAGACGCGACCTCGACCGAATGATCGGTGGCATCTTGATGAGGTTTTCGTGTCAATCAACGGCAAGCGCAAGTATTTGTGGCATGCTGCAGATGACGAAGGCAAAGTTCTGGAAATTCTAGGGTGTGAACCCAACAGGTAAGGTAGGAACTCAGTGGAAGCAACAAAAATCTTGGCATCATTTGTCGCCAACTTGCGCTACAAGGATTTGCCAGCCGAGGTCAGCGAACGCACTAAACGGCTTATTCTGGATATCACAGGCATCATCATTCGCGCGCGTCATGATACTGAATCAACCCCCAGCCTGATTTCAGCAGTCGAGAGGTTGGGTCTTACAGAAGGCATCTGCTCTGTGATGGGTGATCAACGCTCATATGCGCCTTCTGCCGCAGCATTGATCAATGGTACACTAGCCCATTCTCTTGACTTCGACGACACTCATGCAGCCGGATCCATCCATTCTTCCGCGCCTATTGTAGCCGCAGCGCTTGCAGCCGCACAGATGAGTGATTCTTCGGGTAAGGAACTCATTGCAGCAGTGATCGTTGGCTATGAAGTTCAGATCAGACTGTCGCTCGCTCTTAATCCGTCAACTCATTACGATCAGGGTTTCCATCCAACCGCTACCTGTGGTGTGTTTGGTGCGGCTGCCGCGGCGGGTAAACTGCTCGGCCTCGACGCCAAGGGAATTCAAAGTGCCTTTGGTATCGCCCTCAGTCAGGCCGCAGGCTCGATGGAATTTCTTGTTGATGGCGCCTGGACCAAACGATCGCATGTTGGTCAGGCTGCGCAAAACGGGCTTATCTGTGCGGTAATGGCAGCAGAAGGTTTCATTGGTCCTGCACAAGCCTTCGAAGGCCGATATGGCTTCCTGCACGCTTATTCAAAAAATTCTGAATTGCAAACTGTTGTGGCCGGGTTGGGCGAGGTATGGGAAACCATGAAAATTGGGGTCAAGCCCTACCCTTCCTGCCGCTACAGCCATGCCGCAATCGATGGTATCGCCGATCTTATGAAAACACATAATCTCAATGCCAATGATGTGGAAGAAGTTGTAATCGGCTTGCCTGAGACGGGTTGGAAGATTATTGGCGGGCCTGGCGACAAGACCAATCCGCAAAGTGTGGTCGACGGTCAGTTTTCAATGCCGTTCTGTGCCGCTGTCGCCCTGCGTGAAGGCGGTTTGGATTGGGATCACTATCAGGAGCATTTGAATGACGCGACAACCCGCAGCCTCACCCGCAAGATAAAAACGGTGATCGATGACCGCGCCCAGGCTGAGTTTCCCGCCAACATGAGCGGAACCGTGCGTATCAAAACAGCAGATGGTGAATATGAAACCTTCGTAGTCACTCCCAAAGGCGAGCCCGACAATTTCCTGAGTGACGCAGAATTTCGCGACAAATTTGATGGCTTGTGCAGCCCCTATATCGGCGAAGATCAGGCCCAGCGCCTGGCGGAGCAGATATTGGCGCTTGAACAGGCAAATAACGTAAACTCGATAATGGAACTAAGTCATGGTAGCTGAAGCTAAAGAAATCTCAAAAGGCCGTTACAGAGAATCATATGGCCGTTATTTTGAGGATTTTAAAGTAGGTGATGTTTACGAGCACAGGCCGGGCCGCACCATATCAGAGTCAGACAACACCTGGTTTACCTTGCTCACCATGAATCAACACCCGTTGCACTTTGATGCTGAATATGCCGCCAAAAGCGAGTTTGGCAGGCCTGTGGTCAACTCGTGTCTGACGCTATCTATCGTGGCGGGTATGAGCGTGTCTGATGTCAGCCAGAAGACCATTGCCAATCTCGGCTGGGATAAAATAAAACTGACCTCACCTATTTTTGTTGGCGATACTCTTTATGCAGAATCCGAAGTGCTGGAAAAGCGTGAATCAAACTCACGGCCCACGCAAGGTATTGTCAGCATAAGAACCATTGGCAAGAAAGCAGACGGCACGCAATTCATTTCGTACGAACGCACGATGCTGATACCCAAGCGCGGTCATGCTGTCGATGACAAGGCGAATTATTAATCCAGGGATAGAAAAATGAATATGAAATCCAGCGAAGAGGAAATCCTGATACTCAACAGTGTCCGGGAATTCCTTAAACGCGATGTGGCCCCTTATGCCCATGCGCTTGAGGCTAAGGATGAATACCCGCAAGAGATTTCCGATAAGATGGCTGAGCTCGGGTTGTTCGGAATCACGATCTCGCAGAAATATGGCGGACTGGGTGTTTCTGCATCGACATTTGCCAAAATCATGGAAGAAATCGCCACTGTTTGGATGTCGGTGGGCGGTATCATTGGCTCTCACCTGATGATGGCCAGATTTGTCGAACGCTTTGGTTCAGACGAAATGAAGTCGAAATACCTCGCTAAATTCGCCTCAGGAGAATTGCGCGGCGGCATAGCACTCACGGAACCGGACGTCGGCACAGATCTGCAAGGCATGAGGATGCGGGCTGAACGCGATGGCGATGAGTATGTCATCAACGGCACAAAAATGTGGATCACCAATTCATTGAAGGGAAATATCCTGGCGGTGCTGGTGAAGACCGACCCCAAAGTGCAACCTGCCCATAAAGGTATGAGCCTGTTGCTGGTTCCCCGCGAAGCAGGATACGTACCTTCAAAGCTGGACAAACTTGGCTATCGCGGAATTGACACCTGCGGCATTGAATTTTGTGATGTACGGGTACCGGTCGAAAACCTGATTGGTGGCGACGAAGGTCGGGGATTGCAACAGACTTTGAGCGGACTGGAGCTTGGCCGCATCAATGTTGCAGCCCGGGGAACCGGTATTGCGCGGGCCTGTCTTGAGGAATCCCTTGCCTATGCCCAGACACGCAAAACCTTTGGCAAACCTATTTGTGAACATCAGGCTATTCAAATCAAGTTGGCCGACATGGCAACTCGCGTTGAAGCCTCACGGCTGTTGAATGAGCAAGCTGCCCAAGCCATTGATGACGGTCGGCGGTGCGACCTTGAGGCAGGGATGGCCAAATTATTTGCAACTGAAGCAGCGGTTGAAAACTCCATGGAAGCGATGCGCATTCATGGTGCTTATGGATATTCCAAGGAATATAATATCGAGCGTTACTATCGTGACGCACCTTTACTGGCAATAGGCGAAGGCACCAACGAGCTGCAGCGCATTATTATCGCCAAACAACTAGTAGAAAAGTACCCGGTTTAAACATGAGCACGCCCCTTCCCCTAGATGGTGTTCGGATATTAGCCGTGGAACAGTATGGTGCCGGACCGTTCGGCACAATGTTTCTGGCGGATCAGGGTGCCGAAGTCATCAAGATTGAAAACCCAAATACAGGTGGAGATTTTGCCCGCGAAGTCGGGCCATATTTTTTCACACCTGATGATTCAGAATTCTTCCACGCTTACAATCGTAACAAGAAAAGCCTCAGCCTTGATCTCTCCAAGCCTGAGGGCAAAGCTGTATTTCATGATTTGGTAAAAGATGCTGATGCCGTGGCCTCCAACCTGCGCGGCGATGTGCCCGAAAAACTGGGGTTCACCTATGATGCATTGAAAGAAACCAACCCCAAAATCATCTGCGCGCACCTTTCCGCTTATGGCAGGGAAGGCTCACGCGCGGACTGGCCCGGTTTTGATTATCTGATGCAAGCTGAAGCGGGTTACTTTTCCCTGACCGGGGAGCCAAACACACCACCAACACGCTTTGGCCTGTCTGTTGTCGATCAAATGACAGGACTGGCGCTGGCTTATGCATTGCTGGCCGGATTGACCGGTGCGCGGGCGACCGGCATAGGTCGGGACATGGATGTATCCCTGTTCGACATCGCCATGAGCAATACGGCGTATCCCTCTATATGGTATCTAAATGAGGGGCACCGCCAGGAACGTTTACCACGATCGGCCCACCCTTCCCTGACACCATGCCAGCTTTATACCAGTAAAGATGGCTGGATTTACATCATGTGCAACAAAGAGAAATTCTGGCCAACCCTATGCCATTCTCTTGGCAAGCCGGAATGGGCAACGGATACGCGATTTGTGAAATTTAAAGACCGCCTGGAAAACCGTGCTGTTATTCAGGATATGCTTGATGAAATTCTGAGCACGAAAACCACAGCAGAATGGCTGACTCATTTTGATGGCAAGGTACCCGCATCTGCCATCAACGATCTCGGACAGGCACTGGAAAATCCCTTTGTCGCCGAAAGGCAGGGCATTCAAACGATCAATCTTCCCGGCTATGGGAATTATAAAATGCTAGCCACGCCAATACTTTCAGCCGGCTCCGAACAGCCTGCCAAACCGGCGCCAAAACTGGGCCAAAATACCGACGAAATTCTCGTGGGTATCGGTTATACAGAAGAAAAACTCCAGCAGCTGCGCAACGCTAAAGCGATCTAGGAAAATCGGAGAAGCTTCAGCTATTAAGCCGGTTTTACATCCATGCGTGGTTTGAGAAAACCACCGCTTCGCATAGGGGCAACTGATGCGGCGGGATTGTCACATTAAAAAATCAAAGACGCACGAAACCGCTGAGTGGGCATTGACAAGTTAAGTCGCTAGATTGGATTTACCTATGGCGTTAGTCTGGGAGGATGAAAAATATGGCATTGTCACGTTATGCAACCGCAGTCGAGCGAATTTGAATTGAAGCCTGGATCAAGCTGCAGCGGTCGCGGTCTCCCACAGGTTCATTGCTTCACTCCGATACTTGCGTAATGTTTTTCGAGATATCAAATGGCGTTGGACGTAGAAAGTGTTGTAAATAGAAGCATGAACTGAGAGAAACCGCTGGGCAGAGCCGGGGGATTTGAACCGTTGCATGTGCCGCTCAGTGGCATCTTGATGAAGTGTTTGTATCCATCAATGGAAAACGGTCATACCTGTGACCGGCAATGTCACGTTAAAACTAAGTGCGTTTATTTCAGCAAGGCATTAGCCTTGGAAGATGAACAAAATCTCCTATGCTCGTCATCGTTTTCCACCGGATGTAATCCGATATGCCGTTTGGCTGTATTTCAGGTTTCCGCTTAGCTATCGGGATGTGGAAGATCTGCTTGCTGAACGTAGCATTGATGTTTCATATGAAACGGTTCGACGTTGGGCTTTGAAATTCGGGCAGTCCTATGCCCGCAAACTAAGGAGATCGCGCCCTCGTCCAGATAATCGTTGGCACCTTGATGAGGTTTTCGTGTCCATTAACGGTAGACGAATGTATCTTTGGCGAGCGGTGGATAGTGAGGGAGAAGTCCTTGATATCCTTGTTCAATCCCGGAGAAACAAGAAGGCAGCGCTGAAACTGATGCGTAAATTACTGAAGAAACAAGGCTTTATTCCAGATGTCTTCGTTACTGAGAACGCCGGTGCAATAGTACACCATTAAAACGGCACGGTTGTCGTGTTGTGGCGGTGCAAAAGTGCACCACGGTTTAAGTCTTTGAACTTGTTTTATCAGTTCGGGGGCTTTGAGGATGTATGGTGTGGATTTATATCGTCGTATTCGACTTGTGTGTCATCATGACGGGTTGAGCCAGCGTGAGGCGGCGCGTCGATTTGGAGTTAACCGGCGGACGGTTTCGAAGGCTCTTTTACATTCTGTTCCACCAGGCTACCGGCGCAAGCAAGTTGTGCGACGTCCCAAGCTGGGGCCRTTCACCGGTATTATCGACGAGATTTTGGCAGACGATCAGACCCGGCCCARAAAGCAGCGCCATACGKCCARGCGGGTATTTGAACGCCTGCAGGTGGAACACGGGTTTGATGGTGGCTATACCATTGTGAAGGACTACATTCAGGAAGTGCGTCAGCGCACCCGCGAGGTGTTTGTGCCGCTTTATCATGCGCCAGGCCATGCCCAGGCTGATTTTGGTGAGGCTTTGGCGGTCATTGATGGGGTTGAATGCAAAATCCACTTCCTGGTGATTGATCTGCCCCACAGCGATGCGATGTTTGTCAAAGCTTATCCACGTGAGAACTCGGAGGCTTTTTGTGATGGCCATGTTGCAGCGTTTGAGTTCTTTGGCGGTGTACCTGTTTCCATTTTGTACGATAACACCAAGATTGCAGTGGCCCGCATTCTGGGTGACGGCAAACGC
>JAESRU010000215.1 GCA_016764455.1 Hyphomicrobiales bacterium | reverse complement strand
GCTTCGCGCACTACTTCGCTGGAATTTGTCAGCAACTGGCCTTCAACCCGGATATCAAAACCCACAATATGCCTGAAACCCTTGATGATCTGATGAAGCATAATTGCCTGGCGACAACGGCGCAGGATGTGTGGCGGCTTGAAGGGCCTGATGGACCGGTTGATATCCGGGTTGAAGGCCAGTTGCTGACAAATTCCAGCGAAGTAGTGCGCGAAGCGGTATTGGCTGGCATGGGCATCGCGCTGCGCTCGACCTGGGATGTGGGACCCGAACTTAAAAAAGGATTGCTGAAAATCATCCTGCCCGAATACCACGTTGGGGCGCGGGTCGGCATTTATGCTGTATTCCCGAGCCGGGAATTTCTGCCGGTCAAAGTGCGGTTATTTATCGATTACCTGGCCGGAATTTATGGCCAAAACCCCTATTGGGAAGAAGGGCTTGACCTTTCCAGGCTTAGCCAATGATACCAATCGACGCAGATACGGCTTTGCGATTGTCGGATGCCGCTCACTAGACTAGATTGGCTCTAGTCAGTTTTTCCAGAATATGAAAGTTTTTATGATGAAATTTTTTTCCAGCATCCGCCCGTTAGCGATTGCCGCCCTTGGTTTTTTTACTCTGGCTTCAGGCCAGGCATTGGCCCTGGAAATGGGCGACGCGGAAGCCGGCGACAGAATTTTTCGCAGGTGCAAAGCCTGTCACGCCACCGGTGAAGGTGCTGGCAACGGCGTCGGCCCCATGCTGAACGGCATACTTTGCCGCCCGATCGGTAGTGTTGAAGACTATCGCTATTCAAACCCGATGCAGGAACGCGCCGCAGAAGGCGGCAACTGGACCGTTGAAGCGCTCAACGATTATCTTGAAAATCCAAGCGAATATCTGGACGGGCGTTCGCGCATGACCCTCAAATTGCGCAAAGAAGAAGACCGGCTCAACGTCATCGCTTTTCTGGCACAGCTGAATGCAGACGGCACCACGCTTGCTGCGGGTGAAGACGTCGCGACCTGCGAATAGGGCCTATTGCGAATAGAACCTATTCGATCAGGACATATGCAGATTGTGGCGGCCGAGATTGGAAATGTCTCGTTCGCCACATAAAGCCATGGTTAGATCAAGTTCTCTATGGATGATTTCAAGGGACTTGGTCACACCKGCTTTTCCCATSGCACCCAATCCGTAAATATATGAGCGGCCGATAAAGGTGCCTTTGGCACCCATGGCCAACGCCTTGAAGACGTCCTGGCCCGAGCGGATACCGCTATCGAGATGCACTTCAATCCGATCGCCAACCGCATCCACAATATCGCCAAGCATATCAAAAGATGCCGGTGCGCCGTCGAGTTGGCGGCCACCATGGTTGGAGACAAGGATCGCGTCGGCGCCTATGTCGGCGGCGATTTTCGCGTCCTCCACATCATTGATGCCTTTGAGGATGAGTTTGCGATCCCAGTGTTTCTTGATCCACTCGATCGATGACCAATCAAGGGTTTGATCAAATTGTTCATGGGTCCATTCGCTAAGCGATGTCATGTTGGTGACGCCCTTGGCGTGGCCGACAATATTGCCGAATGAGCGGCGTTTGGTTCCCAGCATTCCAAGGCACCAACGCGGTTTCAGCATTAGATCCAGCATCACAGCAAGCGTTGGTTTGGGCGGCGTGCTGAGACCATTTTTCAGATCGCGATGGCGTTGGCCAAGCACCTGCAGATCGAGCGTGAGCACCAGGGCTGAGCAATTTGCCGCTTTGGCACGGGCCAGCAGAGATTCAGAAAATCCCCGGTCGCGCATTACATAGAGCTGGAACCAAAATGGCTTTGTGGTGTTTTCCGCGACATCCTCGATCGAACAAACCGACATGGTTGTAAGGGTATAGGGCACACCAAATTCTTCTGCCGCCTGGGCTGCCAGAATTTCGCCATCGGCATGCTGCATTCCGGTCAGACCGATTGGCGCCAGCGCCACCGGCATCGTCACCTTTTCACCGATCATCTCGGATTTTAGATTGCGGTTGTCGATATTGACCGCGACGCGCTGGCGCAATTTCTGGCGCTGAAATGCTGCTTCATTGTCGAAATAAGTACCCTCGGTCCAGGACCCAGTATCGGCATATTCATAAAACATTTTTGGCACCCGGCGCCGGGCGAGATTTTGAAGATCTTCGATATTCGTTATCACCGGCATGATTTTGTTTCCTGAACAACCTGGCTATTTCAGCAATCACCAATCTTATAGTGTTCAAGGGGATAAATGCCAATTTGAATTTCCAGACAAAGAATGCCAAGAAATGACCCTGCAAAACCGTGTTACACCGCAAGGACAGATAATTGCCAATCCGGCCCGCGGCCTGTTTATGGGAAACCGGGGTGGGCGCATTCATGACCCGGCATCGCGAACCTTGATGCGGCGGCAATGGGCGTCGCGAAGCTGGATTTGCTGCGTAACATCTTTCAAGAACCGGCAACGCCAGGTGATGGGACCAGGCTATACCGAATTGTTTTTTTTGGATGAGGTTACTGCGCTTGCTGCTGGTCACCGGCCCTGTTTTGAATGTCGGCGGCGCGATGCGCTGGAATTTGCGGGCCGCTGGCAACGAGCTTTTGGCCTTATCAATCCGCCACATGCAGATGACATGGATATTGCTCTCCATAAGGAGAGGTCGGTATCGGGGAAATTAAACCCGGTTATCGTGGATGGAACCTCCCTGCCCGATGGCGCAATGGTCGCGGCAGGCAAGGATATTTATGCCATCAAGAACCAGAATTTATGGCTTTGGTCACCTGATGGGTATCGTCTGCAGATGAGCAAGCCCAAGGCCGCGAAAGGCGTCTTGATCACACCGGCTGCAATAATCGAAATTCTACGGGCCGGTTATCTGCCTGTCTGGCATTCTAGCGTCGCCTGAAACAAGCGCCTTTGCGCATCACTGGATTTCCAGATCACGGCTGGCACGCAGGGCGACCAGCATTGCGAAAAATGAGCATATCCCGCAGCCGGCCATGACCATGACCATAGCGACAGATGTATTGCCGTGCACGATTCCGACCAGCCAGGTGGCGATCATGCCAACGCCAAATTGCAGAAAGCCGACGATACCTGCGCCGGTGCCGGTAATTTCAGGCCGCACAGAAATTGCGCTGGCCATCGCACTGGGAATACTCACGCCGTTGGCGAGCGCGATGACGAACATCGGCAGGAAAATTCCGACCGGGTGCCCGGGGAGTACAACACTCAGCAGCACCAGCAATGCCAACCCGAGCAACATCAACCATGTACCAATCAGGATCATGCGGTTGGCTCCCGCTACTTCTGCGTATCGACCCGACAGAAAATTGCCGAGCATATAGCCAAACGATGTGGTGATAAAATATATGCCAAAGGCAGACGGGGTCAGCCCATAGGTCTGCACCATGACGAAAGGTGCGGCTGCGAGAAAGGCAAAGAAAGCCCCGGCCCCGCAGGAAGAGTTCATGGCATAGCCGAGAAAAGCGGGCTCTCCGAGCAGCTTTCTGATATTGGCAGAAACGCTGCGCATATTCATTGCTACAACAGGATTGTGATGGGTTTCATGAAGCCCGCCCCAAATGATTGCAAATGTCACAACACCCCAGCCGGTCATGAAATAGAACCCGGTTTTCCACCCGGCCCATTCATCAAGATAGGCGCCGAATACCGGTGCCAGCATGGGAATGGTCACCATCGCCATGGTTACGTAACCGATCCAGCTTGCAGCTTTATCGCGTCCATACATATCGCGCACCACGGCGCGAGACAGCGCCATGCCGGCGCACCCGCCTGCGGCCTGAAAGACCCGGGCGATCAAAAGTTCGGTTATCGTCCCAGCCTGGGAACAAAAGAAGGTAGCAATGGTGAACAGGAGAATGCCCCCCAGCGCGACCGGGCGACGGCCATATCTGTCAGACAAAGGCCCGACAAATAGCTGCCCGATTGCCAAAGCACCCAAATAAACCGTCAGGGTCAATTGGGCGGTTGCATTGTCGATGTTCAACGAGGCTTGCAGACCTGGCATCGATGGCAGGAAAATATTAAGCGCCGCCGGGCCAAACGCCGCGAGCGCTATTAGCACACCAAGCCCGGGCTTGCGCCGGGATGTGGCATCAACATCACCAGTCTGCATAGAAAATCCGCAATCAGAATTTTGGCTGGCTCGATCAGCGCAGCGCAATTTTGATGAATTGTAMCCGGAAATGGCGGGCTAGGCCATCATACAAACAAAGACATTTTTCTTGGCTTTTTCCTGTCATTTCCCGATCCGTGACTGTTCGCCATCGAAATCTGAAGATAAGCTCCACTTCAAACAGGAAGGTACGTTATGGATTTTGAACTGACAGAAGAACAGACTTTGATCAAGCAATCAGCTTGCAAGTTCGCTGAAGATTTGCTGGCGCCAAATGCTCCTATTCTCGACAAAGGTGAAGGCCAGGAGGATTTTCTCGCCAATCTGAAAACCCTGGCTCAAGCCGGGTTTATGGGAATCAATATCTCCTCGAAATATGGCGGGACAGAAGCGGGTGTGGTTTCTTATGCCTTGGCGCTCGAGGAGACAGCGCGCGCCTGCGCCTCAACGGCCGTCACTTTGTCAGTTACCAATCTGGTTGCCGAAATCATCGAGACCTGCGGTACAGAGGCCCAACGCGCCGCCCATATTCCGAAAATCTGCGATGGCACATATTCCTCCGGCGCTTTTTGCCTGACCGAAGCAGGCGCAGGTTCTGATCCATCCGGCATGCAAACGCGCGCCAAAATGGACGGCAACGAATGGGTGCTGAACGGTGAGAAAATATTCGTAACCTCAGGCGGCATTACCGGAATTTTTGTTGTCTGGGCTGTCACCGACCCGGACGCCCCCAAGGGCAAAGGCATTTCCTGTTTCCTAGTCGAGCCCGATACCAAAGGGTTGATCATCGGGCGGGCCGAGAAAAAAATGGGCCAGCGCGGATCGCTAACCAATGTGATCACATTCGATGATTGCCGAATTCCGGCTGATGCGATGTTGGGCGCTGAAAATGATGGCTTCCGCATTGCCGTTGGCGAGCTTGCCGGCGGCCGCATCGGAATCGCGTCGGTTGCGCGCGGCATTGCCCGTGCCGCCCTTGATGCAGGGAAAAGCTATATCGGTGAACGCCGGCAATTTGGTAAACGGATCGCAGATTTCCAGGGCATCCAATGGCAATTGGTTGACCACGAAACCGAGCTTGAAGCGGCCCGGCTGTTGATCCTGCAAGCGGCACTTTTGAAGGAACAGGGCAAACCTTTTGGCCCTGCTGCGTCTATGGCAAAACTGTTTTCGACCGAAGCAGCGCAACGCGCCTGCTATACGGCTTTGCAACTGCATGGCGGCGCTGGATATACGGAAGAATTTGCAGTCGAGCGCTATATGCGCGATGTGCGGGTCACAACCATTTATGAAGGCACCAGCGAAGTGCAGCGGGTGATCATTGCCCGCGACATTCTGGCGCAAATGGAGCGGACCGCTTAATCAGACCGCCGCGGTGGCCGGAACAGGAAAATCACCAACCAGACCGGTAGAACAACAACCCCGCCCAGGATTAGGTGGGGGATAGCCCAATGAAACAAGGTGATCAAATAATTTGAAATTTGATCCGGCGTCAGCCCGATTTCAGCCAGCACCTGTTCCGGCGTTATGTCCAATTGCGACAGGATGACGCCTACTGCTAGGGATGCCAGCAAAATCTTGATAACGGTAGCGATCAGGCGAAGAACCATTTTTTTNATCTCAACCCGGCAAATACCGGGCACAATGCCGCAACCAAAATATAGCAGATTTATCGGGAATACGCACAATTCCCGTATCAGGAAATTCCAAGCCCGCGAATTTCCCGCTCCAGTTTGCGGCGCATGGCGTCGGCAAAYGATTCATATGAATCCGCCAGGATGATAAAATTTCCCGGGCCKCCAGTGACATGGTTKCTGAAATAATRYTTCAGCCAGGGAACCTCATGAATGATGGCRAGGCCGTTGACGGTGACACCYGCGGCGAGCGCCGTGTTGCGGGCCGCGTCCACGCCCGAGCCATTATTGTTGGTGCCGTCTGAAGCTACATCGATAACGGAGCGCAAACCTCGATGCGGTCCGGTCGCAAGCAGGTTCAGGCCGTGATACAGGAACGCCGAAATGGATGTTGCCCCATCTGCCGTTTGGCGCGGGGTTGCCAAAATTGCCTGCGCCAGGCGGGCAGCATCATCGGGTGTTTCTACAATCGTCCAGGGAATAACGGTGAGCTGGCTTTCGCTACTGGACCATTGCACGATCGTGATCGACACCCGGCCAATTGGCCCGTCAGCGATTGCCCGTAATACCGCCGGCNACACCAAAGCGTTSGCAATGCCCGCTTTCTGAAGCAGGAATTCGTTGGCRTCGACGCTATAGGAGCAATCRATGCCGAGCACCAGGGTCACGTCAACTTCWGGKCGCGACTGTCCGRTTACCGATGACTGAGATAAAATCAGTATACTGACAAARCTCAGYATGCAGRCGAARCTTMTGACYGAWAGGCGSGYCGTATGTGCCCRGGTTTTCACWCAAGCCCTGCNCRTTCYAAYCYGWCTAGGCCGGAGTGATGCCACGCATGCGTTCTGATCTGCGGCGCAGCAATTCTAGGGTCGCCAGCAATATTACTGACAATATCACCATGATCGTAGMCACTGCCAGAATGGTCGGGCTGATCTGCTCGCGCAGTCCTGACCACATTTGCCGTGGGATCGTGCGCTGCTCGAAACCCGCCAGGAAGATCACTGCCACCACTTCATCAAAAGAGGTGATGAARGCGAACAGGGCACCGGAAATAACGCCGGGCAGGATCAGCGGCATGATGACCTTSAAGAACACCGTGCGCGGATTAGCACCCAGATTGGCACCAGCGCGAATGAGACTTCGATCGAACCCGACAAGGGTCGCGGTCACCGTGATGACCACAAAGGGGACGCCTAGAATCGCATGGGCAATTATGATCCCGGTATAGGTTTGGCTCAGACCCCAATCGGACAGGAAGAAGAATAGAGCGGCTGCCGTAATGATCAACGGCACGATCATCGGCGCGATCAAAAGACCCATGATCAAGTTGCGATAAGGCATATCCGACTGACTAAGTCCGAGCGCGGCAAGCGTTCCGAAAACGGTCGCCAAAATGGTCGCRGCAATCGCAATGATAAAGCTGTTGCGCATGGAATGCAGCCATTGGGCGTTGGCCCAACTATCGGCCAACCAGTCCCAGCCAAACGGCGCATCGCGATCAGACATGCCGTTTTCAAGAATATCCAGATACCAGCGTAACGAATACGCGTCAGGATCAAGCTGKAGCATACCTTCGGAGAAGGAAAAATACGGCTCYGNCAWWNAAAMGAAARYGRYNTGATCACCARRATYGGCAAWATCAGAAAGAGCAAAACGGTCGCGCAGAARGTYCGGTAGGAATAAAACCAAAGCCGTTCTCCGGGRCCTACATAWGGTGGTAGYGCCATGATCTTCAGTCTCCCAATTAKCCGAGCTTCATATTGTCGACRCCGACAATGCGGTTATAGAGCCAATACAAAGCCATCACGCCRACMAGCAGCATTGTTGCGAGCGCTGCAGCCAGCCCCCAGTTCAACGATCTCTGCATGTGATAGGCGATGATGTTTGAAATAAGCGTCCCGGATTGGCCCCCAACCAGCGCAGGCGTGATGTAAAATCCGATCGACAGAATGAAAACCAGGATCGATCCGGCCCCGACACCCGGCAGGGTTTGTGGCACATAGATCCGCCTGAAAGCCGTAAACTGATCGGCACCCAGCGACCGTGCTGCGCGCATATAGGTTGGCGGGATGGTTTTCATAACCGAATAGAGCGGCAGGATAAGAAACGGCAGCAGGATATGGACCATGGCAATGATCGTGCCGGTCGCGTTGAACATCATCTGCAAATGGCCTGCTTGAGCAAGCTAATGGTGGCACATTGTTGCTGACCGAGATTGCTGAGATGGATTTGTCTATGCAGGCA
>JAESRU010000124.1 GCA_016764455.1 Hyphomicrobiales bacterium | reverse complement strand
GATGTCGGAGACATAAAATCGTGACAGTACAGGCTACAAAAAGTGTGAACAATCGAGCAGATAAAAGTGTGACCGACCGGCATTTTGGCCAGCGCAATCTTGATCTTGTCGGTTTCGTCCGAAGCGGGGGCATCCTTCAGGATGTCCTCCATTTCGATGATCCCGGCCTCTTGATTGCCCAGGTCAAAATCAAGCCCGGCGCGCACCGAGCGAAACAGCGCCCGGTTCTGTGCCTGATTCTCGCCCTCACCGCTGCTATCCGCCAGAATTCGGGCAATTTCGTCCAACGCCGCCTGTGGGCTGGAATGTTGTGCCAGAAAACCCACCAATTCCAGCTGAACGATCCCATCTCCAACCTCAAGCGCTATACGCTCGCGCAGATAGGCCTCGGCGTCATTGCGCCGGTCGTTGGACACATACCAATTGATCAGCGTGCGATATATCTGCTCTTCCGGAAAGCGCTGAACCATATCTTTCAGCTGTGCTTCGATGGCATCGTCCTGCCCGAGGTTTTCCAGTACGCTCAGACGTTGCAGATACATCATCCGGGTGTCCGGCGCCTGCTTTAGTCCTTCGTCAATGGCCGCAAGCGCCCCCGGCAAGTCCTGTTGACGCAGCCGGTCGTCAATCACCACCCGGCGGGCCGCGGGAAGACCCGGATCTTCAGCCAGCAGGGCCTCTGCGACCCTTACCACCAAGGCTGCGGCCTGGGCATTTTTGTCCAGCAGCGCATTTCGGTAATCCAGCCCGGCCCGCATGGCCAGAATGGCCGGGTCTTTTGGCGCCAGCTCTTGTGCCACCTTCAGGTGGCGGGCGACCTCTTTCCAGTTGTTGCGCTCAGAGGCCAGCCGGGCCAGCGCCCGCCGCCCTGTCAGGTTTTCGGGGTATTGCTCGATCAATCGCRGGTACTGACCATAGGCCGCCGGAATATCGCCGCGATCTTCCTCAGCCTGCGCATAGGCCAGGCGGGYCWMTTTRKGAAAACCGTTGAGCTTGAACACGTTGCGGAACTCAACAAGCGCGCGATCAACGTCGCCCTGTTCCAGCAAGGCAACCCCTTTTTCATAATGTACCTGCGCCCGCTCTTCGGCCGTCTCGCAGGCGGTAAGCAGGCCAAGGCTCATGGTGAGAAACACCAGAATGAAGAAGCGTTTGAACATTGTCATAATTTCCAAAATTTACCGATCCCGCCAGACCCCGATAGTCATGCTGGCAGATGTTAACACATTCTTATGCACAGTCGCGAACTTATGCACTGGCGCGAAATAATCTGGCTGATCAATAACCAGTGGCGCGGATCACAACACCGATCGTGCGCATGAATATCGACAGGTCCGCCTGCAATGAGAGGTCGTTATAATACCTGCCGTCAAAATCCGCCCGTTCGGCGAAACTGCTCTCATTACGGTCTGATACCTGCCACAATCCGGTGATGCCCGGGCGCAGGCGATAATAGGCAGCCCCGGGGTTGGGATAGAGGGCCTGTTGCTCAACCATCATCGGGCGCGGCCCGATCAGCGACATTTCACCGCGCAGCACATTCCACAGCTGTGGCAGCTCATCAATCGAGGCTTTGCGCAAGAAGTACCCCAGCCGGGTGACCCGGGGATCATCGCGCAATTTCTGATCTCGGTCCCATTCCCGGCGGGCCTCTGGGTTTTTCGCCAGATAGTCCTGCAGGACCTGCTCGGCATTCGGCACCATGGTGCGCAGCTTCAGCATCTGAAAGACCTTGCCGTTACGACCCACACGCCGCTGGCGGTAAAACGGAACCGACCCGCCCAGAACCAGCAAAAGCGCAAGAATGCCGACCAGTGGGACCACAACCGGCAGAGCGGCCAGAACAAGCAGCCAGTCAAATACCATCTTTCCACCCAACCGATAAAAGCCATCTCTGCGCAGGGGCAGGGATTTGGCCATCACCGGCTTGTGCGATGTATTCTTGTCAATTGTCGAATGTCTGAAAAAAACGGTCATCAAAAAAATCAACTCTCAGAAATTTTGGGCATTCAGCAGAATGTGGCAGCCCGTGAATCAGGTACGAAAGAAAATATGAACCCCTCATGAGAATTTACAGCCTCTTCCATATTCTTGTCTAGCTTTCATCCCACTTTTATTAAATTTCGCCTAAGGTTCAAAATCATTGTCGACCTCAATAGCCTAAAGGCACCCCGTGAGTCAAGGCATATCCTTGTAACCCATTGAAATTAATACATCTACTATGTGTGTATTGCTGTCCCCTCACTTTCTAGGGGAACTGGAATTGTCCCCGATTCGGCGACACTGGCTGACATTCACGTGAATTTGTTGATATTGTGGCGCGCAAAACCCCGAATTTTTGAAAGCCCGGCCAACTTGCTGTATCTGAAGAGCCTTCGATTCGCCACAAATCTGTAGAATTTGGCGCGTACCCATCTGGCTCAGAGCAGGACAACAAGTAGCATGTATATTCAGAATCGTGATGCAACAGAAAGCAGCGCCCCTTATACAGGTGTTACGAATAGGCAGATTCGTAGCCGATGTTGTGATCTTGTTACCAGTATGTTTGAGAAGGCAGGAATTGTGGGGTATCTGTGAATAGTATGGGCTCCAACAAACTGTACACATCGTTTTTCGGGCTGACCGAGCGCCCCTTTACGCTGCTCCCCGACCCTGGATTCCTGTACTGGTCACGTCAGCACAAGCGGGCCTTTGCGGTTCTGGAATTCGGCATCCTGTCCGGTGCGCCGATCACCCTGATCACCGGCGAGATCGGTTCGGGTAAAACAACCCTGCTGCAAGAGCTTTTGCCACAGATCGAGGACGATGTGTCGATCGGCCTTGTGTCCAACGCCCAGGGCGATCGCGGCGAGTTGATCCAGTGGATCCTGAATGCTCTCGAGATCGAGATCGAGCCGGGCGCGCCTTATGTAAAGATGTTCCAGGCGTTACAGGATTTCCTGCTGGCAGAATATGCCAAATCCCGGCGCGTCATCCTGATCTTTGACGAGGCCCAGAACCTGTCGGTTGAAGGCCTGGAAGAACTGCGGATGCTGACCAACATCAATTCCAACAAGGATGTTCTGGTACAGCTGATCCTGGTTGGCCAGCCGGAACTGCGTGATATGGTCCAACGTCCCGACATGCGCCARCTGGCCCAGCGGGTGGCGGCAAGTTTTCACCTTGGCAAGATGTCGCCCGAAACCGTGACCAATTATATCGGCCACCGCCTGCGTACTGCCGGGGGCAGCGGCAAGGAATTCACCGACGAAGCCTGCGCCCTGATCCATGAGAAAACCGATGGGGTACCGCGGTTGGTCAATCAGCTTTGCGATTTTGCCATGCTCTATGCCTGGAGTGCGGAAGAGATGTTCATAAGCGCCAGCACTGTCGAGCAGGTGCTTGAAGATGAAGTATATTTTGGCGGGATCTCCTGCCCCCAAGAGGAACCAGCCTGATGCGTGCCCCGGCTAATCAAAGTCATCTGACACGCCGAACGCGGTTGTTATCAAACGCGGCACCGGCGTGTCAGATGACAACCATCACACCAATCGAACGAGACCTGCACTAAATGGACAATCTAAGATTTTACTTTTCCATTTTCCGACGGCGGTTTGCCTATTTCCTGATCGTGGCGACAATCCTGTCGGCCATTGCGGTCACTGTCGCCTATACCTTGCCGCCGGCCTATGTCTCCAGGATGGTGATCTTGGTGGAATCGCCGCAGATACCCGAAGAACTGGCCAGTTCGACGGTACGGACCCCGGCATTCGAGCAGTTGCAGATTGTACAACAGCGGCTGCTGACCCGGTCGAATGTTCTGGACATCGCCCGTCGGCTGGATGTGCTGGACGACCTGAGCGACCTGAGCCCGGATGAGATTGTCGAGGCCATGCGGGCCAGAACAGACATCGATACCAGCAGCCGCCGTCTGAAAGAGGCGCCGCTGATGACCATCAGTTTTGAAGCATCCCGGGCCAGGACAGCCGCCGAGGTTCTTAACGAATRCCTGACCCTGATCCTACAGCAGGACAGCGAATATCGCAAAGGCCGCTCTGGCGAAACGCTGGAGTTCTTCACCCAGGAAGTTGGTCGGCTCAGCGAAGAACTGGATGCCCAAAGTGCCCGTATCCTTGCATTCAAACAGGCCAATGTCRATGCTCTTCCCGAAGGGCTTGAATTTCGTCTCGGCGAACAATCGGAACTACGGGATCGTCTTGCTCAGGCAGGTCGTGACATCACCAACCTGAAAAGCCAGCGCCAAAGGCTGATGCAGCTTTATGAGATCACCGGACAGGTAGATGAGCCACAACAAGCAACGCTCAGCCCCGAAGAGATGCAATTGCAGGAATTGCAGAACCAGCTGGATGATGCATTGGTGATTTATTCACCCGAGAACCCACGCGTCAAACTTTTGCAAGCCCGGATCGCCAAGGCCGAGGCCCGGCTGGTCGATCTCTCCGCGCCCCTCTCCGAGGAAGAGGAAGAAAAAGAACAGGCCCCCGAGGGTGAAACGACCGAGCCTCAGGACGAACCCCTGCCTGCCATACTCACCATCCAACTCAACGAAATCGACGCCCGTGTGGTCATTCTGGAGGACACCAAAGTTTCTCTTCAGGCCCAGCTTGAGGCCTTGAACGACAACATATTAAAAACCCCCGAGGTTTCGATTGCCCTGGAAGAGCTGGAACGCAAATATGCCAGTATCCGGTTGCAATACACTCAGACCGAAGAACGTCAGTCCAAGGCCCGGACCGGAGACAGTATCGAAACCCGGTCGCGCGGCCAGCGCATGTCGGTGATCGAACAGCCGGCAATCCCCAGTGAACCGACCAAACCAAACCGGCCCCTGATCGCCGGTGGCGGTATTGCCTTTGGCATAATTGCCGGCATCGGGTTGATTTTCCTGATGGAAATGCTGAACTCTACCGCCCGCCGCCCCGAAGATATTATCAAACGCCTTGGGGTCACGCCGCTGACCACCATCCCCTACACCAGGACGCGCGGCCAACGGTTTCGTCAACAAGGCGCAAAGCTGTTGCTGGCTCTGGTCATCCTCATTGGCATCCCGGGATTGGTTTACGCCATTCACACCTATTACCTGCCGCTGGACCTTATCGCCGACAAGATCATGAACAAGATGGGGGTGCGGTGGTGAACATGACCCGGGTAAACCTTGAAAATACTGCAGCGGAGGTACTCTGAATGGAACGACTTCAGGTGGCATTGGAAAAAGCCCGTGCACAACGCAGCGATGCCGCAGCGATAGCGCCAGAACCGGACAAGAAACAGACCCCCCCGCCCGCATCAAGCGCACCGGATAAAGGGGCCTGGGCGGCTCTGGCCGAGTTTCGCTGCCAGAAAAAGAAACTGCTGCGCAACCGCATCACCACATTTGAAGGCGGCAAGGAAAGCGCGCCTTATGACATGTTGCGCACAAGGGTCTTGCAGCAGGCCAAACACAATGACTGGCGCCGTGTTGCCATTGTCTCACCGCACAGCAATTGCGGCAAATCCACCATTGCCGCCAACCTGGCCTTTAGCCTGTCGCGTCAACGTGACCGGCGTTCCATCGTCCTGGACCTTGATCTGCGCCGCTCGGGCCTGACCAAAATCCTCGACCAAAGCGGCCCCTACGGCATGGGGGATGTGCTGGGTGGCCAGGTCAGCTTTGCTGACCACGCAAAGCGCTATGGTCCCAATGTCATCTTTGGCTTCAATAATGGCACCACGATACAAACCCCCTCGGAAATCCTCCAGGATGCCCGGGCGAAAGAAATACTGGACCAGATCGAAGCAACCTATGAGCCGGACCTGATGTTGTTCGATATGCCCCCGCTTATGGCCAGCGATGACAACTTCGGCTTCTTGCAGAATGTTGAYGCCGCCYTGCTGGTCGTCGCCGCCGAAAAGACCAGCATGGCCCAGATTGATGTGGCCGAACGCCATATCGCCGAGCTTACCAATATGATGGGCATCGTCCTGAACAAATGCCGTTATATGAGCGGGGCGCACGGATACGAGTATGACTACTACTAAGACCCTCGGTACAAATCCCGACATTGCCGTCATCATCCCACATTACAATGATGTCGACCGGCTGGAATTTTGCCTGAGCGAGTTGATGCGCAATGATACCACGGGCGCCGAAATTCTGGTGGTCGATAACAACTCACCCAATCCCCCGAACCGGCTGCATGCGATGTTCCCCCAGGTGCGGTTTCTTTGTGAACCCGAAAAAGGCGCAGGCCCGGCCCGTAACCACGGGGTTAACGCCAGTAGCGCGCCACTTTTGCTGTTCATTGATGCCGATTGCGTGCCAGATCACAACTGGTTGGCCATGGCGCGTCAGGTGGCCCCGCGCGCCGACCTGATCGGCGGGCGGGTGGATGTGTTTGATGAAACCCCCGCGCCGCGCAACGGAGCCCAAGCCTTTGAGGCGATCTTTGCCTTTGATTTCAAAAACTACATCGAGGTGCAGGGCTTTTCCGGCTCGGGCAATCTGGTCAYCAGCCGGGCAGTGTTCGACGATGTGGGACCGTTCCGCGTTGCCGTATCTGAGGACCGCGACTGGAGTTTTCGCGCCACCGCCAAAGGCTATCGCCTGATTTACGAAGATGGCCTGCGGGTGCGTCATCCCAGCCGCTCTGACTGGGCAGCGCTGCGTCACAAATGGMACCGCTTAACCTGCGAAAGCTTTGCCTTGGCGCAATCTTCCCGGCCCAGTCCGGGGGGGCGGCTGGCCAGCCGCGCCGCTTGGGCAATCAAGGCGCTGGCCATGCCGCTAAGCGCTATAGCACACCTGCCAAAACTGCTGTTCAACCCCAAACTCGACACATGGGGTGAACGCCTGCGCGGGGCCGCAACATTGTTCCGCCTGCGCCTTCAACGTATGGTCTGGATGCTGCGCCAGGCCATTGGCCAGACGATCTGACCCCCAACGCTCACCTCACCACTTCCCTCGCGAGGAAAGCCGCAAGGCTTGAAGAGCTTTATTCCAGCAGCGCCGCCAGATACCGGCCATAGTCATTTTTGGCAAACATCGCCGCGCGGGCGGCCAGTTGGTCGGCACTGATCCAGCCTTGGGCATAAGCAATCTCTTCCGGGCAGCCGGCCTGCAATCCCTGGCGCTGTTCCAGGGTGCGCACGAAATTACCCGCGTCCAGCAGGCTGGCGTGGGTACCTGTATCCAGCCAGGCAAAACCGCGGCCCATGGTCTCGACCCGTAATTGACCGTCGTTCAGATACAGCTCCAAAAGCGAGGTGATCTCAAGCTCGCCCCGCTCGGACGGGATGACCGCGCGGGCCCGCTCCGGCGCGCTGCCATCCAGAAAATAAAGCCCGGTCACGGCGTAATTCGACGGCGGAACCTCGGGCTTTTCAATGATCTGCCGCACCCGGCCTTCATCGTCAAAATCCACCACGCCATAGCGCTCGGGGTCGGCCACGTGATAGCCAAACACCGTGCCGCCACTGGCCTGCCCATCGGCCCCGGCCAAAAGCTCCGGCAACCCGTGACCAAAGAATATATTGTCCCCCAGCACCATCGCACTGGCGGCCCTGCCGCCATCGTCCTCGGCCAGAAAATCCTCGGCCAGAATATAGGCCTGCGCCAGCCCGTCGGGGCTGGGTTGTTCGATATAACTCAGGGAAATCCCCCAGGCCGCGCCATCGCCCAAAGTGCGCTGAAACTGGGCGCGGTCCTGCGGCGTGGTGATAATGGCAATCTCGCGAATGCCGCTTAGCATCAGCACCGTAAGCGGGTAATAAATCATCGGCTTGTCATAGATCGGCAGCAGTTGTTTGGAGACGCCAATGGTGATCGGATAAAGCCGCGTACCCGAGCCTCCGGCCAGAATGATGCCTTTACGTTTATTCATCTCGCACCTCTTTCAGGATTTCCGCTAACCCAGCCTGCCATTTGGGCCGTTTAATGCCAAAAGACGCCTCAAGTGTGGCGCAATCCAGCCTTGAATTCAGCGGTCGTGCGGCCGGGGTCGGGTAATCCGCACTGGGGATATCGCCCACCTCGCAAGGCAGCCCCGCCTGCCGGAAAATCTCGCGGGCAAACGCCGCCCAACTCACATCCGGGCCGCCGGAAAAATGGTATATTCCGCGCTTATCAGGCTCTGATAAAAGGGTTTTGACCATATT
>JAESRU010000214.1 GCA_016764455.1 Hyphomicrobiales bacterium | reverse complement strand
ATATGGCGGTAGGTGCCACCAGCAGCATTAGGTGCCAGCCAGTTGATCGCGGCATCCTTCCAGAGCCGGTGCAGCCCGCCACTCATCAAGTCATTCATCAAATCGTAGCGCTTTGCTACTTTTGAGAACACATCATCCACAAGGCCTTGTTTGGCGCCTGGATCAATGTCCTGGAACCCGAAATGTCCGGCATTTTCGTCTTGGGTCTGGTTACTCAACGAATTCTCTCCAACTGCAAACGGGACCATAGCGCAGCACTGGCGCGAGCGCTATGTTGGTTTGCGAAAAGCGTAAATGAAACGCCCGGCGAAAAAGCCGGATAGCCTGCCTAAATACCTGAGAGGATAAATCTTTGCCAGAACTACCCGAAGTGGAAACCGTCATGCGTGGTCTGGATATGGCAATGACAGGGAAAACCATTCGCCAGGTCGAGCTGCGCCGCAAAAACCTGAGATTTCCGTTCCCGGAGAATTTTGCGGGTGACCTTGAAGGCCAAAGGGTCACCGGGCTGAAACGGCGGGCAAAATATATTCAGATACACCTGGCGTCTGGCAAAGTGCTGGTGTCTCATCTGGGCATGTCGGGGCGGTTTTTAATCAACCAGGCTGGTACCGCCGGGTTTCATGATGAAATCCCGCGCAAAGTTGCCCATGACCATGTGGTGATCACGCTAAGTGACGGTACGCTTATTACCTATAATGACCCGCGCCGGTTCGGCTATATGCTGCTGGTGCCTGAATCCGATCTGGAACAACATCCCCGGTTTCGCGACATCGGGGTGGAACCGCTTGGCAATCATCTAAACGAACCTTTCCTCAATGACGCATTCCGGGGCCGCGCCACCAGCCTCAAGGCGGCGTTGATGGACCAGCGCATTGTTGCCGGGCTCGGCAATATTTATGTTTGCGAAGCGTTGCATATGTCCAGCCTGTCGCCGGAGCGATCCGCCGGGTCGATCACCACCAAAAGCGGGGCACCTGGAAAACGAATCGCCCCGCTGGTCACCGCAATCCGCGATGTGCTGACCCGGGCCATCGCAGCGGGTGGGTCGTCATTGAAGGATTTTGGCCATACCGACGGGTCACTTGGCTATTTCCAGCATTCCTTCAAAGTTTATGACCAGGCTGGGGAAGATTGCCCGCGAGACCGGTGCAAAGGGACAATTCTCCGCATTGTTCAGAACGGACGCTCGACTTTCTATTGTCCGGTATGCCAGAAATAGGAATATTTTTTGCCATTCCTTCAATGAATGGCGATCAGACAACAGGAACAGAACAAAATGGCTTTTGAAACAATCATCGTTGAAACCAGAGATAAGGTCGGGCTGATCGCCTTCAATCGTCCAAAGGCGCTCAACGCACTCAACCAACAAATGATGGATGAATTGGCCCAAGCGCTGGACAGCTTTGAAGCCGATGATAAAATTGGCTGCATCGTGCTGACTGGCAGTGACAAGGCGTTTGCCGCCGGAGCCGATATCAAGGAAATGAAAACCAAAACCTATATGGAAGCCTATAAAGAGGATTTCATCACGTCTTGGGAACATTTGTCCTGGGTCAGAAAACCGGTCATCGCAGCGGTCGCAGGCTATGCCCTTGGTGGTGGTTGTGAAATGGCAATGATGTGCGATTTCATTATCGCMGCMGAKAMWGCCAAATTYGGCCAGCCSGAAATTAMYCTYGGMRYYAYMCCRGGSGCYGGCGGMWCSCARCGCYTGACCCGTTTTGTYGGYAAGTCAAARGCCATGGAWATGTGCCTSACMGGSCGCATGATGGAYGCCGAAGAGGCTGAACGCTCCGGCCTTGTTAGCCGCATTGTTGCAGCTGACAAGCTGCTTGATGAAGCCATAGAAACCGGCAACAAGATCGCCCAGATGTCGATGCCTTCGCTGATGATGGCCAAAGAATCCGTCAAACGGTCTTATGAAACTACGCTTTCTGAAGGCATCCGGTTTGAGCGGCGGCTCTTCCATTCGCTGTTTGCCACCGAAGACCAGAAAGAGGGCATGGCGGCTTTTGCTGAAAAGCGTACTCCGCAATTCAAAAACCGTTAGAGGCTCGCTTTACGCGCCTGCAACGGTGAGAATTGTTGCGGCGCCCAGCAAAGCCCAGCCAAAGTGGCGACCTCTGGTGGCCCAGATATTGGCGAGCATGCCGGACAAATACATCGCGGCGACAATCATCGCCGCGACAAATCGGTCGCCAGCTTCCAGATAAAAGGGGCTGGCGACAAGAACCATACCCCCGACAAACCAGTAAAGTGCACTCAGAAACATCACAGCGCTGGCCACGCGTTTGGCGGTACGGGGTAGATCTCGGATCGGCCGCACAACCTGTTTTTCACCAAGAATGCCATGAACAATCGCAATGATCATGCCGAGGCATCCCGCCAGGATTAGGAAAATGTCATTCATTTCAATCACCATGCATTTATGTATGGTCGATAACAAAACCATTGCGAATCGTCAATACATTTATGTATGGTTAGGCCATGGCAACACGATCACAAAAACCCCCGCGCCTATCAAAATCCAATTGGCTGGATCATGGCTTGAAAATTTTGGCGGCGTCTGGTGCAAATGCCCTGAAGGCGGAACCATTATGCCGGTCTTTGCAGGTTTCGCGCGGCAGCTTCTATTGGCATTTCCGCGATATAGGCGCGTTTCACAGTGAACTTCTGGCCAGATGGCGTGTGCGTGCAACTGACGATATCATTGAAGATGTTGACCAAAAAGGTGATTCCAGCGAACGGCTTGAATTGCTCATGAACAAAGCCATGGGTCACGAAGATCGGCTGGAACGTGCAATCAGGTCATGGGCGGCGCAAAATGCGGACGTGGCGGTGGCGGTGGCGGAAATCGATAAAATCCGGCTGGATTATGTGTGCCAGCTTCTAGAGGCAGCAGGGGTACCTGCCGATCGGGTTCAGGCCCGCGCCGCCTTCATCTATTGGGCCAATCTTGGTCGGAACATGATGGTCAAGGGCCCCAACCAGCTGGATGCCAAAGAGTTGGGTGCAATGGCCAAATTGTTCCAGTCCTGAAGCAGGATGCCAGCTGGATATATCTGGTCGATACAAGAGTATTGCTAAATGCGAAATCCATACAGAAATGATCTCGTTGATCGTCGCTGAACATAGTATGATGCATCTGGCCTAAGACTTGTTGACGTAGGCCCCGCATGCCGATATAAGCGCACCCGG
The DNA here is from genome assembly GCA_016764455.1 of Hyphomicrobiales bacterium. Taxonomy (GTDB): domain Bacteria; phylum Pseudomonadota; class Alphaproteobacteria; order Rhizobiales; family NORP267; genus NORP267. The sequence goes on along the minus strand of JAESRU010000214.1, from coordinate 4,938 downwards.
TTTCAAGTGTTTTTTTGTTCGGTTTATATCCGGCAACACGGAGCCTAATTCATTCTGGCAAAAGCGTCGATGCTTCGATAGCAACGGCAGCTAGCATTTAAGACAAGGGCTCATTGATGGCCAATACATCTTCGGCCAAGAAGGCCATTCGTAAAATCGCGCGTCGCACCATTGTTAACGGTGACCGGCGCACGCGCATGCGCACATTCATCAAGCGCGTCGAGACTGCAATTGCATCTGGTGACCGCAGCGGGGCTATGGATGCCCTGAAGGTTGCCGAGCCGGAAATCATGCGCGCAGCGGGCCGTGGCCTGTTGCCAAAGAATACCGCTTCCAGGAAGGTTTCTCGCCTGTCCCAGCGTATCCGCGTGATGCCTGCCTGATTTTCAGGCACAAGAATAAATTAGAAACAATCTCAGGCGTCGGGCCTCCCGGCGCCTGATTTGTATTTCACGACAGGCGGCCAAATATCCACTCCGTCAAATTGGTTTGGCCAGGTTCAAACCGTGAACCACTTTTTCTGACGGCAGTTTTTTCGATATATCAGTAGCTTACGGGTATGACTCGAAAGCAAAGCAGAAATTGGCAGTTTTCTGCGGAATTCCAGACCCCGGCCGGGACACGATTGTAATTTTTTTTGAAAGTCCTCCACAGGCTTGTCCACAGCCGTGAATCGCTTGAATCTCAACGATTTGCAAAAACCCCAATGATTGTCCTGGTGCGAATTTCAGGCGTGGTGAGGRAAGATTCTTGACCCCCCGGGATGATTCAGGCTTGCCACCGCCAGACCAGATGTATAGTCTTCAAGCATCAGGACGGCGTCTCCGGCCGATATTCTCAAATTTACGAGATTATGCTTGGATTTACAAGCAACGGCGAAGCTTTGACTTGGTATAAGAAGAATAAAAATTCGTAATTCAAGTATTGTTGCGAAGAATAAACCGGGTTTAGGCGAAGATGCAAAATAAATCAGCACAGATCATTTTGGCTGCATTCCCTTCCCGCTTCTGCTCGGCTGGAACAGTGAGTTTTTTCATTGAGTCAATGGTTGATAGCGCTTGTCTGTTTGGGAGCGCGCGTTATGACCAGTGAAGATAATCTGGTTTATGCTGGCGATATTGAGCCAAGCGAGACCTGGGCCAAGCTGAAATCTGATCCTGGATCGGTTTTGGTTGATGTCAGAACCTCTGCCGAATGGAATTTCGTTGGCGTGCCTGATTTATCTGAGTTGGACCAATCCCTCATCCTTCTCGAATGGCAGCAATATCCGGAAATGAATGTGAACCCGGATTTTGTCGCGACTCTTCAAACCGAATTGAGCGCGCGCGGATGTGGGAAAGAAACCCCGATTTATTTTTTGTGCCGGTCTGGTGTCCGTAGCCGCGCAGCGGCCGACGCCATGATGACGACGGGTTTTAGCAAAAGTTACAATGTTTTACGCGGATTTGAAGGTGGCCTTGATGATAGCGGCCAACGCGGAAAAGTAGAGGGCTGGAAGGAATCCGGTCTGCCTTGGAGACAGAAATAGATAGTGGCGATTTATTGAAGACAGTTTATGGGCCGGACCATGTTGGCCAAATGAACCAAAGGCATACCAGGATCTGGATTACCGGAGCTGGAAAAAAATTCCGGCAATGACCGGGCGGCGTTAAACAGGGTTGGCTGTACAGGCAGTCAACCTAATCGGGGGCATAGCAGAGAATGGCAAACCGGGATTCGGGACGTGGATCAGCAGGCGGCGGACGAACCAAAAGTCTGGCGAATATGTGGCGGCGGGTGCGGGAACGGCTTCGCGCCGAGCTTGGCGAAGAGGTTTTTCAAAGCTGGTTTGCCAGCGTAGAGCCGGAAGACCTAAATGGCGGCACTTTGAGCCTCTCGGTGCCTACCAAATTTCTGAAGAGCTGGATCCAGTCGCATTATCAGGACCGGGTATTGGCGCTCTGGAAAAATGAAACCGACAAAGTCATGAAGGTTGATATTCGGGTCAGAACCCCGGTGGTGTTGGTCAAATCCAATGACGAGGAGCCTTCTACCGACAGGGTAATTGATGCAGCTTCCAATAATCTAGCCGGCACTTCAGGGTTCATGGCAAGCGATATCGGGGCGCATTCGTCTTCGGGCGATCTGGCATCACCGCTGGACCCGCGTTTTACAATSGATTCGTTTGTRGTYGGGGATTCTAACCGCCTCGCCTATGAAGCCGCCCGCCAGGTTGCCAGCAGCAACCCGAGCACGGCAGATTTCAAGATGCTTTATATTCATGGCTCCGTTGGGCTTGGTRAAACCCATTTGCTGCAATCCGTCGCCTGGGCCGTGCGTCGTGAACAACGCTCAAGGCGGGTCATTTACCTGACCGCTGAACGCTTCATGTACCGGTTCGTATCCGCCCTGAAGCAAAAAGAAGTGGTCGCTTTCAAGGATCAATTGCGAAACATCGACCTTTTGTTGATCGACGACATGCAGTTTTTGCAGGGACCAACCCTGCAACAGGAATTTTGTCACACACTGAATGCGCTGATTGAAGCGGGCCGCCAGATTGTGGTGGCGGCCGACCGGCCATTGGTTGATCTGGACAGTCTGGATGAGCGGATGCGGTCGCGTCTCTCAGCTGGTCTGGTGGCTGATCTTCGCCCGTTCGACAAGGCTGTGCGTCTCGAAATCCTCCGTCGCCGACGGGCTGTCGCCAAGCGCCGCTTCCCGAACCTCAACATGCCGGACCAGGTTCTCGAATATGTYGCCGAACAGATTACCGGCAATGGTCGTGATCTGGAGGGAGCTTTTACCCGGATTGTTGCCCGCAACCAGCTTGCAAAATACGAAATTACGGTGGAAACAGCTGAAAATGCGATCCGCGATCTGGTCCGCACTCCGGAACCAAGGCGTATCCGGATCGAAGGCATCCAGCGTCTGGTCGCCAAACATTTCAATGTGACCAAGCAGGAATTGATTTCGCCACGCCGGACCCGGTCGATCGTGCGGCCCCGGCAAATTTCCATGTATCTTGCAAAAACCATGACCGACCGGTCTTTCCCCGATATCGGGCGTCGGTTTGGCGGGCGTGATCACACCACGGTTCTGCACGCTGTGCGCAAGATCGAGAAAATGATTTCCGAAGATACAACCCTCGCCAGCGAGATTGAAATGCTGCGCCGGTTGATCGAGGACATGAGGGACTAGCGTAAAGACTTTAGAAAAACACCTGGTGCAGGGGACAATTCCCCTGCACTTGTTCCTCCACATTTTCGCGGCGCTTGCGTCTGGGGCGTATTTCAAATATTCCCGTCTGACAGAATTTTTTTGGATCGCGGGTGGTATCGAAATGACTGCTTTGCGTTGGACAGACACAAACCAGCAGAAACAATCATGAAGCTGACCATCGAACGCGCGGCCCTTTTGAAATCCCTCAACCATGTTCAGAGTGTGGTTGAGCGTCGCAAYACGATTCCGATACTTTCCAATGTGTTGATTGAAGCGGATCGCAACGAATTACGCCTCCGGGCAACCGACCTCGATCTTGAAGTTGTCGAGACGGTCGCTGCCGAAATCAGCGAACCGGGCGCGACCACGATCCCTGCACATATCTGCTACGACATTGTCCGTAAATTTTCAGATGGTGCCCAGCTTGAATTTACACTCAACGAAGACGGTACCGGCATGGTGCTGCGTTCAGGGCGCTCGGAATTTAATTTGCAGGCCCTGGCGCGTGAAGATTTCCCGATCCTCTCAACCGGCGAGCTGGATCATAGTTTTCAGATCAGCGCTGGTGACCTGCGCCGTCTGATCGACAAGACCCGATTTGCCATGTCGACCGAGGAAACCCGTTATTATCTGAATGGCATTTATCTGCATGTAGCTGAAACCGATGGCAACGCCATGTTGCGCACGGTGGCAACCGACGGGCACCGTCTTGCCATGGTAGAATTACCGGCCCCCGAAGGTGCAGCYGGCATGCCGGGTATTATCATTCCCCGYAAAACGGTTCTYGAGCTGCACAARYTGATTGAAGAMTGCGARGATRRTGTCGCRATYGAYYTMTCCGCCACSCARATYAGAATTGCSTTYGACAATATCGTRCTSACRTCRAAATTGATCGACGGCACYTTCCCGGAATATGACCGGGTGATTCCGAAAGACAACGACAAAACCATGACCGTGGATACGGCAACCTTCACCAGGGCCGTTGACCGGGTTTCAACCATCTCCAGCGAACGTGGCCGGGCGGTCAAAGTAAATCTGGATGCAGGCCGTGTGGTGTTGGCAGTCAATAACCCCGATAGCGGCAGTGCCGTTGAGGAGCTGGATGTTGATTATGCCGGCGATGAGTTGGAAATCGGTTTTAACGCCCGCTATCTGCTGGACATTATGGGCCAGCTTGAAGGGGCGCAGGCCTGTTTCGACATGGCCGATTCCGGGTCACCAATGCTGGTTCGCGACCCCGATGATGTAAGCGCAATCTATGTCTTGATGCCGATGCGTGTTTAGGTATGACGGCGAAAATTGCCGAAATTTCAAACTCTGCCAACCCCGTCAATTGCCGGGTTGAAGCGCTAAAGCTGACGGGATTTCGCAACTATAAATCCTTGTCGCTCACCCTTGATGCACGCCCAATTGTTCTGACCGGTAGAAACGGTGCGGGCAAAACCAACCTTCTCGAAGCTGTATCGTTTTTATGCGACGGGCGCGGGTTGCGCCGCGCCGGGTATCAGGAAATCATCCAGCACCCGGTCGGGACGAATACCGAAAATACAGCTCTGTCCGGTAGCGCCGGTTGGGCGGTCTGGGGCCGGCTCACAGGCCCAAACGGGCAAGTTGAAATAGGCACAGGGTCAGGGTCATTTGCCCCGGATGCGGGCGAGAACAGGCGCACCGTGCGCATCGACGGCGTCACGGCGCGATCCCTGAACGAGCTTGCAGACTATAGCCGCATCATCTGGCTGA
>JAESRU010000213.1 GCA_016764455.1 Hyphomicrobiales bacterium | reverse complement strand
TTCAGGCACATCCAGTTCCTTTGAGATCGCTACCAATTGGTCGGTGCCGAAAAATGCTGCGAGGGCAAAGAATATTTTTGCAACTTCAACAACRGATTTTCCRGTACGCCCGGCCACCAGCACGATATCTGGAGCCGTACCCAAAATRTCCAACCCGGCAATACGCGCYGCAAGCGGRGCAGGAACGCCWTGTTTTTCAAGTTTCCCGGCATCTTCTTTCAGGGCGCGYAAATTGGCAGCCGGCAGGAATGACGACATRTGGGTGCGGATGGTCTCGATCCCTTCGCCGTAGCGTTCCACCAACGACCCAATTCCTTCTTGCAAGGGCACGTGGCGCAGGAACCAGATCATCTGGGCCCGCAACAACGATTGAACCGCAATATAGAGATCGATCTGGAGCATGCCCGAAATGCGGCTGTCCAGCTTATCCAATTCGCCATGAAGGTCGCCCATCCGGAAGCTGTCACGGACGACTGCGTAGGCGGCTGATATTTCACCCACATCGGCGCCGGTTTGATCCACCAACCGGTTGATCAGGGTAGACCCSCCACGGTTGATCATMGAATTTGCCAACATGGTTGCGACAATTTCGCGCCGTAACCGATGGCTTCCAATGTCGCCTGCATGTTTCTTCTGCAACGCAGGCGGGAAATACCGCATCAATTCTCTGCCGAGATATTCATCATCTGGAACACTGCTAGCCAACATATCGTCAAACAACGTGATTTTGGCATAGGCCAACAGCACTGCCAGCTCTGGCCGGGTAAACGGCTCGCCCGCATGTTCCCGCTCCGTCAATGTCATGTCGTCGGGAAGGTCTTCCACGTGGCGGTCCAGCAAATCGCGCGATTCCAGATCTTGCATCAGCCGCACCTGGAACCCAAAATCAGACATGCCGCGCCGCTGGGCCAACGACAATGAAAGGGTTTGCAGGTAATTATTGCGCAACACCAATCCGGCCACGTCTTTGGTCATGCTGGCAAGCAATTTGTTACGCGCCGGCATTTTCAAACGATCATCGCGCACCGCATTGCCAAGAGCGATTTTGATATTGACCTCAACGTCGGAGGAATTCACCCCGGCGGAATTATCAATCGCGTCTGAATTGACCCGCCCACCGAGACTGGCAAATTCGATCCTGGCTTTTTGGGTAACACCGAGATTGGCCCCTTCGCCGATCACCTTGACCCGCAATTCCTGCGCCGTGATCCGGAACGCGTCGCTGGAGCGATCACCAACCTCGTCGTCGGTCTCTGAAGACGCCCGGATATAGGTTCCGATGCCGCCAAACCAGAGCAGATCAGCCTGCGCTTTCAAAATGGCATTGATAATTTCATTTGGTGTTGCATTGGCCTTTTTGAGATCAAGCAAATCCTGCATCTGGCTGGAAAGCGGGATTGATTTATCACGTCGGGAAAATATCCCACCGCCTTTTGAAATCAACTTGGCGCTGTAATCTCGCCAGGTTGACCGCTCCAGCTCAAACAACCGCTTGCGCTCTATGAACGATTTCGCTGGATCGGGATCGGGATCAACAAAGATATCGCGGTGATCAAACGCCGCCAGCAATTTGATTTTTTCTGACAACAACATGCCATTGCCGAACACATCGCCTGACATGTCGCCTACGCCTACAACCGTAAACGGTTTGGTCTGGATATCGTGATCGATCTCGCGGAAATGGCGCTTAACCGCTTCCCACCCGCCACGCGCGGTAATGCCCATTTTCTTGTGGTCATAGCCAACCGATCCACCAGAGGCGAAAGCATCCGATAACCAAAATCCGCGTTCATCAGCAAGGCCGTTGGCGATATCAGAAAAGGATGCGGTTCCTTTGTCGGCAGCAACTACCAGATAGGGATCGTCGCCATCATGGCGGATCACATTTTTTGGCGGGACCACTTTGTCACCAACAAGATTGTCGGTGATGTCCAGCAGCGAGCCAACAAACAATTTGTAGGTCGCGATGCCTTCTGCCATGAATTCTTCCCGGCCCGGATTGGCTGGCATCAATTTGGGAACAAAGCCACCTTTTGAGCCGACCGGAACGATCACGGCATTTTTGACCTGCTGGGCCTTTACCAGCCCAAGCACTTCGGTGCGAAAATCCTGCGGCCGGTCGGACCAGCGCAAGCCGCCACGAGCGATCGGACCAAAGCGCAAATGCACCCCTTCAACCCGGGGGCTGAAGACAAATATTTCACGGTATGGCCGGGGTGCCGGGAGTTCATCGATGGCACGTGAATCCAGTTTTAGCGACAAGGTCGCCCTGAAATCACCATTGTCTTCCYGMTGCCAGTAATTGGTCCTCAATGTTGAAGAAATGAGATTGATGAACCGGCGAACGATCCGGTCTTCATCCAGGCTCTCAACAGATTCCAGAGCTTTAAGAATCCGCTTGGTGATCCTGTCGCCTGATCGCGTGCGGGCCTTGGCATCTTCTTTGATTTCAACTGAAAAACGAGCTTCAAACAACGCCACCAGATCAGCTGCAATGGCCGGATGACGGTTCAGCGTCGTCCACATATAATCCTGACTGTACGGGATCCGGGCCTGKCGYAAATAGCGGCTATAGGCCTGRATGATCGAWACCTGGCGCCACGACAGACCAGCGCGCAATACAAGGCCGATATAACCGTCATCTTCGGCTTTACCGGCCCAGATCGCTTTGAAACAATCTTCCAGCAACGGCCCACGCTTGGCCAGATCAATCGCCCCACCGTCAGCCACATCAAGCACCATTTCATGGAGCGATACATGGGCGCGTTCATGAGGGCTGGTCTGGTAAGACCGCTCACTGATGACATTGAAACCCATATTTTCAAGCACCGGAACCCGTTCAGACAAGGCGATCGGGTGGTCGGGACTGAATAATTTCAAACCGGGTTTAGCGTCGCCATCTGGATTTCGGTTCAGAAAATCGACAGCAATATTAGTGGTGCCGGCAATCTCTTCCATAACCGCAATATCGCTTACCGCCTGATCTGCCCCAAAGGCTTCCTGGTAAGCACCTGAAAACGCGCCTGAATAACGGGCACGCAATTCATCCAGTTTTGAGAGTTCCGCGCCGCTCGCCAACGCGGCGTGCAACCGGTCATCCCAGTTGCGCACAATATTCGCGATATCGGCTTCAAGTCTGGCTTGTTCCGGCTTCGGCGTTTCGCCGCGATAACGACCAATAATGAAATGGACACGGGCCAACATTCCATCCGGGAAAGTGGGGTAAAAAGCCGATACCCGACCATCATATTTGGTCGCCAGATATTGCCCAACCTCTTCCCGAACTTCGGTTGTGAACCTGTCCTTTGGGATGAAAACCAGTACCGATACAAACCGGTCAAATTTGTCCACCCGCGCCAAAACCCTGATCCGGGGATGTTCGTTGAGATGCTGAACCGCAAGCGCAAACCGCGCCAGGGTATCTGGTTCAATCTGGAACAATTCGTCGCGGGGATATTGTTCAAGAATATTCTGCAACGCCTTGCCGGTATGGCTGTCTTCATCATACCCGGTCGCACGCAGCACATAATCCACTTTGCGCCGCAGATATGGAATATTCCGCGTACTGCGGGTATAGGCGGTTGATGTGAACAGACCGACGATACGCAATTCGCCCGACAATTTGCCGTCTTCGGTAAACAGCTTCACGCCGATATAATCCATATGGGTACGGCGATGGACCAATGATCGTACATTTGCCTTGGTGACGATCAGCGGCACTGGTTGCATCAAAAATTCGCGCAGCTCTGGCGTGAATGACACCAGATCGCTGCCTCGGCGCAATACTTTCAGATCAGGGTCGCGAAGAATGCCGAGACCTGTTCCTTTCACGGGCTTGAAGCGTGATTCTGGTTTTTCCGGGTCAAACGAATATTCCCGCATCCCGAGAAAGGTAAAATTCGCATCGATCAACCAGCGGAGAAAATGCAAACCTTCAGCAATTTCTTCAACCGGGATCGGCGGTGGGCTGGTTTGAAATGCATCGACCGCATTGTCGAGGCGGCCCATCATCCGGCGCCAGTCGGCAACCACAACGCGCACATCGGCCAAAATATTATTCAGCGAATTTTCCAGATCCTTGCGTTCATCAGCAGAATCGATGCGATCAACATGGATATGAATGAAGCTTTCTCGAACCGGGACGACACTGGCGGCTTTGCTGTAAGTTCCCGCACCATTGCGTTTGGTTTCAAGTATTGGATGGAGGACTAGATGTATCCGATAACTGCGTTCTTGCAATTCGCCCATGATCGAATCAACCAGGAACGGCATATTTTCATTCAGGACTTCGATCACCGAAACCGGTTCTTCAAGGCCAAAATCCGAACGCGCTGTTACGTCGGGGTTGGCAATGCGAATTTTGCCTTTACCGACTTTGTAACTGGCATGGAATTTCGACGCAGCCATACCAACTTCAGCAAGTTCAGCGCGTTTATATTGTTCCAGCTCGTCTTTGGTAGCACCGGCATAAAGCTCTGCAATAAAAGTTTTATCGGCGGCACTGGCTTTGTTCCGTTTTCCGGCGGCGGATACAATTTCACCGATGATTTTCTGTATTGATTGATCGCCAAATGACATGAAAGTTCCCCTGCTTCAGTTCTGACAATGAAATATGCGTCTCAAAAAATTTAATCATGGTAAACTTTGGCTAAACTTCTCCAAATGTCGATTAATTTCCCTGAATTTCTCAAATCAATACCTTGAGCCAAATCCCATTGCGCGATCTAATTGAWCAMACCCCRYATCAAAGGAGWCGAATGTGAGTACAGCWAAAWYAGTSAARGCGATCGCKCTTGATATTCAATTGCCWGAAACCAGCCAGATGGATGACGAYYTGAAGGCWTACTTCAACAAGTGCGAAGAAAAGCTTGGAATGGTCCCCAATGTTTTGCGCGCCTACAGCTTTGATGCTGACAAATTGCGCGCCTTTATGGGTATGTATAACGATCTGATGCTTGCCGATTCCGGGCTCTCAAAACTGGAGCGGGAAATGATCGCGGTCGCGGTCTCGTCGCAAAATCATTGTTACTATTGCCTGACGGCCCATGGCGCGGCGGTTCGGCAATTGTCTGGCGACCCGAGCCTTGGCGAAAAATYGGTTATGAATTACCGCGCYGCAGAACTTGATGAACGCCAGACCGCGATGCTTGATTTTGCTGTAAAATTGACAGATCACCCTGACCAAATTGTCGAAGCTGACCGCCAGGCGCTCCGTGATCAAAAATTTTCAGAGCGTGATATCTGGGATATCGCCGCTGTCGCCAGCTTCTACAATATGACGAACCGGATGTCAGCGGCGACAGATATGCGSCCGAACGACGAATACCACGCACAATCGCGCTAACAGGTATGGTTGTTGATTGATCGGTTTCCGATGGTTTTGAGACGTGCTCGGAATGCCTCGAAGAATTATGTCATTCTGGATACCCAAACAGGATATCCAGAATGACAATCTTTAAGTTCAGGGCACTTTTTAGTCTGTCAGGTTTACGCCCCTGACCGGTAACTTGAACCATATGTTTCTGGAAGCAAGTTTCCGGAAATTAGTGTCCGGCAGCGCGCATCATAAACATGTGTGAGCGCGCCATATCGAAAAGAGAATTCCGCAATGGAACATGCTCAAGATAGGCCGGGTCGGCAAATATATCAGCAAAAGTATGTTGCGGATCACCGACCGTCCAGACATTCACAAGGTCGGGACTTGCCTCGCCGGCCATAACACTTGTTATGACAAATCCCGGAGCAATGCGCTCGAGGCCGTGTCTCGCTATAATCGGCTCGACTTTGTCAAAATAGACTTGTGCATCTTCCGGGGTTTTTCCTTCCTGCAAATACAACAAGTCAACAAAATAAGCTTGTCCAGCAGCTGCCGAGGCATTTTGCATGCTGGTATCTGGATACATATTTGAAACGGCTGAAAAGCCGAAGGCAGTTACGAGCACCAAAAAGACGGTGCGAAAAATTGAAAGATATTTCATTTCTGTCTCGCTTGTTTATTAACATTTTCCCATCAACCGGGAAGGGCCGTTTTGTACGGCTCTTCGAAAAATAATTGATCAGGTAACGCCGATAATATATGTCTTGATATTAGAACAAAATATCCATTTTTGGAGTTTCAAATATCAAAAACAAGACAAACCCTACYAAAATGAACTGGGATGATATCAAACTTTTCATGGCGCTTATGCGGACCGGTACCGTGCGTGCCGCAGCGAAATATCTCGGCATCAGCCATTCGACCGTTGCCCGGCGCATCGACGTCATGGAGGAAAAACTTGCCGTCCGGCTATTTGATCGCTTGCCGAGTGGTTATGTTTTGACATCGGTCGGTGAAGACATGCTCCAGGTTGCCGAGCAGGTTGAAGATGAACTGGAAGGGCTGGAGCGTCGTATTCTTGGACAGGATCACAAACTCAGCGGTCCAATTCGTGTTACAATGATAGACGCATTTGCCACCAATTTGCTCATGCCCAATTTAGCTGCATTTGCCAAAGCCTACCCGGARATCGAACTTGAGATCGAAGTCAGTTATGAATCTGCTGATCTGGATTATCGCGAAGCAGATGTTGCATTGCGGTTTGCGCAATATCCTCCTGAGCACCTGATTGGCCAACGACTTCTGACATGCGCATCCGCCGCCTATGCTTCAAAAAGCTATATTGAGGAACACGACCCCCACGACCCGAATTCCGCGTGTTGGATTGGATTTGGTGACCGGCAAAAATCTGCCAAATGGAGAAAGCAGAGCCCGTTTCCAGATATCCCGGTTAAAGGCCAATTTGTAAGCGTGCTKGTACAATTGGAGGCCTGCAAGGCCGGAATGGGAATAGGGATGCTGCCCTGTTTTCTTGGCGACACCGAGCCATCCCTGTGCCGGCTATCGCCTGCAAAACCAGATCCTGGTTACGTTCTGTGGCTTCTGACCCACCGGGACATGAAGACAAACGCCCGCCTCCGCGCTTTTTCCAGTTTCATGGCCTCGGCAATTCGCAGCCATCGATCCCAGTTGGAAGGACAGATCGATACCGATAACGAACAAAACCAATGATTTAGGGCGCAGATCCTTGGATGGCTTCAGGCTGTTTTATGGATCCCGAACATGACCGGTATGCACCATGTCACGAAAAAATATCGAGCAGGCTGTCTTCGGTATTTTTAATCGCTGTCAGAACCTTGGCCGCCACTTTATACCCGGCTTCAGCAGCTTTCAGGTCAATAACATCGCGGATAAGGTCCGTGTCATTAAGCCCTGTTGGCGGGCGAATACCGGCAGGGCGTTCAGGTGCTTGCGCATTTGGTGAGGRTGGCGGGGAAATTGTTTGATCAGGCTGGGATATTTCAGCGCGYGCCGTGTCTGTRACCCGGCTGGARGCTGACGCAACACGGGCTTCSGCTGCRTGCAATCCTGAAATAGCTGTGTTGAGTGCCGATCCCATGGCGCGCATTATGGCGCCCCGGCCTGAAAATTTCTTTAATGCAACCGAAACGGGATATCGCTAGTCAAGCGCCCGGTACCAGGTATCCGCCAAGGTGTAGCCTTCGGGAAACGGATCATCGGGATCAAGGCCGTAATTGTGAAACCCGGTAATCCAGGCTCGTCCGGCAATTGAGGGCGTGATCGCATCATATTTTCCGACTTTGCCAACGGCTTCGATCCGGGCTTCAAATGTGCTGTCGATTACCGAATAACTGGTAAAGGCTTCGCCCTGAGCGATTTCGCCTTTCGCGTGGAGCACCGCAAGGCGGGCTGATGTGCCGGTGCCACAGGGCGAGCGATCCAGTTTGCCGGGGGAAATGACAACTGTGTTGCGCCCGCTTTTGTGCCCGTCTTTTTCTTCAACCGGCAAGGTGAATTGCGTAAAAACGATTTCGTTGAAAGCTTCAAATTCTGGATGCTGGACGGGTATTTGCGCCCGCGCCGCAGCCTTGATGGCTTCGCCSGTTTCCACCAATTGCCGGGCTTCATCGCGYTGAATGGAAAATCCGAGCGACGCACCRTCRGTRAGYACAAAAAACCCGCCGCCATAGGCCACATCCACCTTGATCGTGCCAAAGCCTTCAACTTCAAGCGGGTGATCCAGATGGGTGGCGAAGCTTGCGATATTTGTGGTTTGAACCCGCACGCATTTGCCGTCCTTGCAGGTCGCCAATATGTCGACAACACCGCCGGGGGTATC